>NZ_JBFAZJ010000004.1:0-295873 GCF_040681715.1 Streptomyces sp. NPDC051582
CCCAGTAGGCGGCGTGGGGGTCCGTCTGGCGGGTCTGACGGTCCTGCTCCTCGCCGTGGCGGAGGACTCGGCTCATGGGTGAAACATCGACCCCGCCGACCACGGTTCAGTCCTGCGCCGCCCACCATTCCTTGAGGGCGGTGACCGCGGCGTCACGCTCCATCGGGCCGTTCTCCAGCCTCAGCTCCAGCAGGAACGCGTAGGCCTTGCCGATCACCGGCCCCGGACCGACGCCCAGGACCTGCATGATCTCGTTGCCGTCCAGGTCGGGCCGGATGGCGTCGAGCTCCTCCTGCTCCTGAAGCTGCGCGATGCGCTCCTCCAGGCCGTCGTAGGTGCGGGAGAGGGCATTGGCCTTGCGCTTGTTGCGCGTGGTGCAGTCGGACCGGGTCAGCTTGTGCAGGCGGTCCAGGAGCGGGCCGGCGTCGCGCACGTAGCGGCGTACGGCGGAATCGGTCCACTCGCCGTCCCCGTAGCCGTGGAAGCGCAGGTGCAGCTCGACCAGCCGGGACACGTCCTTGACCATGTCGTTCGAGTACTTCAGCGCGGTCATGCGCTTCTTGGTCATCTTCGCGCCCACCACCTCGTGGTGGTGGAAGGAAACCCGGCCGTCGCTCTCGAACCGACGGGTGCGCGGCTTGCCGATGTCGTGGAGCAGGGCCGCTAGCCGCAGCACCAGGTCCGGGCCTTCGTGCTCCAGCGCGATGGCCTGCTCCAGCACGATCAGCGAGTGGTCGAAGACGTCCTTGTGCCGGTGGTGCTCGTCACTCTCCAGCCGCAGGGCGGGCAGCTCGGGCAGCACGTGGTCGGCCAGCCCGGTGTCCACCAGCAGGCCCAGGCCCTTGCGCGGGTGCGCGGACAGCAGCAGCTTGTTCAGCTCCCCCTGCACGCGCTCCGCCGAGACGATCTCGATCCGGTCCGACATGGCCTTCATCGCCGTCACGACCTCGGGGGCGACTTCGAAGTCGAGCTGGGCGGCGAAGCGCGCCGCACGCAGCATCCGCAGCGGGTCGTCGGAGAAGGAGGCCTCCGGGGTGCCGGGAGTGCGCAGGACGCCCGCCTGGAGGTCCTCCAGACCCCCGTGCGGGTCCACGAACTCCTTCTCCGGGAGGGCGACCGCCATCGCGTTCACGGTGAAGTCGCGGCGGACCAGGTCCTCCTCGATCGAGTCGCCGTAGGAGACCTCGGGCTTGCGCGAGGTGCGGTCGTAGGACTCCGAGCGGTACGTGGTCACCTCGATCTGGAAGCCGTTCTTCTGGGCTCCGACCGTGCCGAAGGCGATGCCGACGTCCCAGACCGAGTCGGCCCACGGCCGGACGATCTTCAGGACGTCCTCGGGGCGGGCGTCGGTGGTGAAGTCGAGGTCGTTGCCGAGACGCCCGAGCAGCGCATCGCGTACGGACCCGCCGACCAGGGCGAGGCGGAAGCCGGCCTGCTGGAACCGGCGGCCGAGCTCGTCGGCGACAGGGGCGACCCGCAGCAGTTCACTGACCGCGCGGAGCTGCACCTGACTCAGGGCACTGGGGTTGTCTTCGTTGGCGTTCGGCACAACAGAAAAGGGTACGTGCCCCGCCCGGCGAGGGCTTCCGCCTTTACGGCCGCCCCGGCATGCGGTGCCGGCGGCCCGGCGCCGATCATGTGGAGCAAGGCGCGGCACTCGCGCACAGCGGCTCTCGTTACCATGCGTGGACGCACAAACGACGACCACTGACACTTCGAGGGACGGGCTAGCGCGTGGCCGAGGCGGCAGACATCCAGGGGGCACCCCCCGCACCTGCCCGGCGCCGCTGGCTGCGGCGCGCAGTCGTCCTGCTCGCAGGGACCCCCGTGCTCGCCGCTCTGGTGTACTCGCCCGCCCCGCAGGCCGCGCAGGCCGCCGAGGCGGGCACCGTGGACGTGCAGCTGGACGGGATGGCCCCGACGGCCCCGGTCAAGGGCGACACGCTCACCATCTCCGGCAGCGTGGTCAACAACGGCCGCGAGACGATCACCGGCGCACACGTGGGCCTGCGGGTCGGGCCCGCCCTGGGCGACCGGGCGTCCATCGACGAGGCGGCGGAACGCGCCGGGTTCCGGGCCGGCACGGATCCCGGTGAGATCGACCCCGCGTTCGCCGTGAAGATCCCCTCCCTGCCGTCCAAGGTCAAGCAGGACTTCACTCTCACCGTCCCCGTGAACAAGCTGGAGCTGGACAAGGACGGCGTCTACCAGCTCGGCGTCTCCCTGTCCGGTGAGACCGAGAGCCGCCAGTACGAGCAGGTGCTGGGCATCAAGCGGACCTTCCTGCCCTGGCAGCCGGAGGCAGCCGCCAAGCGCTCCCAGCTCACGTACCTGTGGCCGCTGATCTCCACCACGCGTCTGACGGCGGAGACCGGCTCGGACGAGCTCCAGACACCCGTCTTCCTCGACGACTCCCTCGCCGATGAGCTCAAGCCCGGCGGCCGCCTCCAGCAGATGGTCGCCCTCGGCAAGGACCTGCCCGTCACCTGGGTCATCGACCCCGACCTGCTCTACACGGTCGACGCGATGACCAAGGGATACCGGTACCGCACACCGGACGGACGGATCGTCCAGGGCAAGAACAAGGCCGTCGCCGAGCAGTGGCTGAGCTCCCTGGAAACCGCGGTCCAGGGCAAGAAGATCGTCGCGCTGCCGTTCGCCGACCCCGACATCGCCTCCCTGGCCCACCAGGGCAAGGACGTCTCGGGCACGCTGGGCCAGCTGAGGCCCGCCACCGACAAGGCGAAGCAGGCGGTGGAGACCGTCCTGCACGTCACACCGTCCACCGATTTCTCCTGGCCCGTGAACGGCGCCATCGACCCGTCGATCGTCAACGTGGCGACGTCGGCGGGCGCCCACAACGTCCTGGCGCGCAGCGACAGCCTCCAGGAGACGGGTGCCCTCGGCTACACGCCCTCCGCGGCCCGTCCCATCGGCGCGGGCACCACCGCGGTCGTGGCCGACGCCGACCTGTCGACCGCCTTCGAGGGCGACATGCTGAACGCCGGGGACGCCACGCTGGCCGTGCAGCGCTTCCTGGCCCAGAGCCTCGCCCTGAACCTCCAGAAGACCGACAGCCAGCGCAGCTTCGTCGTCACCCCGCAGCGGATGCCGACCACCAGCCAGGCGCAGACGATGGCGGCCGCCGTACGAGGCTTGCAGGCGGGCCGCTGGAGCCAGCCGGCCGACCTCGACGCGGCAGCCGCGGCCAAGCCCGACCCTGGCGTCAACACCCAGGTCCCGGGCGCCGGCCAGTACCCCGAGGCACTGCGCAAGACGGAACTCCCGGTCTCCGCGTTCGAGAGGATCCGTGCCACCCAGAACACCCTGGACCACTTCAAGGTGATCCTCAGCGCGCCCGACCGCGTGGAGATCCCCTTCGGCAACACCACCAACCGCGAGATGTCCACCTCCTGGCGCGGCCGCCCGGATGAGGGCCGGCTCTACCGGGAGCAGGTGCAGGAGTACCTGATCGGTCTCACCGAGAAGGTCAAGGTCGTCCCCAAGTCCGACGCCACCTTGTCCGGGCACAGCGCGACCATCCCGGTCAGCGTCCAGAACAGCCTCGTCCAGGACGTCCACAACCTCGTCCTGCGGGTGAAGTCGGCCAACCCGACCCGCCTGATGTTCGGCGACAGCGGCCAGGCGGAGCAGGAGGTGACCGTCACGGGAGGACACAGCCAGACGGTCAAGTTCACCGCCAACGCCACCGCGAGCGGCCCCGTCGAGGTCACCGCGCAGCTCTTCACCACCGACGGCGTGCCCTACGGCAAAGCGCGCAAGTTCACCGTGGAGGCCACCGAGATCACTCCGACCGTCATGCTCGTCATCGCCGGCGGCGTCCTCCTTCTCGTCCTGGCGGGCATCAAGATGTACGCCAGCCGCAAGCGCGTCGCGGCCCGGGCGGCGGCCGAGGAGAGCACGCAGCCGAGTGACGGGACCCCGGACACCGGAGCGCAAAGCACCGGGCCGTCCGGCACGGGTGAGACAGTGGACCGTTGAGCGATGCCGTGGCCGGTCGGCCTGGGGACGATGAGGTGGGGTTTCGATGAACGCGCCGTACGACGGTGACCGCGCGCAGGGCACTGGTGGGCCCGCGCCCTACCAGGGCACTGCCCCGGGCACCCCGGTGGCCGGGCAGGTCCCCGCGCCTGCGCCCGCGCCGGACCGTGACCCGTACGTCGAGGATGCCTACGACTACGACCCGTACCGGTCCCAGGACCTGTCGGCCCAGGACCCCGTCGCCGAGGTCCTCTACGACCGGGCCTCGCACCCTCCGCCGCCCCCCGGTACCTACCAGGAGCCCGGCCCGCTCTACGCGGCCCCGCAGGCCCCCGCACACGCACCCGACCCGCACGTCTGGGCCCAGACCCCGCCGCCCGAGCCGGACGGGCCCTCACGGCACCTGCCCTACGGCGACCACGCGACGACCACCCAGTTCGTCGGGGTGGACTCCCTGGTCACCAAGGCGGCGGACGAGAAGCCCGAGCCCGACGCCTTCGCGCACCTCTACCGCGACCAGCAGGGCGCTCCCGGCACCCCCGTCGAGGACGCCCCCGTCGCCGCACCGGCTCCGAGCAAGCCCGCCGGCCGCGCCTCCAGCCTGCTCAAGTCCAGCGCCCTCATGGCCGCCGGCACGATCGTCTCCCGCATCACCGGCTTCCTGCGGACCCTCGTGATCGCCGGCGCCATCGGCGTCGGCACGTTCAACGACACGTACCAGATCGCCAACACCCTGCCGACGATGATCTACGTGCTGGTCGGCGGCGGTGCGCTCAACGCCGTCTTCATCCCGCAGCTGGTGCGGGCCATGAAGCAGGACGACGACGGGGGCGAGGCCTACGCCAACCGCCTCCTGACGCTCGTCGTCGTGCTGCTGGCGGCCATCACCACCATCTGCGTCCTCGCGGCGCCGGTGTTCATCACGATGATGTCGCCGAAGCTGGCGTCCGACCCCCAGCAGATGGACGTCGCGGTCGCCTTCGCCCGCTACTGCCTGCCGACCATGTTCTTCATGGGCGTGCACGTGGTCCTGGGTCAGATCCTCAACGCACGCGGCCGGTTCGGCGCGATGATGTGGACCCCCGTCCTCAACAACATCGTCGTCATCGCCACGTTCGGCGCATTCATCTGGGCCTTCGGCGGCTTCACCACCTCCGGTGTCAACGCGACCACCGTCACCGCCGAGGGTGTCCGCCTGCTGGGCCTCGGCACCCTGCTGGGCCTCACCGTCCAGGCCCTCGCGATGCTGCCCTACCTGCGCGACGCCGGCTTCCGGCCGCGCCTGCGCTTCGACTGGCGGGGCCACGGCCTCGGCAAGGCCGCCCGCCTGGCCAAGTGGACCTTCTTCTTCGTCCTGGCCAACCAGATCGGCCTCGTCGTCGTGACGCAGCTGGCCACCTGGGCCGGATCCGTCGCGGAGAAGCAGGGCCACCCCGGAACCGGCATCACGGCCTACAACTACGCGCTGCTGCTGTGGCAGATGCCGCAGGCGATCATCACCGTCTCCGTCATGACGGCCGTGCTGCCGCGCATCTCCCGCTCCGCCCACGACGGGGACGCCGCCGCCGTCCGCGACGACATCTCCTACGGGCTGCGCACCTCGGCCGTCGCGATCGTGCCCTGCGCCTTCGCGTTCCTCGCCCTCGGTGTCCCCATGGCCACGCTGCTGTACGCCGGTTCCGGATCCGGCGCCCAGAACATCGGCTACGTCCTGATGGCCTTCGGCCTCGGACTCATCCCGTACTCCGTCCAGTACGTCGTCCTGCGCGGGTTCTACGCCTACGAGGACACCCGGACGCCGTTCTACAACACCGTCATCGTCGCCGGCGTCAACGCGGGCGTCTCCACCGCCGCGTTCTTCGTGCTCCCCGCGCGCTGGGCCGTCGTCGGCATGGCCGCCGCGTACGGCCTCGGCTACACCGTCGGTGTCGGCGTCGCCTGGCGGCGCCTGCGCAACCGGCTGGGCGGCGACCTCGACGGCGCCCACGTGATGCGCACCTACGCCCGCCTCACCGGCGCCTGCGTCCCCGCGGCAGCCGTGGCGGGAGCGGCCGCCTACGCGGTCACCCAGTGGCTCGGCAGCGGAGTCACCGGCTCCCTCGCCGCGTTGGCCGCCGGCGGTGTCGCGCTGGCCGCCGTCTTCATCGTGGCGGCCAAGCGGATGCGCATCGAAGAGCTCAACGCCATGGTCGGAATGGTCCGTGGCCGTATGGGTCGCTGATGCGCACAACCGTCGGGGCCCTTCGCGTGTCGTGCATAGCGCCGGACTGTGGGCACAATTGGCATGGCTTCGCAGACTGGCCGACAGCGCGTAACGGATGGGGAGGCAGGAACGACGGTGGCGGAACGTAGCACGGCTGCCGTCGACGTGGCCGACAACGGCGGCAACGAGCCGCCGGCCGCAGATGCGGCGAAGGCCACGGCCGACGGGGTGGACACCCAGAACGGACGAGCCGCGGACGGACCCATGCCCGAAAAGGACGGCGAACGCAGAAAAGCGGCCCCTGCTGCCGCCCCCGAACTCCACAGCGGCCACAAGCTCGCCAGGCGCTACCGCCTCGAAGAGTGCGTCACCCGTCTGGACGGATTCAGCAGCTGGCGCGCCATGGACGAGAAGCTGCGCCGTGCCGTGGGCGTCCACCTGCTGCCCGCCGACCACCCCCGGGCCCGCGCCGTCCTGGCCGCCGCCCGCTCCTCCGCCCTGCTCGGCGACCCGCGGTTCGTTCACGTCCTCGACGCCGTCGAGGAGAACGACCTCGTCTACGTCGTCCACGAGTGGCTGCCCGACGCCACCGAGCTGACCGCGATCCTCGCGGCGGGCCCCCTGGAACCCCACGAGGCCTACCAGCTCGTCACCCAGGTCTCCCAGGCCATGGCCGCCGCGCACCGCGAGGGCCTGGCCCACCTGCGGCTGACGCCCAGCGCCATACTGCGCACGTCCACGGGCCAGTACCGCATCCGGGGGCTCGCCGTGAACGCCGCCTTGCGCGGCATCACCAGCGACACCCCGCAGCGCGCGGACACCGAGGCCATCGGCGCCCTCCTGTACGCCGCCCTGACCCAGCGCTGGCCCTACGAGGACGACGCGTACGGACTCACCGGCCTGCCGAAGGGCGTCGGCCTGATCGCACCCGACCAGGTCCGTGCCGGAGTCCACCGGGGACTGGGCGAGCTCGCCATGCGCGCCCTCGCCAACGACGGGGCCACCGCCTCCCGGCAGGAGCCGCCCTGCACCACCCCGGAAGAGCTGGCGAAGGCCGTCGCCGCGATGCCGCGCATCCGGCCGCCCGAGCCCGCTTTCACCGCTCCGCCCGAGTACCAGCACACCACCTACCAGCAGGGCAGCTACGGCCGTCCGCAGACGCACCCCGGCGCCCAGGGCGGCCACACGATGCCCGTCGTCGTGCCACCGCCCCCGCTGCAGAGCCGCACCGGTCGCGTCCTGAAGTGGGGCGTGGCCGCGCTTCTCATCGCCGCGCTGGGCCTGGGCAGCTGGCAGCTCGCCGACACGCTCCTGGAGCGCGTCAAGGGCGACACCGGCAGCAACGGCTCCAACCAGCAGCCCAAGGCCGGCGAAGCCTCCACCGAGGCCAAGCCGATCACCCCCGGAGGGCCCCTGCACATCGGCAATGCCACCACCTTCGGCAAGGAACCGATCAAGCCGGAGGACGCGAACAAGGCCGTCGACGGCAACGGCGACACCGGCTGGGTCACCAAGGTGTTCTACGGCTACGCCAACTTCGGCAACCTGGACAGCTACGACGACGGCAGCGGCATCGTCGTCGACCTCGGCAGCGTCCAGGACGTGGCCGGCCTCGACGTCGACATGTATGCGGCGGGGCAGAAGGTCGA
Organism: Streptomyces sp. NPDC051582; assembly: GCF_040681715.1. Classification (NCBI taxonomy): domain Bacteria; kingdom Bacillati; phylum Actinomycetota; class Actinomycetes; order Kitasatosporales; family Streptomycetaceae; genus Streptomyces; species Streptomyces sp. NPDC051582. Next base: position 7,855 of record NZ_JBFAZJ010000004.1, read on the forward strand.
GGTCCGGGCCGCGTCTCCGGAGGCCTCTTCGGCCCACTCCCTCTCGGACTTCTCCCACGAGGTCGTCAAGCTGACCACCGCGGGGAAGAACCTGAAGACCACCCTGGCGACCCCGCTGAAGACCCGATACCTGGTGATCCACATCACAGCGCTGCCCTCCGATTCGGGCGGCGGCTACCGGGGCGGCATCAACGAGATCAAGGTGCTCGGCACGGCCGAGTAGGACCGGACCGTCACCGATACGGGACCGCTGCGCCGACTGCGCGGCGGTCCCTCGTATTCGACCCGCCCGACCCGTACGCTCCGTTCCGGAGGGGAGGTGTGATGCAGTCACCAAGGGGAGACGAGCGGAGCGACCAGGAGCTGCTGGCGCTGCATGCCGCCGGTGATCCCGATGCCTTCGGGGAACTCGTACGACGCCACCGCGATCGGCTGTGGGCCGTGGCCCTGCGCACCCTCGGCGACCGCGAGGAAGCCGCCGACGCCGTGCAGGACGCCCTCGTCTCCGCCTACCGGGCCGCCCACACCTTCCGCGGTGAATCGGCCGTCACCACCTGGCTGCACCGCATCACCGTCAACGCCTGTCTCGACCGGGCCCGCAAGGCCGCCTCCCGCAAGACCTCGCCCCTCGACGACACGGAGCGCCTGGAGCGCCTCCTGGAGCCCCACGAGTCCGCCGAGGCACCCGCGGAGCGCCAGGACCTCCACCGGCAGCTCCTGGCCGCCCTCCGCACGCTCCCGGCCGAACAGCGGGCTGCTCTGGTCCTCGTCGACATGCAGGGATACCCCGTCGCCGAGGCCGCCCGCATCCTCGACGTCCCCACCGGCACCGTGAAGAGCCGGTGCGCGCGCGGCCGGGCGAAACTCCTTCCGATGCTCACTCATCTGCGCTCGAATGCCGGGGATAACACCGCCGCCGAGCGGGGAAGGAACCGGACGCCGGGGACACCCGTCCCACCAGCGGCAGGCTCCAGTCAGCCGGCCCCAGACACAGACACGGTGAAGGGTGGAGGTGGACGAACGTGACTCCCGCAACCGGCACGATCCGGCACCCTGACGTCTCGGAGATCTCCGACCTGGCCGAAGGACTCCTCTCCCCGGTCCGGACCGCCGAAATGCGCCGCCACCTGGGCGACTGCCCCCTGTGCGCCGACGTGCTCGCTTCCCTGGAGGAGATCCGGGGGCTCCTCGGCACCCTGCCGGGGCCGCCCCGGATGCCCTCCGACATCGCCGGGCGCATCGACGCGGCCCTCGCCGCCGAAGCCCTCCTCGACTCCACCGCCCCCCGCGCGGAGAACGCCCCGCCCTCCGATGTTTCACGTGAAACATCGCCTGCCGCTCCCTCGGGTCCGGACGCCCGGCGGCCCGCCGGTCACCCGTCCGGAGCAACCGGTCCCGGGCGCCGGCGCGCGCGCCGCCGGATCGCCGTCATCGCCGGCCTGGCCGGAGCGGCCGCCTGCGCCCTGGGCGTCTTCCTCGCGGGCGACCTGATCGGAACCGGCTCCCCGGACACCGCCGCCCGCAGGTCCGCGACGAGCGCCACAGCCGAGGCGCCGACCGACGGCACGTACACCGCGCAAGGCCTCCAGGACAACGTGCACCGGCTCATGGCCGCCGGACCGGGCGCCAAGACCGTCCCGAAGGAGGAACAGCCGAACACCACGTACGGATTGGAGAACACCACGCCGTCCCCGAAGCTCGCCCCCGGTGACGGCAACCGCACGACCGCCTCCTCCGTGCCGGCTTGCGTCCAGAACGCCACGGGTCGCCCCGACAGCCCGCTCGCAGCCGAACGGGGCAGCTACCAGGGCACCGAGGTCTACCTCCTCGTCCTGCCGCACCCCGGCGACTCCGCCCGTGTGGACGCCTACCTCGTGAACGCCGCGTGCACGAGCACCCCGTCGACCACCCCCGACAAACCATTGCTGACCAGGACATATCCTCGAAGCTGACACCTTCGCGTCCGCGAGGGAGCGGGCGGGGAATGCATGCGCCGTAGGATCCGTTGGGTGGGGTGAGACAACACACCGGCCCCTTCGGCAGCAGCGTGCAGTCCACAGAGACGAGGAAGAAACCCGTGAGCGACGTACGAAACGTGATCATCATCGGTTCCGGGCCGGCCGGCTACACCGCCGCCCTGTACACCGCACGCGCTTCGCTCAAGCCGCTGGTCTTCGAGGGCGCGGTCACGGCTGGTGGCGCGCTGATGAACACCACCGAGGTCGAGAACTTCCCCGGCTTCCAGGACGGCATCATGGGTCCGGACCTCATGGACAACATGCGCGGCCAGGCCGAGCGCTTCGGCGCCGAGCTCGTCCCCGACGATGTCGTGTCCGTGGACCTCACCGGTGACATCAAGACCGTCACCGACACCGCCGGCACCGTGCACCGCGCGAAGGCAGTGATCGTGACCACCGGTTCCCAGCACCGCAAGCTCGGGCTCCCCAACGAGGACGCCCTCTCCGGCCGTGGTGTCTCGTGGTGCGCCACCTGTGACGGGTTCTTCTTCAAGGACCAGGACATCGCCGTCGTCGGCGGTGGCGACACCGCGATCGAGGAGGCCACCTTCCTCTCCCGCTTCGCCAAGTCCGTGACCATCGTGCACCGCCGTGACAGCCTGCGTGCCTCCAAGGCCATGCAGGACCGCGCCTTCGCCGACCCGAAGATCAAGTTCGCCTGGGACAGCGAGGTCGCCGAGATCCACGGCGAGCAGAAGCTCTCCGGCCTCACCCTGCGCAACACCAAGACCGGTGAGACCTCCGAGCTGCCGGTGACCGGCCTCTTCATCGCCGTCGGCCACGACCCGCGCACCGAGCTGTTCAAGGACCAGCTGGAGCTCGACGGGGAGGGCTACCTCAAGGTCGAGGCCCCCTCGACGCGCACCAACCTCACCGGCGTGTTCGGTGCCGGAGACGTCGTGGACCACACGTACCGTCAGGCCATCACCGCTGCGGGCACCGGCTGCTCCGCGGCCCTGGACGCCGAGCGCTTCCTCTCCGCCCTCGCGGACGCCGAGAAGGCGCACGCGACGGTCTGACCCCTCGCCTACCCTCACCACCTCACACCCCGCAGGAAAGAACTAGGAGGCCGCAGTGGCCCTCAAGAGCGTGACCGACGCCGACTTCGACGCAGAGGTCCTCAACAGCGACAAGCCCGTACTGGTGGACTTCTGGGCCGAGTGGTGCGGCCCGTGCCGCCAGATCGCGCCGTCCCTGGAGGCCATCGCGGCCGAGTACGGCGACGAGATCGAGATCGTCAAGCTGAACATCGACCAGAACCCGGGGACGGCCGCGCGCTACGGCGTCATGTCCATCCCCACCCTGAACGTCTACCAGGGTGGCGAGGTCGTCAAGACCATCGTCGGTGCCAAGCCGAAGGCCGCCATCCTGCGTGACCTCTCCGACTTCGTTCAGGCCAAGTCCGTCTGACGGTCGCAACCGCCACCCCGGCGGCAGCCGGGATGTTTCACGTGAAACGGGGCCGCCCCCTTTGAGGGGCGGCCCCGTTCGCACGTCACAGCGGGCGCAGCGCGGGCTCCTTGCGTGCTGCACCGAGCAGCCGGTCCAGCGCCAGCTCCACGTCTTCCTTCCACGAGAGCGTCGAGCGCATCTCCAGCCGCAGGCGCGGGTGCACAGGATGCGGCCGCACCGTCTTGAAGCCCACGGCCAGCAGATGGTCCGCCGGCAGCAGACAGGCCGGGCCCTCCCAGCGCGCGTCCCCGAACGCCTCGATCGCCCGGAACCCGCGGCGCAGCAGGTCCTTGGCCACCGTCTGGACCATCACCCGCCCCAGGCCCTGACCCTGATAGCCCGGCATGATCCACGCCGTGATCAGCTGCACCGCGTCCGGGGACACCGGACTCGTCGGAAACGAAGCGGCCCGCGGTACGTACGCCGGCGGCGCGTACAGCACGAATCCCACCGGGATCTCGTCCACGTAGACCACGCGGCCGCACGAGCCCCACTCCAGCAGGACGGCGGAGATCCACGCCTCCTTCTCCAGCGCCGGAGTCCCCGCCTTCACCGCGGCCTCACCGCTGACGGGATCCAACTCCCAGAAGACACAGGACCGGCAACGCCGAGGCAGGTCCTGAAGGTTGTCCAACGTGAGTGGTACCAACCGACGCCCCATGAGCGCATCGTATCGACAGCCCGAATCGGGCGAAACCGCTACAAGGCAAAGGGGCGGACCGCGCCGGTTCACACCGGCACGATCCGCCCCTCGGCGGCCGGGGACTCACTCCCCGGACAGACCCTGCTCCAGCACCCGGCCCTCGCCCGGCGCCAGCGTCCCCAGAATCCGCTCCAGATCCTCCATCGAGGCGAACTCGACGGTGATCTTGCCCTTCTTCTGCCCCAGATCCACCTTCACGCGCGTCTCGAACCGGTCCGACAGCCGCGTCGCCAGTTCGCTGAGCGCCGGAGCCACCCGGGCACCGGCCCGCGGGCCCTTCGGCTTCACGGGTCCCTCGGGCTCCGAGCCCATCAGCGAGACGATCTCCTCGACCGCACGCACCGAGAGGCCCTCGGCCACGATCCGGTGCGCCAGCTTGTCCTGTGCCTCGGAGTGCTCCACCGACAACAGGGCACGCGCGTGACCGGCGGACAGCACACCCGCGGCCACCCGGCGCTGGACCGGCGGCGACAGCTTCAGCAGGCGCAGCGTGTTGGACACCTGCGGACGTGAACGCCCGATCCGGTCCGCCAGCTGGTCGTGCGTGCAGTTGAAGTCCTGGAGCAGCTGGTCGTACGCGGCCGCCTCCTCCAGGGGATTCAGCTGCGCCCGGTGCAGGTTCTCCAGCAGCGCGTCCAGCAGCAGCTTCTCGTCGTCCGTCGCCCGGATGATCGCCGGAATGCGCTCCAGCCCGGCTTCCCGGCAGGCCCTCCAGCGACGCTCACCCATGATCAGCTCGTAGCGGCCGGGAACGGACTGCCGCACCACCACCGGCTGGAGCAGGCCCACCTCCTGGATGGAGGTCACCAGTTCCGCCAGCGCGTCCTCGTCGAACACCTCACGGGGCTGGCGCGGGTTCGGCGTGATCGAGTCCATCGGAAGCTCGGCGAAGGTCGCCCCTGCCACCACATTGGCCTCGGGTTCCACCGCTTCCCGCTCATCCGCCACGGCGACCGCGGTCTTCGCGGCAAGCGATTCCCCAGCCACCGCCGGGGGTGCCCCCAGTGAACCATCGGCCTGCGCCAGCGAAGCCAGCTTCGCCGCCGCGACCCCACGCTCCGAAGGCAACGTCGGCACCGCCGACGGAGACGTCGAACCGGCACCGATCACCGGCGGCGTCTTCTCCTGCGGAGCGGCGGGGATCAGCGCGCCGAGCCCCCGCCCCAGACCCCTACGTCGCTCACTCACTGGATCCCCTCCGCCACACTCTGCGTGCTGTTCATGCCCGCGCCCAGATGGGCGTGCTGGGCGTCGTACGAAATTCCGGCCCCCCGCAGCGCGATCTCACGCGCCGCTTCCAGATAGGAGAGAGAACCACTCGAACCCGGATCGTAGGTGAGCACCGTCTGGCCGTAACTCGGCGCCTCGGAAATGCGCACCGAACGCGGGATGCTCGTGCGCAGCACCTCCTTGCCGAAGTGGGTGCGCACCTCCTCCGCCACCTGCGAGGCCAGCCGGGTCCTGCCGTCGTACATCGTCAGCAGGATCGTCGACACGTGCAGTGTCGGGTTCAGGTGGGCCCGTACCAGGTCGACATTGCGCAGCAGCTGGCCCAGGCCTTCCAGTGCGTAGTACTCGCACTGGATCGGGATCAGCACCTCTGCGCCGGCCACCAGCGCGTTCACCGTCAGCAGTCCCAGCGAGGGCGGGCAGTCGATCAGGATGTAGTCCAGCGGCTGCTCGTAGGCCTGGATGGCCCGCTGGAGCCGGCTCTCGCGAGCCACCAGGGATACCAGCTCGATCTCCGCACCCGCCAGGTCGATCGTGGCCGGGGCACAGAAGAGCCCTTCCACATCCACCACCGGCTGGACGACCTCCAGGAGCGGCCGGCTGTCCACGAGCACGTCGTAGATCGAGGGCACATCCGCGTGGTGGTCGATACCCAGGGCCGTGGACGCGTTGCCCTGGGGGTCGAGGTCGACCACCAGGACGCGCGCACCGTGCAGGGCCAGGGAGGCCGCCAGGTTCACGGTCGTCGTGGTCTTGCCCACGCCGCCCTTTTGGTTGGCGACCACGATGACCCGGGTCTGCGCCGGGCGGGGAAGCCCCTCGCCGGCCCGTCCCAGGGCCTCGACCGCCATCTGGGCAGCACGGCCGATGGGCGTCTCGTTGTCTACAAGGGGCGACGATGTTTCACGTGAAACATCGTCCCCCGCTGATTCAGAGCGGGGACCGGGGACCGGGTCGGCCATCGGCCCCGCGAGGTTGGCGTCGGACCGCACGGTGTCACTCTCCTCGGCATCAGGCTCGCGATGAACAGAGCCTGCCATGACACCCGGGTCGCGAACCAGCGGGGCCCGTACTCCTGTGGATGAATCCACCGTTGTGGACAACTCCGTCCCCCCTTCGCCCTTACGGTGCCGAGGGGAGGCGGCCGCACGGCCGCGGCTGATGATTCCGTGCAGCAGAGAGCGACGTTTCACGTGAAACACGATGCCCGGACAGTGCCCGGACAGGGTCTTCGGGCCGCTACGACACTCCGAAATCCATACCTATAGGGCTCAACGCCCCGGAAATCAGCGACGCCGACGGGTCCGGCTGGTACGAGCGGCCTTAGCCCGCTTGGCCGCGAACCTCACCCCACCGGGGCTTTCTCCGACCTCTACCCGGACGACCGTGGACAGGGGATCCACCACGCCCTCACCCACCTGGAGCACCGAGGTCTTCACCACACCCAGCTTCGCCAGCGCGGTCTTCGCCGCCACCAGCTCCTCCTCGGCGGTGTCGCCCTTGAGCGCCAGCATCTCCCCGTACGGGCGCAGCAAGGGCACGCCCCAGCCCGCCAGCCGGTCCAGCGGTGCCACGGCCCGCGCCGTCACCACGTGTACCGGCTGCACCTTGCCGAGCATCTCCTCGGCCCGGCCCCGCACCACCGTGACGTGGTCCAGGCCCAGCAGCTCCACGGCCTCCTGGAGGAAGGTCGTCCGCCGCAGCAGCGGCTCCAGCAACGTGATCTTCAGATCGCGCCGCACCAGAGCCAGCGGAATGCCGGGCAGGCCGGCGCCCGAGCCGACATCGCAGACGGTGACGCCCTCGGGCACCACCTCCGAGAGCACCGCACAGTTCAGCAGGTGCCGCTCCCACAAGCGCGGCACCTCACGCGGGCCGATCAGGCCGCGCTTGACCCCCGCGTCCGCCAGCAGCTCCGCATACCGCACAGCTTCCGGGAAAAACTCGCCGAACACCGCGCGCGCCTCTTCAGGCGCCGGGGGAAGCTCCGCTGCCTCCGTCACGGGGACCGTCCTTCCGTACCGCATGGATCGTTGAAAACGCACTGCTCGAACTGGCATCGCCCAGGCCGGCACTGCCAGGCTGACAAACATCGGCCCCGCCTGCGACACAGACGGGGCCGAACACTCAGGCTTGCGGTCAGGCGGGGAGCACGACGACGAAGCGCTGCGGCTCCTCGCCCTCCGACTCGCTCTTCAGACCGGCAGCCGCCACGGCGTCGTGGACGACCTTGCGCTCGAAGGGCGTCATCGGAGCCAGCTTCAGCGGCTCACCGGACGCCTTCACGTCAGCCGCCGCCTGGGCACCGAGGACCGCCAGCTCCTCGCGCTTCTTCGCACGGAAGCCCGCGATGTCCAGCATCAGACGGCTGCGGTCCCCGGTCTCACGGTGCACGGCGAGGCGAGTCAGCTCCTGGAGAGCCTCCAGGACCTCACCGTCGCGCCCCACGAGCTTCTGGAGATCGCGGCCGGCCGAGTCACTGACGATCGATACCGCGGCCCGGTCGGCCTCGACATCCATGTCGATGTCCCCGTCCAGGTCGGCGATGTCCAGCAGACCCTCAAGGTAGTCGGCCGCGATCTCACCCTCCTGCTCAAGGCGGGTCAGGGTGTCGCCACTCTCAGCGGCGGCGGTGGTGGTGCCTTCCGTCACGGGAGGGACTCCTTCTTACTTCTTGGAAGAGGGCTTGGGGGGCGTCTGGCGCTGCGACTTCGACTGCCGCTTCGGCTGCTGCCGCTTGGCGGCACCGCCGCTCGCCGCATCCGCGTCGGCCGTGGCCTCGGCGCTCTTGATCACGGACCCGTCCGCCTGCGCAGCCAGACCCTGCTTCGTGAGAGCCGCGATGAACTTGCGCTCGTTGTCGTTGCGGTCCGGGCCCTTGGCCACGATCGCCGCGACGATCTTCTTCTTGCCCCGGCCCTTGACGTCCCCGTGCGTGGAGACGTGCTTCAGCAGACGGGTCAGGTACTGGTCCTGCGCCTTGCTGCCAGGGGTCGGGTTCTGGTTGATCACGTACATCTGCTGGCCCATGGTCCACACGTTGGTGGTCAGCCAGTAGACGAGGACACCGACGGGGAAGTTGATGCCCATGAAGGCGAAGATCAGCGGGAAGATGTACATCAGCATCTTCTGCTGCTGCATGAACGGCGTCTTCACGGAGAGGTCGACGTTCTTCTGCATCAGCTGACGCTGGGTGTAGAACTGCGACAGCGACATCAGAATGATCATGATCGCGGTCACGATCCGGACGTCGGTCAGAGAGGCGCCGAGTGCGGCGACCTTCTCCTCGCTGTCCGTGAACTTCGCCGCCAGCGGGGCACCGAAGATGTGCGCCTGACGGGCGCTGGCCAGCAGCGACTCGTTGATGACGCCGATGGTCTTGCCGTTGGCGATGGCCGCGAGCACGTGGTACAGCGCGAAGAAGAACGGGGACTGCGCCAGGATCGGAAGGCACGAGGAGAGCGGGTTGGTACCCGTCTCCTTGTACAGCTTCATCATCTCTTCGGACTGGCGCTGCTTGTCGTTCTTGTAGCGCTCCTGGATCGCCTTCATCTTCGGCTGGAGCGCCTGCATACCGCGCGTCGCCTTGATCTGCTTCACGAAGAGCGGGATCAGGCAGATGCGGATCAAGACCACCAGGGACACGATCGACAGGCCCCAGGCCCAACCGCTGTCCGGCCCGAAGATCGCGCCGTACAGACTGTGGAACTGGACGATGACCCACGAGACGGGCGTGGTGATAAAGCTGAACAGACTGGCAATCGTGTCCACTAATCAGGCTCCTTGAGCATTGCGAGATCTACGCAACGCACTGCGCAGCTGCTCGTGCCAACGCGGGCGTTTACGGGGTGGGACATGGTCGACACCACCGGCGGACCACGGGTTGCACCGCAGGATCCGCCAGCCGGTCAGGACCGTCCCCTTCACCGCACCATGCCGGTCGATGGCCGTGAACCCGTAGTGCGAGCACGAGGGGTAGTAACGGCACACCGGCCCGAGCAGCGGACTGATGGTCCACTGGTACAGCTTGATCAATGCGAGCAGCGGGTACTTCATCGAGCCACGCCTCCCAGGAGCCGCGTCAAAGCGGCATCCAGGTCCCGGGCCAGTTCGTCGGCGCCGGCGTCACCCGCTCCGGGCAAAGCCCGCACCACCACCAGGCTACCGGCGGGCAGCTGGGAGAGCCGCTCACGGACGAGATGACGCAAACGGCGCTTCACCCGGTTACGGACGACGGCGCCACCCACGGCCTTGCTGACGACGAAACCCGCACGCGTCGAGGGATCGATCTCCCCCGGCTCGTGCGGGTCCGTTGCACCGCTTGTACGTAGGTGGACGACGAGGAGCGGGCGACCTGCCCGCCGACCTCGTCGTACCGCGCTCGCGAAGTCCTCGCGCCGCCTCAGCCGATTTTCGGGAGACAGCACGACGTCACGACCTGCGCGTTGTTACGCGGAAAGGGCGGCGCGGCCCTTGCCACGGCGGTTCGCCAGGATCGCGCGACCGGCACGGGTACGCATCCGGAGACGGAAGCCGTGGGTCTTGGCACGACGGCGGTTGTTCGGCTGGAAGGTGCGCTTGCTCACTCGGGGGCTCCAGAGAATGAATCGTTGTGGCGGGACATCGCCTGGCTGTCACCGTGCGCCCACGAGGAAACTCGCGTGTTCGCCCGAGTGGCACCGCTAAACGATCACAAAAGGTGATCTTCGCCCATCGGTAGGCAGGCGGCAGCAGCCATCGACAACTCGACCTCGTTACGGTACGCGCGGCTACGCCATCCGGTCAAACCGAGGCGACGTGCCCCCACACTGTGCACAGGCTGTGGACAACGACTTGAACCGTACCCGTCGGCCTGACTACCGTTGTCTGATCCCGGATTTTTTGTCCCGACCGTCCCAAAGAACCACACATTCGTGGGACCCCTGTGAGAGAGCGTGCTCTGTGGCTGACGTACCTGCCGATCTTGCCGCAGTGTGGCCAAGGGTGCTCGAAAAGCTCCTCGGGGAGGGACAGCAGGCGATCGAGCCCAAGGACAAGCAGTGGGTCGAGCGCTGCCAGCCCCTGGCACTGGTCGCCGACACCGCGCTGCTCGCCGTCCCCAACGAATACGGCAAGCGCGTCCTGGAAGGCCGGCTCGCCCCGCTGATCAGCGATGCGCTCAGCCGTGAGTGCGGCCGCCCCATCCGCATCGCGATCACCGTGGACGACTCCGCCGGCGAGCCCGCGCCCCTGCCCGCGGCGACGCAGCAGCGCTCCGACGCGTACGAGCCGTACGGAAACCAGCGCGGCGGCGGCCACACCGGCCCCGGCGGCCCCTCCGACGACCAGCTCCCGACCGCCCGCCCCGCCTACCCGGACTACCAGCAGTCGCGCCCCGAGCCCGGCTCCTGGCCCCGCGGCGGCCAGCAGGACGACTACGGCTGGCAGCAGCCGCGCCTCGGCGGCTTCCCCGAGCGCGATCCGTACGCCTCCCCCCAGCCGGGCTACCTCCAGCAGTCCGACCCCGGCGGCTACGAGCAGGGCTCCTTCGACCAGCAGCAGTACGAGCCCCGCCAATCGCAGCAGCCCCATCAGTCCCATCAGTACGAGCAGCAGCAGTACGAGCAGCCGGCCCCGCGCCAGGCGCCCGGCCGGCCGGCGCCTCCGTCCCCCTCGGGCGGCTCGACCTCGGGCCCGCTGGAGCCGACCGCCCGGCTCAACCCCAAGTACCTCTTCGACACGTTCGTCATCGGCGCGTCCAACCGCTTCGCGCACGCCGCCGCGGTGGCCGTCGCCGAGGCGCCCGCCAAGGCGTACAACCCCCTCTTCATCTACGGGGAATCGGGCCTGGGCAAAACGCATCTTCTGCACGCCATCGGGCACTACGCGCGGAGCCTCTACCCCGGCACCCGGGTGCGCTACGTGAGCTCCGAGGAGTTCACCAACGAGTTCATCAACTCGATCCGCGACGGCAAGGGCGACGCGTTCCGCAAGCGCTACCGCGAGATGGACATCCTCCTCGTCGACGACATCCAGTTCCTCGCGAGCAAGGAGTCGACGCAGGAGGAGTTCTTCCACACCTTCAATACGCTCCACAACGCCAACAAGCAGATCGTGCTCTCCTCCGACCGGCCGCCCAAGCAGCTCGTCACCCTGGAGGACCGGCTCCGCAACCGCTTCGAGTGGGGCCTGATCACCGACGTCCAGCCGCCCGAGCTGGAGACCCGCATCGCGATCCTGCGCAAGAAGGCCGTACAGGAGCAGCTCAACGCCCCGCCGGAGGTACTGGAGTTCATCGCCTCCCGCATCTCGCGCAACATCCGCGAGCTGGAGGGGGCGCTCATCCGGGTCACGGCCTTCGCGAGCCTGAACCGGCAGCCGGTCGACCTCGGCCTGACCGAGGACGTCCTCAAGAACCTGATCCCCGGCGGAGAGGACTCGGCCCCCGAGATCACGGCCTCGGACATCATGGCGGCCACCGCGGACTACTTCGGGCTCACCGTGGACGATCTGTGCGGCTCCTCGCGCAGCCGCGTCCTGGTCACCGCGCGGCAGATCGCCATGTACCTGTGCCGGGAGCTGACGGACCTCTCCCTGCCCAAGATCGGGGCGCAGTTCGGCGGCCGCGACCACACCACGGTCATGCACGCCGACCGCAAGATCCGGGCCCTGATGGCCGAGCGCCGGTCCATCTACAACCAGGTCACCGAGCTCACCAACCGCATCAAGAACGGCTGAGCCGGGGGCCTCTCGGCCTGGCCGGCGGGCGCGAACGGGCCTTTCCAAACGCTTCCAGAGGGCGCTCCCGGGGTACTTCGGGGGCGCCCTTTCCCGTACGCGCGCCCCTGGTCTGTTCGAATACGCCCCCTGTGGAGCAACTCATCCACAGATTCCCCGACTTTCTTCCGTCCACAGGGTGGGGACGGATCCCGTCACCCACAATCTGTCCACAGGGCCGCGGGATGAGGCACCATCAGCACTGGTCAGACCCCTGTGGATTTGTGCGCAAGCGTCATCCACAGCCTGTGGACAGAACTCTCGTCCACAGGGCCTTCCACTCCTCTGTCCACCGCCGACCCACAGGTTCCCGCACGCTGTGCACAGGTTCAGACGAGTTACCCACACCGCTGTCCACTGTTCGGCAACATTCCACCTCCCCTCACCGCCCGGAGTGAAAGCCGTCACACGGAAGTCGACGTTTGGGCTGTGGAGTACTGGGGGAAACCTGGGGACACACCTGTGGAGTAGTCGGGGTCACCTGGGGATGGCCTGTGCAGAAGTTTTTGTTCTCCACAGACACAGGCGGTTGTCCACCGGTGTCACCCACAGGGTCGGTGGATAAAAAACGCGGGCTGACCTGGGGCAACGGGCTTATCCACCGTTTCCACAGGCCCTACTACTACCCCCATAGAGAGTTAGCCCGGTTTCGGTTTTCAAGCGGGTCCTGTGCACAACTCGGTGGAGACGCCTCCCCGACACCTCGCTCCTGACTTGACCTCCGGCAGCACCGACTGTCGGCGCCGTACGTCAGACTGGTCCCCGGCACCGAGGCTCCGAGCCATCGAGGGCATCGAGGCATCGGGCCGAGAACGAAGGCCGGCAGACGAGCGAGCAACAGCAGGAGGCGGTTCCGGTGAAGATCCGGGTGGAGCGCGACGTACTCGCGGAGGCGGTGGCCTGGGCTGCCCGCAGCCTCCCGGCCCGGCCGCCGGTGCCCGTTCTCGCGGGCCTGCTGCTGAAGGCCGAAGAGGGCACGCTGTCCCTCTCCGGCTTCGACTACGAGGTCTCCGCCCGCGTCTCCGTCGAGGCGGACGTCGAGGAGGACGGCACCGTCCTCGTCTCCGGCCGCCTGCTCGCCGACATCTGCCGCGCCCTCCCCAACCGCCCGGTGGAGATTTCCACAGACGGTGTACGGGCGACCGTGGTCTGCGGCTCCTCGCGATTCACACTCCACACCCTGCCTGTGGAGGAGTACCCGGCGCTGCCGCAGATGCCGACCGCGACCGGCACCGTGCCCGGTGAGGTCTTCGCCTCCGCCGCCGCCCAGGTCGCCATCGCCGCCGGCCGCGACGACACGCTGCCCGTGCTGACCGGTGTCCGCATCGAGATCGAGGGCGACCGCGTCACCCTGGCCTCCACCGACCGCTACCGCTTCGCGGTCCGCGAGTTCCTGTGGAAGCCGGAGAACCCGGACGCCTCCGCCGTGGCCCTGGTGCCCGCGAAGACGCTCCTGGACACCGCCAAGTCCCTGACCAGCGGTGACACGGTCACCCTGGCGCTGTCCGGCTCCGGCGCGGGCGAGGGCCTCATCGGCTTCGAGGGCGCGGGCCGCCGCACCACCACCCGCCTGCTCGAAGGCGACCTGCCGAAGTACCGCACGCTGTTCCCGACGGAGTTCAACTCCATCGCCGTCATCGAGACCGCCCCCTTCGTCGAGGCCGTCAAGCGCGTGGCCCTGGTCGCCGAGCGCAACACCCCGGTCCGCCTCAGCTTCGAGCAGGGCGTGCTGATCCTGGAGGCCGGCTCCTCCGACGACGCACAGGCTGTGGAACGTGTGGACGCCAAGCTGGAGGGCGACGACATCTCGATCGCCTTCAACCCCACCTTCCTGCTGGACGGCCTGAGCGCGATCGACTCGCCGGCCGCGCAGCTGAGCTTCACCACGTCCACCAAGCCCGCCCTGCTGAGCGGCCGTCCGGCCGTCGACGCGGAGGCGGACGAGGCGTACAAGTACCTGATCATGCCGGTCCGCCTGTCCGGCTGACGCGCGCGCACGTCGGGCCCGGTCTCGCAGGCGCGGGGCCGGGCCCGACGGCGTTCGCCCCAGGTACGGAGTCCCCGTACGAGGGCCCCGTACGGGTCCCCCCGAGTCCCCACGTAGCCCCGCGCGGCCCCGGACGGCCGTCGTGGAGCGCCCGTGGCGCCCGTCGCCGCCGCCCGGCGTAGGCTCGGAGCCTGGGTTCCCCCGGCGATCGCGGGGAACCCGGCACAGACGGCCACAACGCTTAAGGAACCACCTGATGGAGCTTGGTCTCGTCGGTCTCGGCAAGATGGGCGGCAACATGCGCGAGCGCATCCGCCGCGCAGGCCACACCGTCATCGGATACGACCGCAACCCGGACCTTGCCGATGTCCACAGCCTGCGGGAACTTGTGGACAGCCTGCAGGCCCCCCGCGTCGTGTGGGTGATGGTCCCGGCAGGTGCGGCGACGCAGTCCACCGTCGACGAACTCGCCGAGCTGCTCTCGATCGGCGACATCGTCGTCGACGGCGGCAACTCGCGCTGGACCGACGACGAGAAGCACGCCGCCGAGCTGGCGGCCAAGGGCATCGGCTTCGTCGACTGCGGTGTCTCCGGCGGCGTATGGGGCCTGGAGAACGGCTACGCGCTCATGTACGGCGGCGAGAAGGACCACGTCGCCCGCGTCCAGCCGGTCTTCGACGCCCTCAAGCCCGAGGGCGAGTTCGGCGCCGTGCACGCCGGCAAGGTCGGCGCGGGCCACTTCGCGAAGATGGTCCACAACGGCATCGAGTACGCCATGATGCAGGCCTACGCCGAGGGCTGGGAGCTCCTGGAGAAGGTGGACTCGGTCACCGACGTCCGCGAGGTCTTCCGCTCCTGGCAGGAAGGCACCGTCATCCGCTCCTGGCTGCTGGACCTGGCCGTGAACGCCCTCGACCAGGACGAGCACCTGGAGCAGCTGCGCGGCTTCGCGCAGGACTCGGGCGAGGGCCGGTGGACGGTGGAGGCGGCGATCGACAACGCCGTGCCGCTGCCCGCGATCACCGCCTCGCTCTTCGCACGGTTCGCGTCCCGCCAGGAGGACTCGCCGCAGATGAAGATGATCGCCGCACTGCGCAACCAGTTCGGCGGCCACGCGGTCGAGAAGGCGTAATCCACAGCCGGCCACCGCCGTCCACAACCGTCCGCGGGCCGTCCACCACCGGTCCACAGCCGGACGGATCCGCAGCACCACAGCAGCACAGAGCAGAGCAGCAGGAAGCCGGGGGAGGTCGGCGCCGTATGCATGTTTCGCATCTCTCACTGGCCGACTTCCGCTCGTACGCCCGGGCCGAGGTTCCCCTCGACCCGGGCGTCACGGCTTTCGTGGGCCCCAACGGCCAGGGCAAGACCAATCTGGTCGAGGCCATCGGCTACCTGGCCACGCTCGGCAGCCACCGCGTCTCCTCGGACGCGCCCCTGGTCCGCATGGGCGCGGACCGGGCGGTCATCCGCGCCGCCGTCACCCACGGCGCCCGCCAGCAGCTGGTCGAGCTGGAGCTGAACCCGGGCCGCGCCAACCGCGCCCGCATCAACCGCTCCTCGCAGGTCAGGCCCCGGGACGTGCTCGGGATCGTGCGGACGGTGCTGTTCGCGCCGGAGGACCTGGCCCTGGTGAAGGGGGACCCCGGGGAGCGCCGGCGGTTCCTCGACGAGCTCGTCACCGCCCGCTCGCCGCGGATGGCGGCGGTCCGCTCCGACTACGAGCGGGTGCTCAAGCAGCGCAACACCCTCCTGAAGTCCGCGGCGATGGCCCGCCGGCACGGCGGCCGCTCCATGGACCTCTCCACCCTCGACGTCTGGGACCAGCACCTCGCGCGCGCGGGCGCGGAGCTGCTGGCGCAGCGCCTCGACCTGATCGCGACGCTGCAGCCGCTCGCGGACAAGGCGTACGAGCAGCTCGCGCCCGGCGGCGGCCCGCTGGGGCTCGCGTACAAGTCCTCGGCCGCCGGCGAGGCCGGAGAGGCCGTGGACGGGGGCGGAGCCCGCACCCGCGAGGCCCTGTACGAGGTGCTGCTGGCGGCCCTGGCCGAGGTGCGCAAGCAGGAGATCGAGCGGGGCGTGACCCTGGTCGGCCCCCACCGGGACGACGTGCTGCTGCGCCTGGGCGACCTGCCGGCGAAGGGGTACGCGAGCCACGGCGAGTCCTGGTCGTACGCGCTGGCCCTGCGGCTGGCCTCGTACGAGCTGCTGCGCTCGGAGGGCGCCGAGCCGGTGCTGATCCTCGACGACGTGTTCGCCGAGCTGGACGCGCGGCGCCGCGAGCGGCTGGCGGAGCTGGTGGCCCCGGGCGAGCAGGTGCTGGTGACGGCGGCGGTGGACGACGACGTCCCGGGGGTCCTGGCGGGGACCCGGTTCGGGGTGTCCGGTGGTGAGGTGACCCGGCTGTGAGCGGCGAAGAGAAGGAACCCGGTACGACCGGACCCCGCAAGATCCCCGAGCCCTCGGGCGTGGACCTCGCCCGGCAGGCGCTGGCGGCCGCCCGCGAGCAGGCCCGCGCCCGCGGCAACGCGGCCGGCGGGAAGAACAAGCACCGGCCGGGCCTGCGCTCGGGCGCCCGCGCCGACGGCCGCGACCCGATGCCGCTCATGGCGGCGCTGGACCGGCTGCGCACCGAGCACGGCTGGGAGATGCCGATGGCGGTGGCGGGCGTGATGGAGCGCTGGCCGGAGATCGTCGGGCCGGAGATCGCCGCGCACTGTGAACCGGACCGCTACGAGGACCGTGAACTGGTCGTGCGCTGCGACTCCTCGGCGTGGGCGGCGCAGCTGAAGCTGCTGGCCCCGCAGCTCGTGGCCCGGCTCAACGCGGACCTGGGCCAGGGCACGGTCCGGATGATCAAGGTTCAGGGCCCGGGCGGGCGCCCGAAGCGGTACGGACCGCTGCGCGCGCCGGGCAGTACGGGTCCGGGGGACACGTACGGATAGGCCGCGCTCGCGTGGCGTCCCTCACGGTAGCGGGAGGTTGACAGGCCGAAGCGCTGCACGCCCGTGTGAGCCTCTTTGAGCCCCTTCCCGGATATGGGGAGTCGGAGAGAGGAGGTTCAGGGCGGCACATGCGGACTCAGGTACCGGCAAACCCCCATTCATGTCCGTGGTACCGGTAGACTGAAGCGAATCCCGCCGCTTGCGGGATCTAGCTGATACACGCTGACAACGCAGATCGACGCAGCCGCTCCTGCTTGCATGCCTGCTGGCCCGGAGTACGGCCTGTGCTGTGCCAGAAAGGGCGCTTCGTGGCCGATTCCGGCAACCCCAACGACAACCAGTCCACAGCCGGCGAGAACGGCGAGGTCACCGCCTCGTACGACGCCAGTGCGATCCAGGTCCTTGAGGGCCTGGACGCGGTCCGCAAGCGGCCAGGCATGTACATCGGCTCGACCGGTGAGCGCGGGCTGCACCACCTCGTGTACGAGGTGGTGGACAACTCCGTCGACGAGGCCCTGGCCGGGCACGCGGACACCATCGACGTGACGATCCTCGCCGACGGCGGTGTGCGGGTCATCGACAACGGCCGTGGCATCCCGGTCGGCATCGTGCCGTCCGAAGGGAAGCCGGCCGTCGAGGTCGTCCTGACGGTCCTGCACGCGGGCGGCAAGTTCGGCGGTGGCGGCTACGCCGTCTCCGGCGGTCTGCACGGCGTCGGCGTCTCCGTCGTGAACGCCCTGTCGACCAAGGTCGCGGTCGAGGTCAAGACGGACGGCCACCGCTGGACCCAGGACTACAAGCTGGGCGTGCCGACGGCCCCGCTGGCCAAGAACGAGGAGACGGACGAGCACGGCACGTCCGTCACGTTCTGGGCCGACGGCGACATCTTCGAGACGACCGAGTACTCCTTCGAGACGCTGTCGCGGCGCTTCCAGGAGATGGCCTTCCTCAACAAGGGCCTGACCCTGAAGCTGACCGACGAGCGCGAGTCGGCCAAGGCGACCGTCGGCGCGGACGACCCCGAGGCGGACACG
Source organism: Streptomyces sp. NPDC051582 (assembly GCF_040681715.1). NCBI lineage: Bacteria > Bacillati > Actinomycetota > Actinomycetes > Kitasatosporales > Streptomycetaceae > Streptomyces > Streptomyces sp. NPDC051582. The sequence goes on from NZ_JBFAZJ010000004.1 coordinate 25,980, forward strand.
GCCCCGCCCACCGCGCGCACCGTCACGTACTACTACGAGGGCGGCATCGTCGACTTCGTGAAGTACCTGAACTCGCGCAAGGGCGAGCTCATCCACCCGACCGTCATCGACGTCGAGGCCGAGGACAAGGAGCGCATGCTCTCGGTCGAGATCGCGATGCAGTGGAACTCGCAGTACACGGAGGGCGTCTACTCCTTCGCGAACACGATCCACACGCACGAGGGCGGTACGCACGAAGAGGGCTTCCGGGCCGCCCTGACGGGTCTGGTGAACCGTTACGCGCGCGACAAGAAGCTGCTGCGGGAGAAGGACGACAACCTCGCCGGCGAGGACATCCGCGAGGGTCTGACGGCGATCATCTCGGTCAAGCTGGGCGAGCCGCAGTTCGAGGGCCAGACCAAGACCAAGCTGGGCAACACGGAGGCCAAGACCTTCGTGCAGAAGGTCGTCCACGAGCACCTCAACGACTGGTTCGACCGCAACCCGGTCGAGGCGGCGGACATCATCCGCAAGTCGATCCAGGCGGCCACGGCGCGCGTCGCGGCCCGCAAGGCCCGCGACCTGACCCGCCGCAAGGGCCTGCTGGAGAGCGCCTCGCTGCCGGGCAAGCTGTCCGACTGCCAGTCGAACGACCCGACCAAGTGCGAGATCTTCATCGTCGAGGGCGACTCCGCCGGCGGCTCCGCGAAGTCCGGCCGCAACCCGATGTACCAGGCCATCCTGCCGATCCGCGGCAAGATCCTGAACGTCGAGAAGGCCCGTATCGACAAGATCCTCCAGAACACCGAGGTCCAGGCCCTGATCAGCGCCTTCGGCACCGGTGTGCACGAGGACTTCGACATCGAGAAGCTCCGCTATCACAAGATCATCCTGATGGCGGACGCCGACGTCGACGGCCAGCACATCAACACCCTGCTGCTGACCTTCCTCTTCCGCTTCATGCGGCCGCTGGTCGAGGCGGGTCACGTGTACCTGTCCCGCCCGCCGCTGTACAAGATCAAGTGGGGCCGGGACGACTTCGAGTACGCGTACTCGGACCGCGAGCGCGACGCGCTGGTGGAGCTCGGCAAGCAGAACGGCAAGCGGATCAGGGAAGACTCGATCCAGCGCTTCAAGGGTCTGGGCGAGATGAACGCCGAGGAGCTGCGCGTCACGACCATGGACGTGGACCACCGCGTGCTCGGCCAGGTCACCCTCGACGACGCGGCCCAGGCCGACGACCTGTTCTCGGTGCTCATGGGCGAGGACGTCGAAGCGCGGCGCTCCTTCATCCAGCGCAACGCCAAGGACGTTCGGTTCCTCGACATCTGAGTCGGCCTCCGCTGACCGCCTGAAAGGACTTCTGACCAGCAATGGCCGACGAAACCACCCAGCCCGCAAAGAACGCCGAGAATCCCGCGGAGGAGCAGCCCGTACTGCGCATCGAGCCCGTCGGGCTTGAGACGGAGATGCAGCGCTCCTACCTCGACTACGCGATGTCCGTCATCGTGTCCCGAGCGCTGCCCGACGTACGGGACGGCCTCAAGCCGGTCCACCGCCGCGTGCTGTACGCGATGTACGACGGCGGCTACCGGCCCGAGAAGGGCTTCTACAAGTGCGCCCGCGTCGTCGGTGACGTCATGGGTACGTACCACCCGCACGGCGACAGCTCGATCTACGACGCCCTGGTCCGCCTGGCCCAGCCGTGGTCGATGCGCATGCCGCTGGTCGACAGCAACGGCAACTTCGGCTCCCCGGGCAACGACCCGGCGGCCGCGATGCGCTACACCGAGTGCAAGCTGATGCCGCTGGCCATGGAGATGCTCCGGGACATCGACGAGGAGACCGTCGACTTCACGGACAACTACGACGGCCGCAACCAGGAGCCGACCGTCCTGCCGGCCCGCTTCCCGAACCTGCTGGTCAACGGCAGCGCCGGTATCGCGGTCGGCATGGCCACCAACATCCCGCCGCACAACCTGCGCGAGGTCGCGGCCGGCGCCCAGTGGGCGCTGGAGCACCCGGACGCTTCGCACGAGGAGCTGCTCGACGCGCTCCTGGAGCGCATCAAGGGCCCCGACTTCCCCTCGGGCGCGCTGGTCGTGGGCCGCAAGGGCATCGAGGAGGCGTACCGGACCGGGCGCGGCTCCATCACGATGCGCGCGGTGGTCGAGGTCGAGGAGATCCAGAACCGCCAGTGCCTGGTGGTCACGGAACTCCCGTACCAGACCAACCCGGACAACCTGGCCCAGAAGATCGCCGACCTGGTGAAGGACGGCAAGATCGGCGGCATCGCCGACGTGCGCGACGAGACCTCGTCGCGCACGGGCCAGCGCCTGGTGATCGTGCTCAAGCGCGACGCCGTCGCCAAGGTCGTGCTGAACAACCTGTACAAGCACACCGATCTGCAGACGAACTTCGGCGCGAACATGCTGGCGCTGGTGGACGGCGTGCCGCGCACGCTGTCGATCGACGCGTTCATCCGCCACTGGGTGACGCACCAGATCGAGGTCATCGTCCGGCGCACGAAGTTCCGCCTGCGCAAGGCGGAGGAGCGGGCGCACATCCTGCGCGGCCTGCTCAAGGCGCTGGACGCGATCGACGAGGTCATCGCGCTGATCCGGCGCAGCAACACCGTCGAGATCGCGCGCGAGGGCCTGATGGGCCTGCTGGAGATCGACGAGATCCAGGCGAACGCCATCCTGGAGATGCAGCTGCGGCGCCTGGCGGCCCTGGAGCGGCAGAAGATCGTCGCCGAGCACGACGAACTCCAGGCGAAGATCAACGAGTACAACGCGATCCTGGCCTCGCCGGAGAAGCAGCGCTCGATCGTCAGCGAGGAGCTGGCGGCCCTCGTCGAGAAGTTCGGCGACGACCGGCGCTCCAAGCTGGTCCCCTTCGACGGCGACATGTCCATGGAGGACCTGATCGCCGAAGAGGACATCGTCGTCACGATCACGCACGGCGGCTACGTCAAGCGCACCAAGACCGAGGACTACCGCTCGCAGAAGCGCGGCGGCAAGGGCGTGCGCGGCACGAAGCTGAAGCAGGACGACCTGGTCGACCACTTCTTCGTCTCGACCACGCACCACTGGCTGCTGTTCTTCACGAACAAGGGCCGGGTCTACCGCTCCAAGGCGTACGAGCTGCCGGACGCCGGCCGTGACGCGCGCGGGCAGCACGTGGCCAACCTGCTGGCGTTCCAGCCGGACGAGAAGATCGCCCAGATCCTCGCGATCCGCGACTACGAGGCCGCTCCCTACCTGATCCTGGCCACCAAGGGCGGCCTGGTGAAGAAGACGGCGCTCAAGGACTACGACTCGCCCCGCTCGGGCGGCGTCATCGCGATCAACCTCCGGGAGACCGAGGCCGGCGGCGACGACGAGCTGATCGGCGCCGAGCTGGTCTCCGCCGAGGACGACCTGCTGCTCATCAGCAAGAAGGCGCAGTCGATCCGCTTCACGGCGACCGACGACGCGCTGCGCCCGATGGGCCGCGCGACCTCGGGTGTGAAGGGCATGAGCTTCCGCGAGGGTGACGAACTGCTCTCCATGAGCGTTGTCAGGCCGGGTACGTTCGTCTTCACCGCGACCGACGGCGGCTACGCCAAGCGGACGCCGGTCGACGAGTACCGCGTCCAGGGCCGTGGCGGTCTGGGCATCAAGGCCGCGAAGATCGTGGAGGACCGCGGGTCGCTCGTCGGCGCGCTGGTGGTGGACGAATCGGACGAGATTCTCGCCATCACGCTCGGCGGCGGTGTGATTCGCACGCGAGTCAACGAAGTCAGGGAGACCGGCCGTGACACCATGGGCGTCCAGCTGATCAACCTGGGCAAGCGCGATGCCGTGGTCGGTATCGCTCGTAACGCCGAGGCCGGTCAGGAAGCTGACGAGGTCGAGGAGACCGACGCAGCCGAAGGACAGGCCGCCGAGGCCGCCGAGGGCACGCAGCCCTCGGCCGGGGAGCACGAGGAGTAAGTCGTGAGTGGAGCCACGGGCGCCGGACCGGCCAAGACGGGGGAGGACGGTACCCGTGGCCCCGCCGCGGACTCCCCGGACGGGGGCGCCGAGGCCGCCGAGGGCAGGGGGAGAACCGTGACGGACACCCGCAAGCCGAAGCAGGAGAAGGCCGCGCCGGCCGCAGCGGGCGCTGCTCCGGCTCCGGCCGCCGCCGCGGCCGGCCGGCCGCCGGAGCAGCCGTACCACCCGCCGCAGGCGTACGCGGCGCCCCAGGCGCCGGGTGCGCCGCGGGGCGCCGGGGACGCCGCCGCGCAGCGCAAGACGCGTACGGGGGCCCGTACGACGCCCAGGACGCGCAAGGCGCGGCTGCGGGTGGCCAAGGCCGATCCGTGGTCGGTGATGAAGGTCAGCTTCCTGCTGTCGATCGCGCTGGGCGTGTGCACGATCGTCGCGGCGGCGGTGCTGTGGATGGTCATGGACGCCATGGGCGTCTTCTCGACCGTCGGCGGCACCATCAGCGAGGCGACCGGGTCGAACGAGAGCAACGGCTTCGACCTCCAGTCGTTCCTGTCGCTGCCGCGCGTTCTGATCTTCACGTCGGTGATCGCGGTCATCGACGTGGTGCTGGCGACGGCACTGGCCACGCTGGGCGCGTTCATCTACAACTTGTCGGCGGGCTTCGTCGGCGGTGTGGAGCTCACGCTCGCCGAGGACGAGTGACCGCTGATTGACCTGCGGGGACTGCCCCGCGGAACGGATTTTGGCGTGACCGTGTCTGTGCGCTAATCTTCAGGAGTCAGCGCGCAGCGCGGATGGGGCTATAGCTCAGTTGGTTAGAGCGCATCCCTGATAAGGATGAGGCCACAGGTTCAAATCCTGTTAGCCCCACAGTGAAGAAGACCCCCAGGCCCTTGGCCTGGGGGTCTTCTGCGTACGGTCAGTTGGGGGCTTCCCAGGTCACCGAACGGTATCGGTGCGTGTGTATTGTTGGCCGTCAGAAGTCCCCAACGTCAACGAAAGACGAGGTCGCGCGGTGAAGAAGCTGCTCCTGGTCGCACTGGCCGCCATCGGCGGGCTCCTCGTGTACCGCCAGATCCAGGCGGACCGCGCCGAGCAGGACCTGTGGACGGAGGCAACTGACTCCGTGCCCTCTGGTTCCGGTGTGTGAGACCCAAAGCTGATCTCATGAAGCCCCGGCTGCCGCTGCGGCCGGGGCTTTGTGCTGTTCTGTGACGAAAAATTACGTTTTGCAAAGATTTGGCTTGCGTTAGCAAAATCGAGGTGGGCGTGATGGGGCGGGTACGGACGACGCTGCTGGCGGGGGCGGCGGCCCTGACTCTGGCCGGGGGCCTCGCGGGGGCGGCGTCGGCCGCCCCCGCGCCCCCGCAGCCGGTGCCGGCGTACCAGGGCGCCGAGGGTGCCAAGCGGATCCGGGGCGGGCCCGACAGCGCGGACGCGCCGCTCGTGGCGGTCGGGCAGGCCTACGCCGACACGATCGGCCCGGGCGAGCGCTTCTACCGGCTGAACCTCGACGACGCCTCCAGCGCGTACTTCTCCGCCGTGCTCCAGCCGCCGCGCGGCGCCAAGGTCGGCTACGGCGACGGCCTTGAGGTCGAGATCATGACCAAGGAGGGCGAGCGCTGCCCGAACAACCCCGGCCGGGCCGGCTTCGGCTACGACCCGGTCCCCCTCGGCGCCGTGGCGGTGCGGCGGCTGGAGGAGGACGCCGAATGCCAGGGCGCCGGCGTCTACTTCGCGAAGGTCACCCGCACCGCCGCCAAGGACTCCGACCAGGGTGCGTGGCCGGTGGAACTGCTGCTCCAGCGCGAACCCGGCCTCGCCTCCGGCAGCGCCCCCACCACCGCCCCCAGCGTCTGGCCATCGGCCTCGCCGACGCTGCCCGGCAGCGAGCCGGTGGCGCGCGCCGGGGGCACCGGCTTCAACGACGCCCGGGCGCTGGCCGGCGGGGTCTGGCGCGACGACCTGCGGCCCGGGCAGACCCGCTTCTACCGGGTCCCGCTCGACTGGGGACAGCAGTTGGGGCTCGGCGCCGAGCTCGCCGACGCCAGGATGACCAAGTCGTACGGGTCGGCCTCCAACGGGCTCACCGTCGCCCTGTACAGCCCGTACCGCGGGCTGATCGAGGACAAGGGCGTCGCGTACGGGGGCAAGCAGGCGGGCGTCACCCTGCCGAGGACGGCGCCGGTGGCGTACGAGAACCGCTTCTCGGACACCGGGGAGGTGCGGGGGGTCCGGCTCGCGGGCTGGTACTACATCGCCGTGACCCTGGGCGCGAAGGTCGCCGAGTTCACGCAGGACGCGAGCCCGGTGCCGCTGACGCTGCGCATGGACGTGACGGGCGGCCCGGCCAAGGCGCCCGCGTACGGGGAGAGCCTGACCGCGGCCGGGTTCGGGGTGGGCGCGGACGACCGGGCCGCCGCCGAGGACGGGCTCACCGCCCCCGAGGCCGCGCAGGCGGCCGGAGGGCGCTCGGTGATGCGGGTGGTGTCCGGCGCGGGCTTCGGCACCGGGACGGTGCTGTTGCTCGTGCTCGGCGGATGGTTCCTGCTGGGCCGTCGCGGGCAGCGCGCGCAGGGCGCGTAGCGCGCGCAGGGCGGCTCAGATCCGGGTGAGGGCCCAGGTGCCCACCGCGAAGCAGAGCAGCGCGGCGGTGAGGATCCCGGCGGCGACCCTCGGCGACGGCGGGGCGATCCGGCCGGTCCGTACGGGCGGCGGGTGCGGCGCGGCACCGGCGACCGAAGGGGCGGCCGCGGGCGAGGCGGCGGCCGCGGGCGAGGCGGCGGCCGGGGTCGCTTCGGAGCGCACCGGCGGCGGGAGGCGGAAGCTGCCGGTCTCCGACGGCCCGAACACCCCGGCCGGCGGCGGTCCGAACCCAGCCGACGCGACGGGTGCGGGAACCGCGGCCGCCCGCACCGGGACCCCCGCCGCGGTGGGGGACTCGGGGGTCACCGCGGCCGTGCTCTGCGGCCCCTGGGGGCCGAAACCGGGAGGCAGCGGACCGAGTTGGTCGAACACTTCCACCGGCTCCTCGCCCAGGGCGGGCGGCGCCAGCAGCTCCACGGCCTCCGCAAGGGCCTTGCGGGCCCCTGTGGCGGTCTTGAACCGGCTGTGGGGGTCCGGCTGGAGGAGGTTCGCGACGACGTCCCACAGAGGCGCCGGAACGCCTTCGGGGGCGGCGGGGGTGCCATGGGCGAGGAAGTGCTCCACCAGCGCCCGGGAATCGGGCTTGGCGCCCCTCAGGAGGTAGAGGGCGACGAGTCCGACGGCGAAGAGGTCGGCGGGAAAGTCGGGTTCGGAGCCGAGCAGTTGCTCCGGGGCGAAATACCCGGGCGTGCCCACCACGTAGTCGGTCTCGGTGAGGCGCGGCTCGCCCTTGCGCATCGAGATGCCGAAGTCGGACAGCCGCAGGTGCGGCCGTCCGGATCCGGTGGCCTCCATCAGGATGTTGGCCGGCTTGATGTCGCGGTGGACGACCCCTTCCGCGTGCACCGCCGCCAGCCCCGACAGGAGCTGGTCGAGCAGCGTGCACACGAAGCGGGGCGGCAGCGGGCCGTAGTCCCCGATGACGTGGGCGAGGGAGCCCCCGGCGACGAGGTCCATCGTGAACAGGACCTTGTCGTCGTCCGCCGCCCAGCTGGCCGGGGCCAGCACGTGCGGGTGGTCGATGCGCAGGGCCTGTTCCCGGACGAACCGGAGCAGGGTGTGGGCGTCGCTCTGCCGCAGGACCTTGGCGGCGACGTACCGGCGGCGCCGGTGGTCCCAGGCCCGCCACACGGCGCCCGCGCCGCCGCGCCCGATCGGATCGATCAGCTCGTACCGACCGGCGAAGATCTCACCCATCGCTGCGCCCGTCCCCCGTCCCGTGCGTGCGTCCCGTGCGTGTGGTGTCGCGTCAGTTCTGGTGGGACTCGTAGTGGGCGACCGCGTCCGCGGTGCGGCCCGCGCCGTAGACCCTGAGGAACTCCGCCAGTTCGGGATGGCTGGGGGCGAGGGAGTCGGCCGCGTCGATGATGTCGCCGGCCGCGGAGACCGAGCGCAGCAGCGACTGGATCTCGCGGACGACGCGCTTGACCGTGGGTGCGCCCGAACCGGTCGGGGTCTGGCCGCTGTTGCTGAGGACGGAGCCTCCCTGGGTCTTCTTGATCTCGTCCATCCGGTCGGTGGCCTCGGCCGCGCTGACGCTTCCGTCCGCCACTTGGCCCGCGAGGTCCTGGAGGGCCTGGACGCGCTGCACCACGGCCGGGTTCCCGATCTTGGCCCGCTGGCCGCTCATCAGCTGGGACAGCATGGGCGCCGACAGCCCGAGGACCGCAGCGAGGCGTGCCTGGTTCAAGCCGAGGTCATCTATGAGCCGGCGGAAGAGAGCGCCCAGGGGCTCCCCGTACCAGCTGCGCTGAAGCTCTCTGGCTCTGGCCGTGGCCTCTTGCTGAACAGCGTCCACTCTTAGTACTCCCCTACTTCGCTGGTGCGAACCTCGCGAGCATCTTACGGAGCGTGGTCGCGTGGCGGGAGCCCCCATAATTTTGCGAGATGCGGGGGTACACCCGGTACTCTGTTCTGCGGAACGGCCACACCTTCACGGGAGGCGGTCGCGTCCATCTTTTCGGGGCTTTAGCTCAGTTGGTAGAGCGCTGCCTTTGCAAGGCAGATGTCAGGAGTTCGAATCTCCTAAGCTCCACAGCATCAGAGGCCACCTGACCAGCGGAAACGCGGGTCGGGTGGCCTCTTCGCGTGGTGCGGTGCGCCCGGTGGCGCGCCCCGGTCAGAGGTCGATCCAGTACCGGCGCTTGGGGCCCACGAGGGTCTCGCGGAGGTCCTCCAGGACCCCGCCCGCCCCCTCGATCGTGCGCACGGACCCCGTGTTGCCGGGGTCGCACGTCAGGAGCACCCGGTCCATCCCCAGGAGGCGGGCCTCGTACAGGACCGAGCCGAGGGCCCAGCCGGCCAGCCCGCGCCGGCGTGCGGAGGGCCGGATGCCGTAACCGATGTGGCCGCCGGCGTCGAGGAGGAAGCCGTTCAGGTAGTGGCGCAGGTCGATCGCACCCAGATAGGTGTCGTCCTCGGCGATCCACCAGTACGTGGCGTGCACGCGGCCCTGCTCCACGGGTCGGGTCCGGTCCCCGTACCCGCGCAGCCGCTCCGTCCAGGCCGCGAAGCCCCCGGGGCTGTCCACGTCGTCCTCGGAGCCGAGTCCGGCGCCGTCCATGTGGCTGTCGGGCCCCCATTCCGCACGGGCTTCCAGCCAGGAGGCGTGCAGGCGGGGGGAGGGGGCGACGAGCTCGGGCATGCCGTTGACGGTAACAGCCGGGCGGCCCGCGCCGGGGTCCCCCGGTTGGCCCCGTCACAGGGCCGGGCGGCGCGGGCTGGCCGACAGTGGGGGAAGGCACCGAGCCGGGGGACGACACCACGCCGGAGGCGTACAGACACATGGGACTCTTCGACTTCCTCAAGTCCGACAAGAAGAAGCACGAGGCCGCAGAGAAGGCCGCGGCGGCCGCGTCCGCCGACTACGCGGCGAAGTACACCGAAGCCGTGTCGGCCACCAAGGCCGCCGCCGAGCGGATGGCCGCGGCGGCGCCGCCGAAGCCCGCGCCGCACACGCCGAAGCCCACGTCAGCCGCGCACAAGGCGGTTCCCGCGGCTCCGGAGCCCAAGCCGATGCCGGCCGCCGCGAAGCGTACGTACACGGTGCGGGCGGGCGACTCGCTCTCCGCGATCGCCCGGCGGGAGCTGGGCAACGAGGCCCGCTGGCGCGAGCTCTACGCCATGAACCGGGGCGTCATCGGCTCCAACCCCGAGCTGATCCACCCCGGCCAGGTGCTCACCCTGCCCCGCTAGGGGGTGTCGGGGAACGCGGCGGGGAACGCGGCGGGAGGGCCCGGATCCGATGATCCGGGCCCTCCCGCCGTCTCGCTCAGGGGCCGTCCGCGCTCAGAGCCCGCTCACTCTTCTCACTCTTCAGCCGTGCCGGAGGAGGACTCGCGCTCCTTCGCCGCCAGCTCGTCGTCGAAGCTCGCCGGCTCGCGCTCGCGCGAGAGCTCGGTGGCGGCCGGCGGCTCGACGAGCCAGTCCGGGTTCGACTGCTGGTCCCACCACCGCCACGCCAGGTACGCGCCGGCGGCCAGTACGCCGGCCACCGCGACGAACTTGAAGGCCCGGCCGGCCCGGCAGCGCCGCTCGTGGCGCTTCACCAGCCGCTGGACCTCCTTGGCCGTCACCTGACCGCGCAGCGCGGCCAGGGCCGCCGTCGACCGGGACGCGGCCTCCTCGGCCACCGGCTGGGCCGCGGCCAGCGCGCTCTCCAGTCTCGGCTGCGTGTAGTCGGCCGCCTGCCGCGCCGCCCGGCGCGTGTGGTGCACGGCCATCGTCGCCGCCCGGTCCACGTTCGGGGGCACGTGCGTGCGGGCCGCCCTCATCCTCGGGTGCAGATGCTCGTCGTACGCCGTACGGGCCTGCCGGGCCGCCTCGGAGGTCGCGTACGAGACCTTCGGTGCCAGCCGCTCGTTCGCCTCGGCCGCGTAGTGCGCAGCGGCGTCCCTGGCGGCCGCTGCGTACGGCGCCACCGCTTCCGCTGCGTGCCTCGCCGTTTCCCTGGCGCTTTCGGCGGCCAGGTGCACGCTGTCCTTGCGGGTCACAGGATCCTCCTCCTCGGTGGCGGACACAGTTCACCTTTCCACCCTTTGTCGGATCATGCCTGCCATACGGTCGGGCGGCATGCGTGACAGGGCATACGGGTGGAGGATTTCTGTGCCGTGCAGCGCTCCGTGGGAGGATCTGGAACCGACAGTGACGACTATGGAAGGCAGATCCGTGGCCGAGAAGCTCTACGCCACCCTGAAGACGAACCACGGCGACATCGAGATCGAGCTCCTGGCCAACTTCGCCCCGAAGACGGTCAAGAACTTCGTGGAGCTGGCCACGGGCGCCCGCGAATGGACCCGTCCCACCGATGGCCAGAAGACCACCGATCCGCTGTACGACGGCACCGTCTTCCACCGCGTCATCAGCGGGTTCATGATCCAGGGCGGCGACCCGCTCGGCAACGGCACCGGTGGCCCCGGGTACCAGTTCGCCGACGAGTTCCACCCCGACCTGGCCTTCACCAAGCCGTACCTGGTGGCCATGGCCAACGCGGGCCCGGCCACCAACGGGTCCCAGTTCTTCATCACCGTCGCGCCCACCGCCTGGCTGACCCGCAAGCACACCATCTTCGGCGAGGTCACGGACAAGGCCAGCCAGAAGATCGTGGACGACATCGCCGGCCTGCGGACGAACCCGCGCACCGAGCGCCCCCTCGACGACGTGATCATCCAGTCCGTCCTCGTCGAGAAGCGCTGACCGCCGCCGCGCGGGCGGCCCGGGAACCTTTCCGCACCGCCCGTCCGTCCTGCATGCGTGGAACCCGCCGGGGCCACAGCCGGACGACCGGCGGGGCGCACCGCCCGTCCCGCCGCTGACCGAGGGGACCGATGGACACCGACCGTCTGCCGGGCTGCTACCGCCACCCGGATCGCGACACGGGGATCCGCTGCACGCGTTGTGAGCGCCCCATCTGCCCCGAGTGCATGATCAGCGCCTCGGTCGGCTTCCAGTGCCCCGAGTGCGTCCGTGACGGCTCCGGTACGGGGCACGCCCCGGCCGCGAGCGCACCGCGCACCGTCGCGGGCGGGGTGGTCTCCGCGGATCCGCACCTCGTCACCAAGATCCTCATCGGGATCAACGCCGCGGTGTTCCTTGTGGGCTTGCTCGCGCCGGCGGTCGTCGTCCGGCTGGAGCTGCTCGGGCGGTACGTCGAATACTTCGGCGGCCCGGTGGAAGGGGTCTCCACCGGCCAGTACTACCGGCTGCTGAGCTCGGTGTTCCTGCACGTGGAGTGGTGGCACATCGGGGGCAACATGCTGGCCCTGTGGGTGATCGGCGGCCCGCTGGAGGCGGCCCTGGGCCGGGTCCGCTACCTCGGTGTGTACGTACTGTCGGGGCTGGGCGGCAGCGCCCTCGTCTATCTGCTGACCGCGCCGAATACCCCGACCCTCGGCGCCTCCGGCGCGATCTTCGGTCTGCTCGGCGCGACCGTCGTGCTGGTGCGCCGGCTGCGCTACGAGATGCGGCCGGTCATCACCATGGTCGTGCTCATGCTGGTACTGACCTTCGTGCCCTTCGGCGGCAGCCTGTCCGTCTCCTGGCAGGCCCACATCGGGGGCCTGGTGACCGGTCTGCTGGTCGGTCTGGGCATGGTCGGACCGGCCGCCGGCAGGACGCGCACACTGGTCCAGTGGGGGACCTGTGGAGCGGCGTTCCTGCTGGCAGCGGCGGTGGTCCTGATCCGTACGGCCGAACTCACCTGATCACACCGGCGTCAACACTCCACAGAGTTATCCACAGATCTTCTGTCTTTTCCTCAGGTGTGGATGACGCTGTGGATAACTCATGGGGAGAGCTTGTCGGACCCGGTGTGACTGTGCTTTCGGGCACCCGATCGGGGACCGGTCACTTCCACTGCGTGGACACGCCGAATCCCGCCGCGATGAAGCCGAATCCGACCACGATGTTCCAGTTGCCCAGTGCCTCGATCGGCAGCTGGGTCTCGGTCACGTAGAAGACGACGATCCACGCGAGACCGATCAGGAAGAACGCCAGCATGACCGGGGCGACCCAGCTGCGGTTGGTCAGCCTGATCGCCTGCGCCTGCTTCGCCGGCGGCGGCGTGTAGTCGTCCTTCTTGCGGATACGTGACTTCGGCACGAGGGGCTCTCCTGTCGATGCGCTGGGGACCTTGCCTGCCCCGGGCGTCCGTTAGCGTAGTGGACCTGTGGCGTTGAAGGAGAAGGGTACGTTGAGCAATTCCGACGACTCCTCCGTGGGTCCCCGTCACCGGGCCAGGCCGGTCCGGCTGCTGACGGCCGCCGTTTTCGCCCTGGCCGGTCTCATCTTCGTCACCAGCTTCAACACTTCCAAGGGTACGAACATCCGGACGGACGCCTCGCTCCTCAAGCTCTCGGACCTCATCCACGAGCGCAGCCAGAGCAACGCGCTGCTCGAACAGAGCACCGCGGCCGTCCGCGACCGGGTGGACGCCCTCGCCGACCGCGACGACGGCAGCACCAGGGCCGAGGACGCCAAACTGGCCGCCCTGCGGGTCGCCTCCGGCACCGAGGCACTGTCCGGGAAGGGCCTCACGGTCACCCTGAACGACGCCCCGCCGAACGCCACGGCCCGCATCCCCAACGTGCCCGAGCCGCAGCCCAACGACCTGGTGATCCACCAGCAGGACCTCCAGGCCGTGGTGAACGCCCTGTGGCTGGGCGGAGCCCAGGGCATCCAGGTCATGGACCAGCGGCTGATCGCCACCAGCGCGGTGCGCTGCGTGGGCAACACGCTGATCCTCCAGGGCCGCGTCTACTCGCCCCCCTACAAGGTGACGGCGGTCGGGGACCCGGCCGCGCTGCGCAAGGCGCTCGCCGCCTCCCCGGCCCTGCAGAACTACCAGCAGTACGTGACGGCGTACGGGCTCGGCTGGAAAGTGGACGAGCACAAGGAGCTGACACTCCCGGGCTACTCCGGCACAGTGGACCTCCACTATGCGAAGCCGCTGGAATCCGCCTCCGCGAGCAGTACGCCGTGACGTCGTACTGCGCCTGGTGGTGCGGACGTTCAGCGAGGTCTGCCTGACGGCGGGCACGCTGATCGTGCTGTTCGTGGCGTACGTACTGCTGTGGACCGGCGTCAAGGCCGACCGGGCCATGGACGGGGAGATGGCCCGGATGCGCGACCGCTGGGCCGCGGCCCCGGCCCCGGCGCCGGCCCCGGCGCCCTCCGCGCCCTCCGCTGTCCCGTCCCCCGCTCCCGCCACCGGGCCGACGGCCGCACCGCAGCCCGCGCCGCCGGCGCAGGACGCGCCCGGATACCCGCCCGGCCGGGCCTTCGCCGAGATGTACGTCCCCCGCTTCGGCCCGGACTGGAACAAGCCGGTCCTGGAGGGCACCGGCACGGACCTGCTGAAGAAGGGACTCGGCCACTACGCGGGCACCGCCCGCCTCGGCGGCACCGGGAACTTCTCGGTCGCGGGCCACCGGCGCACGTACGGCGACCCCTTCAAGGACTTCCCCGAGCTGCGCCCCGGCGACGCCGTGATCCTCAAGGACGCCACGGCCTGGTACACGTACACGGTCCGCAGCGAACCGCTGCGCACCCTGCCCACCGACATCGGGGTGGTCGACCCGGTGCCGCGCCGCTCACCCTTCACCGGACCCGGGCGGTACCTGACCCTCACGACCTGTGATCCGGAGTGGGGACACAGCCACCGGCTGGTCGTCTGGGCGGAGCTGACGCAGACCCGCTCGGCCGCCCAGGGCCGCCCGGAGGGTTTGCCGAGCTGACCCACCCGGCCGGGCCGCTGCCTTTAGTCTGTTCGCGTACCGCCCCCGCGGTGCGGTGGTCGATCGTGGACGGATAGGAAACAGACGGCATGTACGGCTGGATCTGGCGGCATCTGCCGGGCAGCGTGTGGATTCGCGCGCTGATCTCCCTCGTACTGGTCCTCGGAGTGGTCTTCGTGCTGTTCCAGTACGTCTTCCCGTGGGCCGAGCCGCTCCTCCCGTTCAACGACGTAACGGTGGACGAGGGATCGGGAGCCACTCCGTGAGCGCGCGCATTCTGGTTGTCGACAACTACGACAGCTTTGTCTTCAACCTGGTCCAGTACCTGTACCAGCTCGGCGCGGAGTGCGAGGTGCTGCGCAACGACGAGGTCGGGCTCGCCCACGCGCAGGACGGCTTCGACGGCGTGCTGCTGTCGCCCGGACCGGGTACGCCCGAGCAGGCGGGCGTCTGCGTCGACATGGTCCGCCACTGCGCCGACACCGGCGTCCCGGTCTTCGGCGTGTGCCTCGGCATGCAGTCCATGGCCGTGGCGTACGGCGGTGTCGTGGACCGGGCCCCCGAGCTGCTGCACGGGAAGACCTCGCCGGTGGTGCACGAGGGGCTCGGCGTCTTCGCGGGCCTGCCCTCGCCCTTCACCGCGACCCGCTACCACTCGCTCGCGGCCGAGCCGCAGACCCTGCCGGACGTGCTGGAGGTCACCGCGCGCACCGAGGACGGGATCATCATGGGGCTGCGGCACCGGGAGCACGACGTCGAGGGCGTGCAGTTCCACCCCGAATCGGTGCTGACCGAGTGGGGCCACCGGATGCTCGCGAACTGGCTGGTGCGCTGCGGGGACGCGGGGGCCGTCGAGCGCTCGGTGGGGCTGGCCCCGGTGGTGGGCAAGGCCGTCGCGTGACCGCGGTCGCGCCGTCCGTGCCCACGGAGGGCCGGGCCGCGCGGCGCAGGGCAGCGCAGGAGGCCGAGAAGCGCACGCGCAGGCGCAGCGGGGGCCGTCGGCGCAGGCGGCCCGCGTCGGGCGGCCCGGTGGTCGTCCTGAGCCGGCTCGCCGGAGAGCTGTTCATCACCCTGGGCGTGGTGATGCTGCTGTTCGTCGCCTACCAGCTCTGGTACACGAACGTACTGGCGGAGCGGACGGCGAACGGGGCCGCCGGCTCGCTGCGCCAGAACTGGGAGCGGGACCAGGGCGGGGCCGCGGCCCCGCAGGTCTCGGCGTTCGAGCCGGGGCAGGGCTTCGCGATCCTCCACATCCCGAAGCTGGACGTGAAGGTGCCGGTGGCGGAGGGGGTCAGCAAGCCGAAGGTGCTCGACAAGGGGATGGTCGGGCACTACGCGGACGGTGCGCTGAAGTCGGCGATGCCGGCCGACAAGCAGGGCAATTTCGCGCTGGCGGGCCACCGCAACACCCATGGCGAACCGTTCCGCTTCATCAACCGGCTGGTGCCGGGGGATCCGGTCGTGGTCGAGACCCGGGACGCCTACTACACGTACGAGATCACCTCGTCGCTGGCGCAGACCCCGCCGACGAACGTGTCGGTGATCAAACCGGTGCCGGAGGGCTCGGGATTCACCGCCCCGGGCCGGTACATCACGCTGACGACCTGCACTCCCGAGTTCACGAGCACCTACCGCATGATCGTATGGGGCAGGATGACCGACGAACGCCCCCGCAGCCAGGGTGCTCCGCCCGCCCTGGCCAGCCCGTAAGGACGAACAAGCAGTGTCACGTGCCGCGTCGCCGCCGCCGCCGAGCCGCAGTGTGCTCGCCGGGTTCCTGAGCCTGCTGGGCGAGTTCCTGATCACCGTGGGCCTGGTCCTCGGCCTGTTCGTCGCGTACTCGCTGTGGTGGACGAACGTGCTCGCGGACCGGCAGGCGTCGGCGCGCGGCCACGAGGTCCGCCGGCAGTGGCAGAGCGCCCCGGGGGCGGACGGCGCCGCGGCGCCGGGGGCGCTGGACACCCAGGACGGCATCGGCTTCCTGCACGTGCCGGCGATGAAGAACGGCGAGGTCCTGGTCAAGAAGGGCACGGCGCCGGACGTCCTCGACGACGGTGTGGCCGGGTACTACACGGACCCGGTGAAGGCGGCCCTGCCGTGGGAGGCGTCGGGCAACTTCGCCCTGGCGGCGCACCGGGACGGGCACGGCGCGAAGTTCCACGCCATCGACAAGGTGAAGAACGGCGACGCCGTCGTCTTCGAGACCCGGGACACCTGGTACGTGTACAAGGTGTTCGCGGAGCTGCGCCAGACGTCGAAGTACAACGTGGACGTGATCTCGGCGGTCCCGAAGGAATCGGGCCGCACGGCGCCGGGCCGTTTCATCACGCTGACGACCTGCACGCCGGTCTACACGTCGAAGTTCCGGTACATCGTGTGGGGCGAGCTGGTGCGGACGGAGAAGGTCGACGCGCAGCGCACCCCGCCGGCGGAGCTGCGCTGACACGGGAAAGCCCCCGTGAGCGGCTCTGAGGCCGCCCACGGGGGCTTTTCCGTGTCCTGGTGGGGTGGAGGGCCGCCGACTAGCGCCGGCCGCCACCGCCGGTCAGGCCGCCGAACAGCGTTCCGCCGTCGTTGCCGCCGTTCTGCTGGCCGGGCAGCGTCTGGACGTTGATGACCCGGCCCGCTTCGACGGGGGTGTTCGCGGGGGGATCGGTGGCCAGGATGATCGCCTTGTCGTCCGTCGGGCCGGCGATGACCTGGAGGTTCAGGCCCCGGCTCGCGAGCTCGTTCTTGGCCTGGGCGACCGTCTTGCCCTGCAGCTGGGGGACCTGGGTCTGCTGCGAGGCCTTGGCGATCTGGACGTTGACCGTCGTGCCCACCGCGAGCTGCTCGCCCGGCTGGTACTGCTGCTGGACGATCGTCTTCGGCGCGGCTCCGGGAGAGTCGACCTCCGTCTGGCTGCCCAGCTTGAGCTTGGCGTCGTTCAGCGCCTTGATCGCCGCCTCCCGGGTCTTCCCGAGGAGGTCCGGCATCTCGGCCTTCGACTGCTCCTTGGCGACGGTCAGCGTGACGGTCGAGCCCTTCTGGGCCTGGCCGCTCTTCGGGTCCTGGTCGAGGACGGTGCCGGCGGGCCGCTCGGACTCCTGGGTCTTCTTGTCCACGGCGAAGCCCTTGTCCTTGAGCGCCTTCTCGGCGTCCTCGAACTTCAGGTTGACGACGTTGGGCACCGGCAGGTTCGGGGCGCCCGAGGAGACCTTGACGTTGACCGTGGAGCCCTTGTCGGCCTTGGTGTCCGGTGCCGGGTTCTGCGAGCAGATGTTGCCCTTGGGCTGGTTGTCGCAGGCCTCGTCGGCTTCCTTCACGACCTTGAGGCCGACGTTGTCGCCGGCCTTCTGGGCCGCTTCGAGGGTCTCGCCGATGAACTTGGGCACGGTGGGCCGGTTGTCGGCGCCGCCCCCGAAGACGGAGCGCCCGATCAGGATCGCGCCGACCAGGACGAGGATGCCGGCCGTGACCAGCAGGATCGTCGAGGCCTTGCTCTTCTTCTGCTGGCGGCGGCCGTGGCCGCCCTGGTCGTAGCCGCCCTGGCCCTGGCCCGGGTACCCGCCGTCGCCCGGGGGCATCGGCGGGAGCATCGAGGTCTGGCCGGCGTCGGCCGTGCGCAGGGCCGTGGTGGGCTGGTCGTAGCCCTGGTGTCCGTACCCGTTGCCCTGGTCGGGGTAGCCGTAGCCGGGTACGCCCATGGCCGCCGCGGCCGCGACGGGCTGGCCGTCGAGGCAGGCCTCGATGTCGGCGCGCATCTCGTCGGCGGACTGGTAGCGGTAGTCGGGGTCCTTGACCAGTGCCTTCAGGACGATCGCGTCCATCTCGGGCGTGATCTCGGGGTCGAAGTTCGACGGCGGCTGCGGCTCTTCCCGTACGTGCTGGTACGCCACGGCGACCGGGGAGTCGCCGATGAACGGCGGCCGGACGCTGAGGAGTTCGTACAGCAGGCAGCCAGCGGAGTAGAGGTCGGAGCGCGCGTCGACCTGCTCGCCCTTGGCCTGCTCCGGGGAGAGGTACTGGGCGGTGCCGATGACGGCCGCGGTCTGCGTCATGGTCATGCCGGAGTCGCCCATGGCGCGGGCGATGCCGAAGTCCATGACCTTGACCTGGCCGGTGCGGGTGAGCATCACGTTGGCGGGCTTGATGTCACGGTGCACGATGCCGGCGCGGTGCGAGTATTCGAGCGCCTGGAGGATGCCGATGGTCATTTCCAGGGTGCGCTCGGGCAGCAGCTTGCGTCCGGAGTGCAGGAGCTCGCGCAGGGTGGAGCCGTCGACGTACTCCATCACGATGTACGGGATGGAGATGTTGTCGACGTAGTCCTCGCCGGTGTCGTAGACCGCGACGATCGCCGGGTGGTTGAGCGACGCGGCCGACTGGGCCTCGCGCCGGAACCGGGCCTGGAAGGACGGGTCGCGGGCGAGGTCGGCGCGCAGGGTCTTGACGGCGACGGTACGGCCGAGCCGGGTGTCGTGGGCGAGGTAGACCTCGGCCATGCCACCGCGGCCGAGCACGTGGCTCAGCTCGTACCGGCCGCCGAGGCGACGCGGCTCTTCCATAACGTTGCAGCCCTCTCCGTCAGTCCCGACCGCACCCGTGTGTGGTCCGGCGGTGTGCTGTTCGCGCAAAGGCTACCGGCCGATCGTCGGTGATCGGTTCGTGACCACAGGCTGATACCGGACCGGTACCGTACGCTCGGATCCGGGCGGGAACAGTGATGTGGATCACTCCGGTTCGGCTCTTCGCGCTCCTGTGGGCCCCTTGCTTCCCGCCCGTCAGCCCTTGTTCTGGTTCTGCAGAACGGCTTCCATGACGGCCTTCGCGACGGGGGCCGCGAGACCGCCACCGGTGATGTCCTCGCGGTCGGCGTCGCTGTCCTCGATGACGACGGCGACGGCGACCGGGGAGCCCTTGTCGGTCTTCGCGTAGGAGATGAACCAGGCGTAGGGGCGCTTGGCGTTCTTCTCGCCGTGCTGGGCCGTGCCGGTCTTGCCGCCGACGGTGACGCCCTTGATCTTGGCCGAGCCGCCGGTGCCGTTCGGGTTCTCGACGACGTTCTCCATCATCTTCTGGAGCTTCTGCGCGTTGGCGGGGGAGAGCGGGCGGCTCATCTCCTGCGGTTCGTGCTTCTCGATGACGTCGAGGTTGGGGGCGGTGAGCTGGTCGACCATGTACGGCTTCATCAGCTTGCCGTCGTTGGCGACGGCGGCGGCGACCATCGCCATCTGGAGCGGGGTGGCGGCGGTGTTGAACTGGCCGATCGCGGAGAGCGAGTTGCCCGGCCGGTCCATGTTCTTGTCGTAGACGCTGGCGAACGCCCGGACCGGGGTGTCGATCTTGTCGTTGTTGAAGCCGAACTTCTGCGCGGTCTCCAGCATCTTGTCCTTGGTCACCTTGTCGGCGACGTTGGCGAAGACGGAGTTGCAGGACACCTGGAGCGCGAAGTTGAGGGTCGCCTTCTCGCAGCCCTTGGCGTGGTTGACCATCGGGGTCTTGGTCGTCGGCAGGAAGAACGGCTCGGGGGTGTCCGTCGGCGCGTCGATGTCGGTGACGACGCCGTGCTCCAGCGCGGCCGCGGCGGTGACCACCTTGAACGTCGAGCCGGGCGGGTACGTCTCGCGCAGGGCGCGGTTGACGAGCTTCTTCTCCGGGCTGTCCTTCAGCTCGACCCAGGCCTTCTCGTCGGTCTTGGAGTTGCCGGCGAAGCTGGAGGGGTCGTACGAGGGGGCGCTGACCAGGGCGAGGATGGCGCCGGTGCGCGGGTCGATCGCCGCCGCGGCGCCGGTCTTGCCGTCGAGCTGCTTGTACGCGGCCCTCTGGGCCTCGGGCATCAGCGTGGTGACGACGTTGCCGCCGGCCTTCTTCTCGCCGGTGAACATGCCGATGGTGCGGTCGAAGAACAGCCGGTCGTCGTTGCCGGTGAGGATCTTGTCCTCAAGGGATTCGAGCTGGGTGGAACCGAAGGCCTGGGAGGCGTACCCGGTCACCGGCGCCCACAGCGCGCCGTCGTTGTAGACCCGCTTGTACTTGTAGTCGCTGCCGTCGGTGGCGGCGGAACCCGTGATCGCCTCGCCGTTCGCGAGGATGATGTTGCCGCGCTGGGTGGCGTACTGGGCGATCTGGACCCGGCGGTTCTCCTTGCGGGTGCTGAGGTCCTCGGCCTGGACGTACTGGAGCCAGTTGGTCCGGATCAGCAGCGCGAGGACGAGCAGCCCGCAGAAGAGCGAGATGCGACGCAGGGGCTTGTTCATGACGGGCGGACCACCTGGGTCATCTCGGAGTCGGGGGACGGAGCCGGGGCCGGGGCGGGGCGGCGTGCGGTGTCGCTGATCCGGATGAGGATCCCGATGAGGGCCCAGTTGGCGAGGACGGAAGAACCGCCGGAGGCCAGGAAGGGCATGGTCATGCCGGTCAGGGGGATGAGGCCCATGACTCCGCCGGCGACCACGAAGATCTGCAGGGCGAAGGCACCGGAGAGACCGATGGCGAAGAGCTTGCCGAAGGGGTCGCGGGCGGCGAGGGCGGTGCGCACGCCGCGCTCGATGATCAGGCCGTAGAGCAGGAGGAAGGCCATGACGCCCGCGAGGCCGAGCTCCTCGCCGACCGTGGAGAAGATGAAGTCGGAGTTGGCGGCGAAGCCGATGAGGTCGGAGTTGCCCTGACCCCAGCCGGTGCCCAGGACCCCGCCGGAGCCGAAGCTCATGATCGACTGGCCGACCTGCTCGCAGGCGCCCGACTTGGTGTAGCAGGCGAAGGGGTCGAGCCAGGCGGTGACGCGGGCCTTGACGTGGCTGGCGGTCGCGCCGACGACGGCCGCACCGGCCACGCTCATGACCAGGCCGATCACGATCCAGCTGGTGCGCTCGGTGGCCACGTACAGCATGATCACGAACATGCCGAAGAAGAGCAGCGAGGTGCCGAGGTCGTTCTCGAAGACGAGGACGAGCAGGCTCATCGCCCAGATCATCAGGATCGGGCCGAGGTCGCGGCCGCGCGGCAGGTAGAGGCCCATGAAGCGGCGGCTGGCCAGCGCGAGGGCGTCGCGCTTCACCATCAGGTAGCCGGCGAAGAAGATCGCGATGACGATCTTCGCGAACTCACCGGGCTGGATGGAGAAGCCGGCGACGCTGATCCAGATCTTCGCGCCGAAGACGTCGGCGCCGAGGCCCGGGATGACGGGCAGGATCAGCAGGACCAGCGAGGCGGCCATGGAGATGTACGTGAAGCGCTGGAGCGTGCGGTGGTCCTTGAGGAGCAGCAGCACGGCGGCGAACAGCGCGATGGCGAGCGCCGTGTACATCATCTGCCGGGGGGCCGACTCGGAGAAGTGGCCGAACTGGCGCTTGGCCAGGTTCTGCAGCCGCTCCGACTGGTCGAGCCGCCAGATCAGGACGCAGCCGAGCCCGTTGAGCAGCGTGCCGATCGGCAGCAGCAGCGGGTCGGCGTACTTCGCGTAGCGGCGCACCACGAAGTGGGCGATGCCGGCGAGCACGGCCAGGCCGCCGCCGTACGCGACCATGCCCGGCGGCAGCTTGCCGTGGATCGACAGGCCCACGTTGGCGTAGGCGAAGATCGGGATGACCACGGCGAACACGAGCAGCAGGAGCTCGGTGTTCCGCCGGCTCGGCAGCTCGATGGCGCCGATGGTGGTCGTGTTGGTGACTACGCTCATGGTGTGGCAGGCCCCCTGTGCCCGCGAGTGTGTACTACTGCTTGCCGCAGAGGCCGACCAGCGACTGCTCCGTGGGAGTCAGGCTGGGACCGGATGCTGGTGGGTTCTGCGCTTCCGCGGCGCGGCGCTCCTCGTCCTTCTTGCAGGCGGCGACCTGGACGCCGAGTTCGTCGATCTTCCGACGGGCGCCGTCGAGGCTGGTCTCGGTGATGGTGGCCTCGACCAGCTTCCGCTTGAAGGGCGGCAGGTACTTCAGTTCGATGTCGGTGCGGTCGGTCTCCACCTTGGAGAGCTCCAGCGGCCCGAGGTTCTGGCTGATGCCGCGGAACAGCGCCACGTGCTCGCCCTTGACGCCGATGTAGAACTGCGTCTGGGTCCAGCGGTGGGCGGCGTAGAGGCCGCCTCCGATGGCGCCGGCGACGATCAGCAGGATCAGGGTGCGGGTGGTCCACTTGCGCCCTTTGCCGCGGCGCCGGCGGGGGTGGTCGTACGTGTCCTCGTAGCGCGAGTCGTCCTCGTACGGATCGGGCTCGCCGAAGCTGCCGTACGTGCCGCCGCCGCCCTGGCTCTGGTCGGGGTATCCGTAGCCGGGGGCCTCGCCGCTGCCGGGGGGCCCGAAGGCGCCCGCCGGCGGCGGGGCCTGGCGGCCCAGGCCGGAGGCGCGGCCCGCCGGGGTCTGCATGGCGCCCGCGTCGAAGAG
Source organism: Streptomyces sp. NPDC051582 (assembly GCF_040681715.1). Taxonomy (NCBI): domain Bacteria; kingdom Bacillati; phylum Actinomycetota; class Actinomycetes; order Kitasatosporales; family Streptomycetaceae; genus Streptomyces; species Streptomyces sp. NPDC051582. Next base: position 48,675 of record NZ_JBFAZJ010000004.1, read on the forward strand.
CTGGTGCTGGTTCTCGGCGACCGCGCCGACGACGACCGGGGTGTCGTTCAGCTGGGCGGCGAGGGTGTCGCCGCTGTCGGTGTCGAGGACGTCCGCCACGATGCAGGTGATGTTGTCCGGTCCGCCGCCGCGCAGGGCGAGCTGGATCAGGGCCTGCACGGTCTCGTGGGGACCGTGGTAGTCGGCGAGGGTCTCTTCCAGGGTCTGGTGCGAGACGACGCCGGACAGCCCGTCGGAGCAGATCAGGTAGCGGTCGCCGGTGCGGACCTCGCGGATCGAGAGGTCGGGCTCGACGGTGTCACCGCTGCCGAGCGCCCGCATGAGGAGGGAGCGCTGCGGGTGGGTGGTGGCTTCCTCTTCGGTGATGCGGCCCTCGTCGACGAGGCGCTGCACCCAGGTGTGGTCCTGGGTGATCTGCGTGAGGACGCCGTCACGGAGCAGGTAGGCGCGGGAGTCGCCGACGTGGACGAGGCCGAGGCGCTGGCCGGTCCACAGCAGCGCGGTCAGGGTGGTGCCCATGCCTTCGAGCTGGGCGTCCTCCTCGACCATGACGCGCAGCTGGTCGTTCGCGCGCTGCACGGCGGTGGCGAGCGACGTGAGGATGTCGGAGCCCGGGACGTCGTCGTCGAGCTGCACGAGGGAGGAGATCACCTCGGAGCTGGCGACCTCGCCGGCGGCCTGGCCGCCCATGCCGTCGGCGACGGCGAGGAGACGGGGACCGGCATAGCCGGAGTCCTCGTTGCCCTCGCGGATCATGCCCTTGTGGGATCCGGCGGCGAACCGCAGGGACAGACTCATGCGCACCTGCCCAGTCGACGCTTCCTCCGGGTACAACCGGTCTCGAGCCACACTGCCCACCCTCCGGTCGGGAGCGCGCTCGGGTCCGTGTCCTGGGTGGTCCGGACTGCCGCGGCTCGCTCGCTCCGCTCGCTCATTCTCGTACTACTTCCGCAGCTCGATGACGGTCTTGCCGATGCGGATCGGGGCGCCCGGCGGAATGGGCGTCGGGGTGGTCAGCCGGGTCCGGTCGAGATACGTGCCGTTGGTGGACCCGAGATCCTCGACGATCCACTGGCCGTCACGGTCGGGGTAGATCCTGGCATGGCGGCTGGATGCGTAGTCGTCGTCCAGCACGATCGTTGAGTCGTGCGCCCGGCCGAGCGTGATCGTCTGCCCCGCGAGGGCGACCGTGGTGCCCGTGAGGGTGCCCTCGGAGACGACGAGCTTGGTGGGCGCTCCGCGGCGCTGGCGCTGCTGTGGCGGCGCGGCGGCCTGGCGGCCGCCCTGTGCCGGCGCTCCGGACGGATTCGCGGCCCCGCGGCGCGAGCCGCGTTGGGTGACGCGCGTACCGAACAGGTCGCTGCGGATGACCTGGACGGCCACGATGACGAACAGCCACAGAACGGCCAGGAAACCCAACCGCATGACCGTCAGGGTCAGCTCTGACATTGCCCCCGCTTCACCCTTCGGCTTGCCGGTAAATGATGGTGGTGCTGCCCACGACGATCCGCGAGCCGTCGCGGAGCGTAGCGCGGGTGGTGTGCTGCCCGTCCACCACGATGCCGTTGGTGGACCCGAGATCCTGGATCGTCGAGGGCGTTCCGGTCCGGATCTCACAGTGCCGGCGCGAGACGCCGGGGTCGTCGATCCGCACGTCGGCTTCGGTGCTTCGGCCGAGTACGAGCGTGGGGCGCGAGATCTGGTGGCGGGTGCCGTTGATCTCGATCCAGTGGCGCCGGGTGGCGCCTCCGGTGGTTACGGGGGCCGGTGCCGCGGCGCCGGGCCGGCGAGCGGGTGCGCCCGGGGGCGGTCCGGCCGGCATCGGCGGTGCGGAGACCGGCGGGTAGCCGTAGCCGCCCTGCTGGTTCTGGGGGGCGGCCTGCGGCGGCGCCTGGGAGGTGCTGGAGGCGAGCGTACGGCTGCGGACCCGGTAGAGCCCGGTGTCCAGGTCGTCGGCCTTCTCCAGGTGGACCTTGATCGGGCCCATGAAGCTGTAGCGCTGCTGCTTGGCGTAGTCGCGCACGAGGCCCGCGAGCTCGTCGCCGAGCTGCCCGGAGTAGGGGCTCAGGCGCTCGTAGTCGCCCGTGCTGAGCTCGACGATGAAGTCGTTCGGGACGACCGTCCGCTCCCGGTTCCAGATCGTCGCGTTGTTGTCGCACTCGCGCTGGAGGGCGCCGGCGATCTCGACGGGCTGGACCTCGGACTTGAACACCTTGGCGAAGGTGCCGTTCACCAGACCTTCGAGTCGCTGCTCGAACCGCTTCAGGACTCCCATGGGGCACCTCCTCCGTCGTTGTCGCCCTGTACTGCTTACTGATCGTATCCACGCGTGGCGGATTCGGGTGGTTCCCCCTGGGTCCCATGCGCATGAGTGTTGGTACTCACAAGGGATCGTAGGGGCGCTCTGAGGACAGTGTCCCGCACCGGGAGCGCGGTGCGGGAGGGGCAATCCGGGCGGGCCCCCGGGGGGCTGGGAAAGCGATGTGAATCCACCCCCTCCGACGTGCTAATGTTTCGACGTCGCCAGGGGAACGGACCGAAAGGGAAGATCCACTGGGGAGCTGCTCGGGCGAGTGGCGGAACGGCAGACGCGCTGGCTTCAGGTGCCAGTGTCCTTCGGGACGTGGGGGTTCAAATCCCCCCTCGCCCACATCGACGAGACGGTCGTCACCACGAAAGTGGTGGCGGCCGTTTCGTGTTTCCCGGGATTCTTGCCGTCAGTTCCCCTCAGGTCCCGTCAGTTCCCGTCAGTTCCCGTCGGTACGGGGGTGGAGGATCCGTACGCCTCGGAGCGAGCGGCGCGTTCACACACGTTCGTGATGCGGATTACAGCCCTCGGGGACCGGACCGGTGCGTGAAGGGGTCGACTTTCGTCGTACGGGGCGCGACGAAAGAGAGCGGCCTCGCGGGGGCGGCGGTGTCTAGGGTCGGGCGCGTGGATGCGACGGCGAGGATGCGGGCGGGCTGGGACTGGCTGAAGGGGCCCGAGCCGTGGACGCGGCGGATGCTGGCGGGCGATCTGGTGCTCGCCGGGGTGCTCGCGGTGCTCGGGCTGGGCGTCGAGGAGCTCGACCACGGCAGCGTGCAGCGGATGGCGGCCAGCGCCGCCGCCGTGGTGCTGCTCACGCTGGCGCGGCGCCGGCTGCCGGCCACGACCCTGATCGTGGCTTCGGCCGTCTCCCCGTTCCTGCCGGGGTCGTTGCTGGTCACCGTGCTGCTGGGCTGGTCGGCGGGGCGCCGGATCGTCGGGGTGAGCCGGGCGCTGGCCGCGTTCACCGTGGCCTTCCTCGCCGCGGTCGTCTTCAGCGTGCTGCAAGCGTGGTCCGAACAGCAGCCCGTGCTGGTGATCGTGTTCTCCACGCTGATGTTCCTCGCGATGACCGTGATGCCGGGCCTGGCCAGCCGTTACTGGTCGCAGCGCCGGACCCTGCTCCAGGCCCTCCAGGAGCGCAACGGGCAGCTGATGCGGGAACGCGTGATGGTCGCCGGGCAGGCCCGGCTGCGCGAGCGGCAGAGGATCGCCCAGGACATGCACGACAGCCTGGGCCACCAACTGGCGCTGATCGCCGTGCACACCGGCGCCCTGGAGGTGGACCCGCAGCTGACCGAGCGCCAGCGCGAGGCGGTGGGCGTGCTGCGGCAGGCCTCGGTGGCGGCGATGCACGAACTGCGCGAGGTCGTCGGGATCCTGCGGGACGGGGTCGAGGCACCGGTGCCGGCCGAGGAGGCGCAGCCCGCGGCGCGCGGGGTGGCGGGCATCGCCGGGATCGTCGAGGCGGCGCGGAGCGCGGGGACCGACGTGCGGATGACCGTGACGGGGCGGCCGCGGCCGCTGGTCGCGGCGTGCGACCACGCGGCCTACCGGATCGTGCAGGAGGCGCTGACCAACGCCTACAAGCACGCCTCGGGGGCGCCGATCTCGGTGGAACTGCGGTACGAGGACGATTCGCTGGTGGTGGAGATCGCCAACGGGCCGGCGGCCGGGCCGGGCGTCGGCGAGGTGGTCTCGGGCGGCCAGGGGCTCACCGGACTGCGGGAACGGGCCCGGCTGGTCGGCGGGATGGTGCATGCGGGCGGGACCGAGGGCGGCGGCTTCCGGGTGGCCGGAGTGCTTCCGTACGGGGCGGAGCCGGCCGGGGTGGAGGACATCGCCGACGACTTCGGGCAGCAGGCCCAGGCCCTGGCCCAGGCACAGGCCCGGGGGTTCGCGGTGGCGCCGCCGGCGATGGACTGGGCGGCGGTGGACAAGGAGCTTGCCGTGGGGGGCCGCAGCCGGGCCGGGGGCGTCGCGATGGGCTGCGGGATCGCCTTCGCCGCGGTGGTGCTGCTGGTGATCGTGATCGGGGCCGGGGTGGTGATGCTGGTCGGATCGGCGGGCAGCGCGATGATCAGCCAGGAGGACTTCGACAAGGTCCGGGTGGGCGAGTCGGAGGAGGCGGTCCGCCGGAAACTACCCGACGGCAACAGCTTCATGACCGAGGGACTGGACCGCAAGGGCCCGGAGCGGCCGGCGGGCTCGGACTGTCTGGCACTGCTTTCGTCGGACGACTCGGGGCTGAACACCAATACTGTTTTCCGGTTCTGCTTCAAGGACGGCAAGCTCGTCGACAAGCAGGCGTACGAGTCCGAGCAGTAGGAGCGCGGGTGACAGCCAAGGTGATCCGAGTGGTGATCGCTGACGACGAGCCGCTGATCAGGGCGGGGATCAGGATGATCCTGACCTCGGCACCGGACATCGAGGTCGTCGCGGAGGCGGCGAACGGGCGCGAGGCCGTGGAACTGGCCCGCGCGCACACGCCGGACGTGATGCTGCTGGACATCCAGATGCCGGTGATGGACGGGCTGACCGCGCTCGGTGAGCTGGGGCGGGCGGCGCCGGAGGTCCGGGCGCTGGTCCTGACCACCTTCGGGGAGAAGGAGAACGTGCTGCGTGCCCTGGGCTCGGGCGGCGCGGGGTTCCTGCTGAAGGACACGGCGCCGGGTGAGCTGATCGGCGCGGTGCGGGCGGCCGCGGCCGGGGACGCGTACCTCTCGCCGGGGGCGACCCGGCACGTGGTCGACCAGTTGGCCTCGGGGCAGGGCGCGGCGCGCGGCGAGGAGGCCCGGCGGCGGGTGGCGGAGCTGAGCGAGCGGGAGTGCGGGGTGCTGGCGCTGCTGGGCGAGGGCTTGTCCAACGCGGACGCGGGCCGGCGGCTGCACATGAGCGAGGCGACGGTGAAGACCTACGTGAGCCGGATCCTCTCCAAGCTCGGCTGCGAGAACCGGGTTCAGGCCGCCCTGCTGGCCAGGGACGCCGGGCTGTAGGTACGGTCGGGCCGAATCCATGTGGTGAGCTGGGCGATTGGTGTCGCCCGGCCGAAACAGTACGACGGGTACGGGCGGGGGCGGCACGGATGGTGGCGGTACCGGAGCAGCGAGTGGCGGGGCCGGACGGGGCGGCGGGGTGGACGGCCGGCGACGGGCGGATACCGGCTGTCGGCGGGTTCGCGGCGCGGGCCGTGGCGGGATCGCCCAAAGAGGCGGGCAAGGCCCTGCGGCTGCGGGTGCCGCGTTCGGCGCACGCGCACTTCGAGGCGCCGGCCGGACGGCCGGACGCGGTGCGGGCCGTGGAGGACTCCAATGTGGGGCGGGTCCCCGAGCTGGCGCCGATCCGGGTCGGCAGGATGGCCGCGAACCCCTTCGCGTTCCTGCGCGGAGCGGCCGGGCTGATGGCGCACGACCTCTCCGGCGGTCCGGTGACCGGCGTCGGCGCACAGATATGCGGTGACGCCCACGCGGCGAACTTCGGTCTGTACGGGGATGCCCGCGGCCGGCTCGTCATCGACCTGAACGACTTCGACGAGACCGTGTTCGGTCCGTGGGAGTGGGACCTGAAGCGGCTCGCGACCTCGCTGGTCCTGGCCGGGCGGGTGGCCGGAGCGGACGAGGACACCTGCCGGGCCGCGGCGCACGACACGGTGGGCGCGTACCGCAGGACGATGCGGCTGCTGGCCAAGCTGCCGGCGCTGGACGCCTGGAACGCCATCGCGGACGAGGAGCTCGTCTCGCACACCGACGCCCGCGACCTGCTGGGCACCCTGGAGCGGGTCTCGGAGAAGGCCCGCAACAACACCTCGGCGCGGTTCGCCGCCAAGTCCACCGAGGCCGGTGCGGACGGGCAGCGCCGCTTCGTGGACGCACTGCCGGTGCTGCGCCGGGTCGGCGACGGGGAGGCGGCGGCCGTGGCGGCCGCGCTGGGCCCGTACCTGAAGACCCTCCAGGGGGACCGGCTGCCGCTGCTGGCCCGCTACGCCATCCATGACGTGGCCTTCCGGGTGGTGGGCACCGGGAGCGTCGGCACCCGCTCGTACGTGGTGCTGCTGCTGGACCACCGGGGCGAGCCGCTGGTGCTCCAGGTGAAGGAGGCGCGGCCGTCCGTGCTGCTGCCCTACCTGCCCGCGCTGGGCTTCGAGAGCGCGGCCGAGGAGCACGAGGGCCGGCGCGTGGTGGCCGGGCAGAAGCGCATGCAGGTGGTCTCGGACATCCTGCTGGGCTGGACCACGGTGGAGGGGCGGCCCTATCAGGTGCGGCAGTTCCGCAACCGCAAGGGCAGCGTGGACCCGGCGGCGCTGGCCCCCGAGCAGATCGACGACTACGGGCGGATGACCGGAGCCCTGCTGGCCCGGGCGCACGCGCACAGCGCCGATCCGCGGCTGCTGGCCGGGTACTGCGGCAAGAACGACGAGCTGGACGAGGCGATGGCCACCTTCGCGGTGGCGTACGCCGACCGGAGCGAGGCGGATCACGCTCACCTCGTGGCAGCGGTGAAATCCGGGCGGATCGCGGCGGAGGCCGGGGTCTGAGCGGGTCACGGTCGGGCTCCATGTTTCACGTGAAACATGGACCCGGCACGGACGGCCTTAGGCTGGCCGGGTGAGCGAGCAGCAGACTGAAGAGACGGGCGACGAGCGACCCGAGGCGCGCCTGGAGCGGGCCGTGCGGGCCGCCGAGCAGGCGCTGATCGAGTTCGAGATCGCGGTGGAGACCTTCCGGGTGGAGGTGGAGAACTTCTCCCGGCTGCACCACCAGAAACTCGGCCCGATGTACTCGCGGCTCGACGAGCTGGATGCGCTGATCGCCGAGGCGAAGGCGGCGCGCAGCGGGGATGCCGAGGATCTGCGACGGGCCCGGGACGCCCGCTCGCTGGTGATGCCGATGCCCGGGGTGGACGAGCTGTTCCACGACTGGATGGATTCGCAGGGCATCTCCGACGACGCGTCCGCGATGCTCACCGACCGCGCGGTGCGGCCCCCGCAGCGGGTGCGGCCGACGGAGGAGGTGCGCCGCCTCTACCGCGAGCTGGTCCGCCAGGCGCACCCTGACCTCGCCCGGGACGAGGCCGAGCGGGAGCGCCGCGACGCGTTCATCGCGCGGGTCAACGCCGCCTACGGGCGGGGTGAGGAGCGGCTGCTGCGCGAGCTGGCCGAGGAGTGGGCCGCTGGTCCCGTGCCCGAGGAGGTACGGCGGCTGAACGAGAGCGAGGAGCTCTACGCCCGGCTGGAGTGGCTGTCGCAGCGCAAGGAGCTGCTGTCGGTGGTGGCGCGGGAGCTGGAGGACAGCGCGATCGGATCGATGCTGCGGATGGCTCCGGAGGACCCGGACCGGCTGCTGGAGGAGATCGCGGAGCAGCTGCTCGCCGATGTCGCGAAGCGCGAGGCGGAGCTTGCCGCGCTCGTTGGATAGGTTGGGGAACAGACCTGCGATGAGAGAAGGCGACGTATGAACTTCGGACCGCTTCCCTCGGTGGACGCCGCCGCGGTGCCCTCCGAAGGCTTTGTCCTCGACGTCCGTGAGGACGACGAATGGACTGCCGGACACGTGGAAGGTGCCCTGCACATCCCGATGAGCGACTTCGTGGCGCGCTTCGGTGAGCTGACGGAGGCCGTCGAGGACGGCCGCCGCGTGCACGTGATGTGCCGGGTCGGCGGGCGCTCCGCGCAGGTCACCCAGTACCTGGTGCGCCAGGGCATCGATGCCGTGAACATCGACGGCGGCATGCAGGCCTGGGACGGTGCCGGGCGCCCGATGGTGACCGACAGCGGGAACCCGGCCTTCGTGCTCTAGAACGGCCGGCGCGGCGCCGCCGGCCGTCAGGCGAGGGAGTGGGCGGCCAGCAGGTCGCCCAGTGCCTCCTCGTGGGCTGCGGCCGGGCCGAGCTGGAGCTCCAGCTGCTTGGCCCAGGCGTGGTAGCGGTGCAGCGGGTAGTCGGTGTCGGCTCCGAAGCCGCCGTGCAGGTGCTGCGCGGTCTGCACGACCCGGCGCACCCCTTCCGAGGCCCAGATCTTGGCGACGGCCACGTCCCCGGCGCTCGGCAGCGGGCCGCCGGCCCCGCCGGTCGCCGCGTCGAGCCGCCAGGCGGCCTGCCAGAGGGTGACCTCCATGGCGCGCAGGTCGATGTAGCGGTCGGCGGCCTGGACGGCGACGGCCTGGAAGGTGGCCACCGGGAAGCCGAACTGCTCGCGCTTGCCGGTGTATTGGCTGGTCATGGTGAGCACGCGCTCGCCCAGGCCGAGGGCCAGGGCGCAGGTCCCGGTGGCGAGGAGCTGGTGCAGCCGCTCCCAGGCGCCCGGGGTCTCGATGAGGTGGCTCGCGGGCACCCGTACGCCGTCCAGGGTGAGTTCGGCGAGCCGTTCCCCGCTGGTGGAGACCTGGTCGGCCAGGGTGCGGCCCTCGGCGGTGCGCGGTACGAGCGCCAGGACGGCCTCCCCCTCGCCGGTGTGCGCCGGTACGGCGATCCAGTCGGCGCCGTGTGCCCACGGGACGGCCGTCTGTACTCCGTCGAGGGTCCACTGCGCGCCCTCGCGGCGGGCGGTGACGGCGAGTTCCGCGGGATCGTGCCCGCTGCGGCCGTGGGCGGCGGCGGTGAGGACGAGCGTCCCGCGCCCGGCGCCGGGCAGCAGGGCGGCGGCCAGTTCGGGGCTGCCGTGGGCCTGGACCGCCATGGCGGTGGCGCAGTGCTCCAGCAGCGGCACCCGGGCCAGCACCTTCGCCGCCTCGCGCAGCACCAGGCACAGGGTGATCGCGTCGAGGCCGGCGCCGCCGTGCTCCTCGGAGAGGACCAGGCTCAGCAGGTCGGAGGCGGCCAGCGTGGCCCACAGCGGCCGGTCGAAGTCCTCGGCGACGGCCCCCGGGGTCAGCGCGGGGCTGGGCACGCCGTCCGGGGCGACGTCCGCGAAGACGGCCTTCGCCGCCTCGACGGCGGCCTGCTGCTCCTCGGTGAAGGTGAAGTCCACTGCCTGTCCTCCCGCGCGCACCGGATCCCGGTCAGGCCCGGTCCGGACCTGACGGTGCGTCAAGATAGAGCAGGATGACGGAAATGGACAGCGCGGGAGGGGCTCGGCCTCAGCGGTCGAAGTCGATCTCCACTTCCTCGGTCACCGCGTGCGACTGGCAGGCCAGCACGAACCCGGCCTCCGTCTCCTCCGACTCCAGCGCGAAGTTCCGGTCCATCCGCACCTCGCCCGTGACCAGGAACGCCCGGCACGTGCCGCAGACCCCGCCCTTGCAGGCATAGGGGGCGTCCGCGCGGTTGCGCAGCACGGCGTCCAGCAGGGACTCGCCGTCCTGGACCGGCCAGGTCCCCGAGCGGCCGTCGAGGCGGGCCGTGACCCGCACGTGGGAGGGGGCCGCGGCAGGGGCCGGGGCGGACGAGTCCTCGACGTGGAAGATCTCCTCGTGGATCCGGGTCCGCACGACGCCGAGCGCGCCCAGGGCCCGCTCCGCTCCCATGACCAGCCCGTACGGGCCGCACAGGAACCAGCCCGTCACCTCGGCGACCGGCAGCAGTGCGGGCAGCAGGGCCTTCAGCCGCTCCTCGTCGAGCCGGCCGGACGGCAGCCCGGCCTCCTGCTCCTCGCGGGAGAGGACGGTCACCAGCTGGAACCGGTCCGGGAAGCGGTCCTTGAGGTCGGCGACCTCGTCCAGGAACATCGTCGACGCGGCGGTACGGTCGCTGCGGACCAGGCAGAACCGGGCGTCGGGCCGCTCCGCCAGCAGTGAGGCGGCGATCGACAGCACCGGGGTGATCCCGCTGCCGCCGACGATCGCCGCATAGTGCCCGGCGGCCGGGGCGGCGGCAGGCTCCAGGACGAACCGCCCGGCCGGGACCATCACGTCCAGCACGTCCCCGGCGGCGATCTCCTTGTGGGCGAACGTGGAGAACTCGCCGCCCTCCACCAGCCGCACTCCCACCCGCAGGGCCGCCGGGCCCGGGCCCTTGGGGGCCGGGGCGGGCGAGCAGATCGAGTACGTACGCCGGACCTCGGTGCCCTCGGGGGTCCGGCGGCGCAGCGTGAGGTGCTGGCCGGGGGCGTGCAGGTACTCGCCGCGCAGCTCCTCGGGCACGCGCAGGGTCAGCGCCACGGAGTCGTCGGTGAGCCGGTCGACCGCCGCCACCGTCAGCGGGTGGAAGGCGCCGTGGCGCGCGGGGCGCCCGGAGCCCGACGTGGGCGACGGCGTGGACGCGGCCATCTACAGCTCCTTGAAGTGGTCGAACGGTTCACGGCAGGCGGTGCAGCGGCGCAGCGCCTTGCATGCGGTGGAAGAGAACCGGCTGAGCAGCTCGGTGTCGGTCGACCCGCAGTTCGGGCAGCGGACCGAGAGGGCGATCGGGACCGGCCCGCCGGCCGCGTGCGGGCGCGGCGGGGCGATGCCGAACTCGGCCAGCTTGCGCCGGCCCTCGGCGCTGATGTCGTCGGTGGACCAGGCCGGGGCCAGGACGGTGCGCACCCGCACGTCCGGGATGCCGTGGCCGGTCAGGACCCGCTCGATGTCGGCGGACATCGCCTCGATGGCGGGGCAGCCGGTGTAGGTCGGGGTCAGGGTGACCTCGACGTGGCCGTCCTCGTGCATCCGCACTCCGCGCATCACGCCGAGCTCGGCGAGGCTGAGGACGGGCAGCTCGGGGTCGGGGACGGAGCCGGCGAGCTCGGCCAGCTCGGCTTCCAGGCGGGTCACGGCCTCGGCGGCCCCGGGGGCCCGGTCCGTCACCATGACGCCCCCGGATGGCTGCGGTGCAGGTGCTGCATCTCGGCGAGCAGCCTGCCGAAGGATTCGGTGTGCAGGCCCTGGCGGCCGGCCCCGGCGGCCCAGGCGCCGGTGCGCGGGCCCTCGGGGAGCGCGAGCCCGGCCCGCTCCAGTACGCCGCCCACGGCGGCCAGCCAGCGGCCCTCCAGAGCGGCCCAGTCGACGCCCTCGATGCCGTCGACCGGCTGGAACATCTCGCCCGTGTACTTCCACAGCGAGTCCAGGGCGGCCCTCATGCGGGCGCGGCTCTCCTGCGTGCCGTCGCCGAGCCGCAGGGTCCACTGCTCGGCGTGGTCGCGGTGGTACGCGGTCTCCTTGACGGCCTTGGCCGCGAGCGGGGCGAACGGACCGTCGCCGACCGCCAGTTGCGCGTACAGCTCGTGCTGGTGGAAGGAGAAGTAGAGCTGGCGGGCGATGGTGTGGGCGAAGTCCCCGTTCGGCTGCTCGACCAGCTGGAGGTTGCGGAAGGACCGCTCCTCGCGCAGGAAGGCCAGCTCGTCCTCGTCGCCGGTCAGGGACAGCAGGACGCGGGCCTGCCCGAGGAGGTCGAGCGCGATGTTCGCGAGGGCGACCTCCTCCTCCAGGACGGGGGCGTGCCCGGCCCACTCGCCGAGGCGGTGGGAGAGGATCAGCGCGTCGTCCCCGAGCGCGAGGGCAGCGGCGCGAGAGACCTCGCTCTGAACGGCATCGGTGCTGCTCACAGGTGGTGCACCCCCTCGGGGATCTCGTAGAAGGTCGGGTGCCGGTACGGCTTGTCGGCCGAGGGGGCGAAGAACGGGTCCCGCTCGTCCGGCGAGGAGGCGGTGATCTCGGCGGAGGGCACCACCCAGATCGAGATGCCCTCGCCGCGCCGGGTGTAGAGGTCGCGGGCGTTGCGCAGGGCCATCTCCGCGTCGGGCGCGTGCAGGCTGCCGGCGTGCGTGTGCGAGAGGCCGCGGCGCGAGCGCACGAACACCTCCCACAGTGGCCAGTTCTGCGTCATACCCCTGCCTCCTCGTTCGTCGCCGTGTCCTGTACGGCGTGTGGTGCGCTGTGCTTCGCCGCGTACGCCGCGGCCGCCTCGCGGACCCAGGCGCCTTCCTCGTGGGCCCGGCGCCGGCGGCCGATCCGCTCTTCGTTGCAGGGGCCGTTGCCCTTGAGCACGTCCCAGAACTCGGCCCAGTCGATCGCGCCGAAGTCGTGGTGCCCGCGCTCCTCGTTCCACTTCAGGTCCGGGTCGGGCAGGGTCAGGCCCAGCGCCTCGGCCTGCGGAACGGCGATGTCGACGAAGCGCTGGCGCAGCTCGTCGTTGGAGTGCCGCTTGATCCGCCAGGCCATCGACTGCGCGGAGTGCGCCGACTCGTCGTCCGGCGGGCCGAACATCATCAGCGAGGGCCACCACCAGCGGTCCACGGCGTCCTGGGCCATCGCGTGCTGCGCCTCGGTGCCCTTGGACAGGGCCATGAGGAGCTCGAAGCCCTGGCGCTGGTGGAAGGACTCCTCCTTGCAGATCCGGACCATCGCACGGGCGTACGGCCCGTAGGAGCAGCGGCAGATCGGTACCTGGTTGGTGATCGCCGCGCCGTCCACCAGCCAGCCGATCGCGCCGACATCGGCCCAGGTCAGGGTGGGGTAGTTGAAGATCGAGGAGTACTTCTGCTTGCCGGAGTGGAGCTTGTCGAGCAGCTCGTCACGGCTGGTGCCCAGGGTCTCGGCGGCGCTGTACAGGTAGAGGCCGTGCCCGGCCTCGTCCTGGACCTTGGCCATGAGGATCGCCTTGCGGCGCAGCGAGGGCGCGCGGGTGATCCAGTTGGCCTCGGGCTGCATGCCGATGATCTCGGAATGGGCGTGCTGCGCCATCTGGCGTACGAGCGAGGCGCGGTACGCCTCGGGCATCCAGTCGCGCGGCTCGACGCGCTCGTCCGCCGCCACGGCGGCGTCGAAGGCTGCCGCGAGCTGGGCCCCGAGGTCAGCCCCGAGGCCTGAGTCCTGCCCCGTCTCCGGGGTCACTGCCACCATCCCGGCCCCCTGCCAGAGATTGTTGACCGCCCGACCGACCGATCGTTCGGTTCGTACTCTTCAATGGTGGGACGGCGGCCCGTAGGGTGTCAACCTCTGAGGTCAACCCTGTGGACGCCGGATGATCGGGGCGGGATGGAATCGAACGAGCGCGAGCCCGCGGAAGCAGCCGTTCCCGCCGGTCCGCCGATCGATCCGTCGGCCGGTCCGCCGATCGATCCGCCGGCCGGTCGGCCGGTCGCCACGGCAGCCGTCCCCCCGGCCCGTACGCCGCTGGATCCGCCGGCCGAAGCGCTCGCCGATCCGCCGGCCGAGCCGCCCGTGGAACCACCCGTGGAACGGCCCGCCGAGCCGCCCGCCGACGAGGCGGAGCCGCCGCGGGCTGCGGGGATCGCGGGCCTGTCCGCCCCGTACCGGGTCGTCGCGGCACTCGCGCTGGCGGCCGTGGGCCTCGCCGCCTGCGGACACCTGGCGCTGGTCTTCCTGCACGTCGCGCCGTCCAACACGGTGAGCAAGCAGCACGCGCGGACGGTCGACGACTGGATCTACCCCGAGTTCGAGCAGAACTGGAAGCTCTTCGCCCCCAACCCGCTCCAGCAGAACATCGCGGTGGAGGTGCGGGCCGAGGTCCGCCCCGCCCCGGGCGGCCGGCTGACGGCCGTCGGCTGGCGCGACCTGTCGGCCGAGGACGGCGCCGCCATCCGGCACGGCCTGCTGCCGAGCCATACGCGGCAGAACGAGCTGCGCCGGGCCTGGGACTTCTTCACCGGCTCGCACGACGAGGACAACAAGCCGATCGGCGAGCGCGGCGAACTGTCTGAGCAGTACCTGCGCCGGATCGCGCTGAACCGGCTCGCACAGGCCGGGATCGGCGCGCGGGACGAGATCGTACGGATCCAGCTGCGCTCGGCGACGCGGGCGGTGCCGGCTCCGCCGTGGAGCGACGAGAAGACCGACAGCCAGACGTACTACCGGGAGCTGCCGTGGTGGACGGTGTGAGACGGGCGCCGGCGGCCGCGCGGACGATCAGGCGGGCGCGGGCCGCCGCCGGCCGGGCGGTCGCGCAGGTCAGCGGGCGGGCACTGGGCCCGTACCAGAGCGCCGTCGTCCGGATCGGCTTCTCGGCGACCTGGCTGTTCTTCCTGCTGCGCGAGTTCCCGAACCGCGCCGAGCTGTACGGGCCCGACGGGCCCTGGAGCTTCGGGCTGGCGGAGCGGCTGATCGCCTCGAACCACGCCTTCTCGGTGCTGATGTGGTCGGATTCGGGGCTCTGGTTCGAGACGGTCTACGCGGTGTCGGTGGCGTCGAGCCTGCTGCTGGCGCTGGGCTGGCGGACGCGCGCGACCTCCGTGGTCTTCATGGTCGGCGTGCTGTCGCTGCAGAACCGCAGCGTGTTCATGGGCGACGGCGGGGACAACGTCGTCCACCTGATGGCGATCTACCTGGTGCTGACCCGGTGCGCGCAGGTGTGGTCGCTCGACGCGCGGCGGGCGCGGCTGCGGGGCTCGGCCTCGGCGGGGGCGGCCGGTCCGGTGCTGTGGGGCGTGCTGGGCGCGGTGTTCGCGTACGGGGCGGTGACGGATCGGTTCAGCTACGGCTGGCTGGCCGCCTTCGCGGCGCTGTGGGTCGTGTGCGCGGTGTGGTGGATGGTGGACCGGTACGAACCGGAGGGCGAGGGGCGGGCCGTCCTGGACGTCCTGGCGAACCTGGTGCACAACGCCGGGCTGCTGGTGATCATGGCGGAGGTCTGCCTGATCTACGCGACGGCCGGCTGGTACAAGATCCAGGGGTCGCGCTGGCAGGACGGGACCGCGCTCTACTACCCGCTCGGCCTGGACTACTTCACCCCGTGGCCGGGGCTGTCCGGGGTGCTGGCGGGGAGCGGGACGATGGTGATGCTGCTGTCGTACGGGACGGTGGCGGTGCAGGTCGCCTTTCCGTTCACGGTGTTCAACCGGCGGATCAAGAACGTACTGCTGGCGCTGATGATGCTGGAGCACGCGGGGATCGCGGTGCTGCTGGGGCTGCCGTTCTTCTCTCTGGCGATGATCGCCGCCGACGCGGTGTTCCTGCCGACGGCGTTCCTCCTCTGGTTGGGCGCCAGGGCCTCCGGCGGGGTGCGCAGGGCGCTTCCCCCGGCGGAGGCGGGCCCGGGCCGGCCCGTACGCTCGGCGGTATGACTGAGTTGCACCGGAGCGCCGACGACATCGCGCAGCAGTGGCGGGAGGCCGTCGGACGCGGGGACCTCGTGCTGCTCGACGGGTTCCACGCGCTGAAGCACGCCCTGCGGTTCGGGGCCGACGTGCGGATGGCCGTGGCCGACGATCCCGACGGCGTACGGGCGCTGGCGGCCGAGCTGGCTCCGGACGTGGCGGCGGAGGTGGGGCGGCTGGTGCGCGGGGGCGGGCTGGGCGAGCTCGTGGCGCGCGTGCATCCCACCGGGGTCGCCGCGCTGGCCGTGCGGCCCGACCCGGCCGAAGGGCGGGCCCGGCTCGACCGGCAGCCGCGTACCGCGCCCGTCGTCGTGCTCGACAACCCCCGCAACCTCGGCAACGTCGGGGCCGTCGTCCGGCTCGCGGCGGGCTTCGGCGCCACCGGCGTCGTCACCCGCGGCGACCTCGACCCCTGGCACCCCAACGTGGTCCGCGCCGGAGCGGGCCTGCACTACGCCACCACCGTGGACCGGGTCGACATCGACACCCTGCCCGCCGGGCCCGTGTACGCGCTCGACCCGGAGGGGGAGGACATCCGCGCCCTCACCCTCCCGGACGACGCCCTGCTCGCCTTCGGCTCGGAGCGCCACGGCATCTCACCCGAGCTGCGCGCACGGGCGGACCACCTGGTCGCGCTCCCGATGCGCCCGCAGGTCTCCAGCTACAACCTGGCCACCAGCGTGGCCATGACCCTCTTCCACTGGGGCGGCCCGAAGCTCACGCCTCAAGACTGACCGGCATCAGCAGCGAGAAGGCGTCCTCGACGTCGGGGCGCAGGAGGACGAGCGGGGCCCTGGGGCCGATGTACTCCAGCAGCAGCTCCTCCCCGGCGGCGAGCGCGTCGAGCAGGAAGGCGGGGTTGACCCCCACCCGCTCCCCGGCGGAGTCCTCGTCGCCGACGGTCACCGTGTCCGTCAGGACGAGGACGCACACCTCGGCCTCCTGCGCGCCGAGGACCCGCCGCAGGGCGGGTACGTCCAGGGTGAGGCGGCGTCCCTCGGGCAGTCGGGTCAGGCGGCGGTAGTCGGGGAAGTCCTCGCCGAGGCCCTGCCCGGCGACCTGGCGGCCCTGGGTCTCCAGCTCGACCCTGCGCCCGTCCACGGTGAGGCGGGCCGGGGCGCCGTCGGTGAGCAGGGCGCGCATCGCGTCCACGAGCGGGGTGGGCACGGTCACCCGGACCCGGCCGCAGCCGTGGCCGGCGGTGTCGGACGTGGCGCCGGACGCCGTGTCGGACGCCGTGTCGGACGCGGTGTCGGACGTGGTGGCGGTGGCGGTGCCGGTGGCGGACGTACGGGCCACGGCCATCCGGTAGCGGTCGGTGGCCACGAGGTGCAGGGCGTCGCCCTCGATGTCGAAGTGGATCCCGCCGAGCACCGGCAGCTCCGGATCGGTCCCGGCGGCGTACCGTACGGCGTCCAGGGCGGCCGCGAGCCCCTCGCCCACCAGGGTCAGTCGGGCGGTGGCGGTGGCGGTGGCGGTGGTCATGGAGGTCTCCTTGTGTCCGAGTAGGGCTCGTACCGTGGAGAGCTCCTCGCGCGCGTCGGCCAGCCCGCGTTCGAGCCGTCGCAGATGCCCGTCGAGCAGCCGGGGCACCAGGCCGGCGTCCCCGCCCGCCCAGCCGGCCAGCACCAGCCGGACGTCCGCGAGGGGCATCCCCGAGCGCCGCAGCCGCGCCAGCAGCCGGGCCTCGCCCAACTGCTCGGGGGCGTACCAGCGGTACCCGGTCACCGGATCCACCCATGCCGGTACGAGGACGCCCGCGCGGTCGTAGAACCGCAGGGCGCTCACCCCGAGGCCGCTGTCCCGGCCCATCTCACCGATGCTGCGCATGTCGCTCTCCACACCCCCGACTCTGGGACCTCCACCAGGTCGAGGGTCAAGCAGCGGGCCCGGCGCCGCCACGCCGGGCCCGCCGCTTCCGTCGCCGTCAGGCCTGGCGGCGGATCTCCACCATGCGGAAGCGGTTCGAGACGAATGCCCCGTCACACAGCGCCGCGTTGGCCGCCGGGTTGCCGCCGGAGCCGTGGAAGTCCGAGAAGGCCGCGGTCTGGTTCACGTAGACCCCGCCCGTCAGGTTCAGGGAGAGCTGCGCCGACTCCTCCAGGCAGACCTCCTCGATGGCCCGCTCGGTGTCCGCCGACGTGGTGTAGGCGCCGACCGTCATCGCGCCCTTCTCCCGCACCGTGCGGCGCAGGAGCTCCAGGGCGTCCGCAGTGGAGTCCACGGCCACCGCGAAGGACACCGGGCCGAAGCACTCCGACAGGTACGGGGCCTCCGGGTCCGGCTTGGCGGCGTCCAGCTTGACCATCACCGGCGTGCGCACGACGGCGTCCGGGAACTCCGGGTTGACCACCTCGCGCGAGGCCAGTGCCACCTCGCCGAGGGCGGCCGCCGCCTCCAGGCGGCTCTTGACGTCCGGGTTGACCAGCGCGCCGAGCAGTGCGTTGGCCCGGGCGTCGTCGCCCAGCAGGCCGCCGACGGAGGCCGCGAGGTCCGCGACGAACTCGTCGTACGACTTGTGGCCGGCGTCCGTCTCGATGCCGTCGCGCGGGATCAGCAGGTTCTGCGGGGTGGTGCACATCTGGCCGCTGTACAGGGACAGCGAGAACGCCAGGTTGGACAGCATCCCCTTGTAGTTCGAGGTCGAGTCGACGACGACCGTGTTGACGCCGGCCTTCTCCGTGTAGACCTGTGCCTGGCGGGCGTTGGTCTCCAGCCAGTCGCCGAACCCGGTCGAGCCGGTGTAGTCGATGAGCCTGATCTCGGGGCGGACGGCCAGGGTCTTGGCGATGCCCTCGCCCGGGCGCTCGACGGCCAGGGCCACCAGGTTCGGATCGAAGCCCGCCTCGGCGAGGACCTCGCGGGCCACCTTCACGGTCAGCGCCAGCGGGAGCACGGCGCGCGGGTGCGGCTTGACCAGCACCGCGTTGCCGGTGGCCAGGGAGGCGAACAGGCCCGGGTAGCCGTTCCAGGTCGGGAAGGTGTTGCAGCCGATCATCAGGGAGATCCCGCGCGGGACGGCCGTGAAGGTCTTGCCGAGCTCCAGCGGGTCCTTCTTGCCCTGCGGCTTCGACCAGTCGGCCTGGCCGGGGACGCGGGTCTGCTCCTCGTACGAGTACGCCACCGCCTCCAGGCCGCGGTCCTGCGCGTGCGGGCCGCCCGCCTGGAACGCCATCATGAAGGCCTGGCCGCTGGTGTGCATGACCGCGTGCGCGAACTCGTGCGTCCGCGCGCCGATCCGGGCCAGGATCTCGATGCAGACCAGGGCGCGGGCCTCGGGCCCGGCGTCCCGCCAGGCGCCCATGCCGGCCTTCATCGCGGGCAGCAGCACGTCCGCGTCGACGTGCGGGTACTCGACGCCCAGCTCGGGGCCGTACGGGGACACCTCGCCGCCGGTCCAGCCGTCCGTACCGGGCTGGCCCAGGTCGAACCGGGTGCCGCGGACCGCCTCGAAGGCGGCCAGCCCGTCGGCCGGGGCGGTCTCCCCGTAGGCCTTGGGGTGCTCCGGATGCGGCGACCAGTAGGCGCGGCTGCGGATGGCCGCCAAGGCCTGGTCCAGGGTGGACCGGTGCTTGTCGGACAGCTGGGGGACGGTGAGCTCGGCGGCCATCAGGGACCAACTCCTCGTTGAGCCGGGCAAGATCAGGCTGGGTCGCAGACTGAGATCAGGCAGGGGCGGGTGAAGAAGAGCAGACTGGAGTTAGAGTAACCGAACGATCGGTCGGGACAAGAGGGCCCGGCAAGCCTGTGGATAACCCGGTGCGGGAGGATCAGGACATGACAGCAATCGAGCGGTCCCGCACTGTGGCGGTCGTCGGCGCCGGCACCATGGGGCAGGGCATCGCCCAGGTCGCCCTCCTCGCAGGTCACCGGGTGCTGATCTACGACATCAACGCCACCCTCGCCGCCGGCGGCGTCGGCATCGTCCAGGACCGCGTCGACCGCATGGCCGCGAAGGGCCGCCTCGATCGCGCCGAGGCCGAGGACGCGATCGGCCGGATCGAATCGGCCTCCGCCCTCGCAGACCTCGCGGACGCCGCGCTCGTCATCGAGGCGGTCGTCGAGGACGTCGCCGTCAAGCGCGCGCTCTTCGAATCCCTCGAAGAGGTGGTTGCGCCGGACGCGCTGCTGGCCACCAACACCTCCTCCCTCTCCGTCACTGAGCTCGCCGCCGGCCTCGCGCGTCCCGGCCGCTTCCTCGGCCTGCACTTCTTCAACCCGGCCCCGCTGCTCCCCCTCGTCGAGGTGGTCAGCGGTTTCGCGACCGACCCGGCCGCCGCCGAGCGCGCGCACGCCACGGTGCTGGGCTGGGGGAAGACGCCGGTGCGCTGCGCCGACACCCCCGGCTTCATCGTCAACCGGATCGCCCGCCCCTTCTACGCCGAGGCCTTCGCGGTGTACGAGGAGCAGGGCGCCGACCCGGCCACCATCGACGCCGTGCTCCGCGAGAGCGGCGGCTTCAAGATGGGCCCGTTCCAGCTGACCGACCTGATCGGCCAGGACGTCAACGAGGCCGTCACCCGCTCCGTGTGGGAGTCGTTCTTCCGGAGCCCCAAGTTCACCCCGTCCCTGGCGCAGCGCCGACTGGTCCAGTCGGGCCGCCTCGGCCGCAAATCGGGGCACGGCTGGTTCCCGTACGGCCCGGACGCCCAGGCCCCGGCCCCGCACACCGCCTCTCCCGAGGCCGCTCCGGAGAAGGTCACCGTGGTCGGCGACCTCGGTCCGGCCGCCGGGCTGGTCGAGCTGCTGGAGGAGGCCGGGATCGCGGTCACGGAAACCGAGCACGGGGGCCCGTACATCCAGCTGCCCGGCGAGGGACAGCTGGTGCTCGCGGACGGCAAGACCTCGATCGAGTTCGCCGACGTCGTCTACTTCGACCTCGCGCTCGACTACCGCGGCGCCACCCGGATCGCGCTCTCCGCCGGAGAGGACACCAGCGAGCGGACCCTTGCCGAGGCGGTCGGGCTGTTCCAGAAGCTCGGCAAGAAGGTCTCCGTCATCGGCGACGTGCCCGGCATGATCGTGGCCCGTACGGTCGCGATGCTCATCGACCTGACCGCCGACGCCGTCGCGCGCGGGGCGGCCAGTGCCGAGGACATCGACACGGCGATGCGGCTCGGCGTCAACTACCCGCTGGGCCCGTCCGAATGGCACGGCCGGCTCGGCCGGGACTGGGCGTACGACCTGCTGCACCACCTCGACGAACGCTGTCCCGGCGGTCGCTACGCGCCCTCGCTGGCGCTGTTCAAACTCGGCTACACCGAGGGCGAAGAGGGCAATGAGGGCGAAGAGGGCGAAGACGGCTACGCGGGCGCCGCGGAGGAGACTGCATGACCACCGCGAAGCGGGACACCTACACCCCCGAGACCCTGCTGTCCGTCGCCGTCCAGGTCTTCAACGAGCGGGGCTACGACGGCACCTCCATGGAGCACCTCTCCAAGGCGGCGGGCATCTCGAAGTCCTCGATCTACCACCACGTGGCGGGCAAGGAGGAGCTGCTCCAGCGGGCCGTGAGCCGCGCGCTCGACGGGCTCTTCGCCGTCCTGGAGGAGACCGGCGCGGTACGGGGCCGGGCGGTCGAGCGGGTCGAGTACGTCACGCGCCGCACGGTCGAGGTCCTGGTCGCCGAGCTCCCGTACGTGACGCTGCTGCTGCGGGTGCGGGGCAACACCCGGACCGAGCGCTGGGCCCTGGAACGCCGCCGAGAGTTCGACCACCAGGTCGCGGAGCTGCTGAAGGCGGCTGCGGCGGACGGGGACCTGCGGGCCGACGTGGACATCCGGCTGGCCACCCGGCTGCTGTTCGGCATGGTGAACTCGCTGGTCGAGTGGTACCGCCCGCACCCCGGCACGACCGCGGACCAGCTGGCCGACGCCGTGGTGCACATGGCCCTGGACGGCCTGCGGACGGTTCGCGGCTAGCTGCCCGCCATGCTCCGTACGATCTTGGCCATTATTTTCTGATGAATTGCTGTGCGAACTCTGTACGATGAGCGGGCTTTCGAACGCGTTCAAGCAGTAACAGAAAATGGGGGGCCGGTGCGCAGTCGCCGTCTTGTAGTTTCCGCTGCCGTTGTCGTCGCGGCCAGCGTTGGTTTCATCCCGGGCATGGCCCAGGCGGCCGGTCCGGCCGCAGGTTCGTCCTCAGGTTCGTCCGCACCGGTGGCCAAGGGGGTGTCCGCTCCCGGAGCGGACCTGGCCAAGCTCGGTGCGTCCGACGTCAAGACCTTCCACAGCCCGAAGGAGCGCTCGGTCCGCAAGACCCTGCCCGCGGCCAAGGGCAAGGCTGCCGCCGGCGCCACCGCGCAGGGCGCGGAGACCGCCGCCGGCAACCCGGAGCTGGGCCTCGTCCTGGACGCGAAGAGCGTTTCCGCGCACGGCATCGAGTTGCGCGCCCAGGTCGTCAGCGTCGCGGGCGCCACCCTCAAGGTCACCTACGACTGGGGCGACGGCACGACCGACGGCACCGACGCCTACCCGGGCCAGGAGGTGTCGCTCAAGCACAGCTACGCCGAGCTCGGCGAGTACAAGGTCAAGGTCACCGTCACGGACACCGTGAACCAGGCCGAGTCCGTCAACGAGCTGCCGCTCTCGACGGTCGGCTCGGACTTCACCCCGTACGCCCCGACCCGCCTCCTGGACACCCGGGAGGGCACCGGAGCCCCGCGGGGCATGGTCCAGGCGTACTCCTCGACCAAGGTGAAGATCGCCGGCAACGGCAAGATCCCGGCGGGCGTCACGGCCGTGGCCCTGAACGTCACCGCGACCAACACCTCCAACCCCGGTCACGTCACGGTGTTCCCGGGCGGCACCACGCGTCCGACGACGTCCAACGTCAACTTCGTGGCCGCGCAGACCGTCCCGAACATGGTGATCGTGCCGGTCGGCAAGGACGGCACCGTCGAGCTCTACAACGGCAGCTGGACGCCGATCGACCTGATCGCGGACATCACGGGCTACTTCACCCGCACCGCGGCCAGCGGCTACACGCCGATGACCCCGGTCCGCGCCGTGGACACCCGCTCGGGCCAGGGCGCGCCCCAGGGCCAGGTCGGCGGCCGCAAGACGATCGGCGTGCAGCTCGGCGGCTGGTACGTGCCCTCCAGCGCCACCGCCGTGGCGCTGAACGTGACCGTCACCAACCCGCGCGAGGACGGCCACCTGACGGCCTACCCGAGCGGCCAGCAGGCCCCGAACACGTCCAACGTGAACTTCAAGGCCAAGCAGACCGTCGCCAACTCGGTGATCGTTCCCGTCGGTCCCGACGGCAAGGTCAACATCTTCAACGGCGCCTGGGCGGGCACCGACGTCATCGTCGACGTCGTCGGCTACTACAGCCCCGACAGCTCGGGGGCCTTCATGTCCCTCGCGCCGCGCCGCATGCTCGACACCCGCGCCTGGGGCTACGGGCCGATGTACGCCCGCGGCTACATCTGGATGCCCATCTCCACCGACGAGGAGGGCATCGCGGGGTACGTCCTGAACACCACGGTGACCAACACGCAGCAGGACGGGTTCCTGTCGGTCGCCCCGGACCCCAACCACCCGAGCGCCTACGACAACGGCACCGACGTCTTCCCGACGCGGCCCACGGCGTCGACCCTGAACTGGACGGCCGGCCAGACCGTCCCGAACCTGGTCCAGGCGAGCTCCGGCGGTGTCAACGGCGTCGTCGACTTCTGGAACCAGAGCTGGGCGACGACGGACCTGATCGTCGACATGTTCGGCTACTACGAGACCAAGTAACCGCGCAGCCGGCCTCGTGAAGAGCCCCGGGAAGGCCCTGACGGCCTCCCGGGGCTCTGCCGTTCCCGGGGTGCCCCGGGGCACCCCGGGGCCGCCGGGCGCCCGCGGAGAGCGCTACTCCTCGGAGATCGCCGGGGCGCCGGTCGGGCCGGGGCCCGAATCGAGCAGATCCGTTTCCTCGAACACCAGCAGGGTGCGGGTCGACAGCACTTCCGGGATGGACTGGAGGCGGGTCAGGACCAGCTCCCGCAGGGTGCGGTTGTCGGGCGTGTGCACCAGCAGCAGCACGTCGAAATCCCCGCTGACCAGGGCGATGTGCGCGGCGCCCGGAAGCTCGCGCAGCTGCTCGCGGACCGTGCGCCAGGAGTTCTGGACGATCTTCAGGGTGATGTACGCGGAGGCGCCCTGACCCGCCCGCTCGTGGTTGACGCGGGCCGTGAACCCGCGGATCACGCCGTCGTCGATCAGCCGGTTGATCCGGGCGTAGGCGTTCGCGCGCGATACGTGGACCTGCTCGGCCACCGACCGTATCGACGCGCGGCCGTCCGCCTGGAGCAGGCGCATGATCGAACGGTCGATGGGATCCAGGGGGCGCGGGGGAACCGGCGGGGTCTGCGGGGCCGAAGGCGCACCGCCGGGCGGCACCGGAGCGGAACCGGGCGCCGCACCCGGTGCGGCCATTTGTTCATCCGGCATCGCCCACCGCCTCCCTCTTCTGGACGTCCTGCACCCATCCCAAGGCCTCGGCGTCACTTTGTCCACAGCCTGGCGCCGCCTGTAGCCAAATTGCGCCATCGACCGAACAATCGGTTGGTGAGGCGCCTCACAGCCGAGTCGCCCTGCCCGCTTCCCACGAGGAGGTGTACGCCGCCATGACGGTCCAAGAGCTGCCCGGTGCCGGTGCATCCCACCGATCCACCCCGCCGCCCGCCTGGAGGCCCCGTACGGATGCCGCCCCGCTGCTCCCGGACCCCGAGCCGTACCGGGTGCTGGGCACGCCGGCCGCCGAGAAGCTCGACCCCGAGCTGATGCGCCGCTGCTACGCCGAGCTGGTGCGCGGCCGCCGGTACAACGCCCAGGCGACCGCCCTCACCCGGCAGGGCCGACTGGCCGTGTACCCGTCCACCGTCGGCCAGGAGGCCTGCGAGATCGCGGCCGCGCTGGTCCTGGAGGAGCAGGACTGGCTCTTCCCGAGCTACCGCGACACCCTCGCGGCCGTGGCCCGCGGCCTGGACCCCGTCCAGGCGCTGACCCTGCTGCGCGGCGACTGGCACACCGGCTACGACCCGCGCGAGTACCGGATCGCCCCGCTGTGCACCCCGCTCGCCACCCAGCTGCCGCACGCGGTCGGCCTGGCGCACGCGGCCCGGCTGCGCGGTGACGACGTGGTCGCGCTCGCCCTGGTGGGCGACGGCGGCACCAGCGAGGGCGATTTCCACGAGGCGCTGAACTTCGCGGCCGTCTGGCAGGCCCCGGTGGTCTTCCTCGTCCAGAACAACGGCTTCGCCATATCGGTCCCGCTGGCCAAGCAGACGGCGGCCCCCACCCTGGCCCACAAGGCCGTCGGGTACGGGATGCCCGGACGCCTCGTCGACGGCAACGACATCGCCGCCGTGCACGAGGTGCTGTCCGAGGCCGTCCGGCGGGCCCGGGCCGGTGGCGGACCGACGCTGATCGAGGCGGTCACGTACCGCATCGAGGCCCACACGAACGCCGACGACGCGACCCGCTACCGCGGCGACGCCGAGGTCGAGGCATGGAAGGCGCACGACCCGGTGGAGCTGCTGGAGCGCGAGCTGACCGCCCGCGGGATGCTGGACGCCGAGGGCATCCAGGAGGCCAAGGACGCCGCCGAGGCGATGGCCGCGACCCTGCGCGAGCGGATGAACGCCGAGCCCGTGCTCGACCCGATGGACCTGTTCGAAAACGTCTACGCGGAGCAGACCGGCCGGCTCCGCGAGCAGGCGGAGATGCTGCGCGCCGAGCTCGACGCGGAGGAGCAGTCGTGACCACGGTGGCCGTGAAGCCGGCGACGATGGCGCAGGCGCTGCAGCGCGCCATGCGCGACGCGATGGCCGAGGACCCGACGGTCCACGTCATGGGCGAGGACGTCGGCACGCTGGGCGGGGTCTTCCGGATCACGGACGGTCTCGCGAAGGAGTTCGGCGAGGAGCGGTGCACGGACACCCCGCTCGCGGAGGCCGGGATCCTGGGCGCCGCGGTGGGCATGGCCATGTACGGGCTGCGGCCGGTCGTGGAGATGCAGTTCGACGCGTTCGCCTACCCCGCCTTCGAACAGCTGATCTCGCACGTGGCGAAGATGCGCAACCGTACGCGCGGCGCGATGCCGCTCCCGATCACCATCCGGGTGCCGTACGGCGGTGGGATCGGCGGCGTGGAGCACCACAGCGACTCCTCCGAGGCGTACTACGTGGCCACCCCCGGCCTGCACGTGGTGACCCCGGCGACCGTCGAGGACGCGTACGGGCTGCTGCGCGCCTCGATCGCGAGCGACGACCCGGTGATCTTCCTGGAGCCGAAGCGGCTGTACTGGTCGAAGGCGCAGTGGGACCCCGCGGAGCCGGCGGCCGTGCCGGGGATCGGGAAGGCACTCGTCCGGCGTACCGGCGCGAGCGCCACCCTGATCACGTACGGGCCCTCGCTGCCGGTGTGCCTGGAGGCCGCCGAGGCGGCGCGCGAGGAGGGCTGGGACCTGGAGGTCGTGGACCTGCGCTCGCTCGTCCCGTTCGACGAGGAGACGGTCATGGCCTCCGTGCGCCGTACGGGGCGCGCGGTGGTGGTCCACGAGGCGAACGGCTTCGCCGGACCGGGCGCGGAGCTCGTCGCCCGCATCCAGGAGAAGTGCTTCCACCACCTGGAGGCGCCGGTGCTGCGGGTGACGGGCTTCGACATCCCGTACCCGCCGCCGATGCTGGAGAAGCACCATCTGCCCGGTGTGGACCGGATCCTGGACACCGTGGCCCGCCTGCAGTGGGAGAACTGATGCCGCAGGTAATGGAGTTCAAGCTCCCCGACCTCGGGGAGGGACTGACCGAGGCCGAGATCGTCCGCTGGCTGGTGGCGGTGGGCGACGTCGTGGCCATCGACCAGCCGGTGGTCGAGGTCGAGACGGCCAAGGCGATGGTGGAGGTGCCGTGCCCGTACGGCGGTGTGGTCACCGCCAGGTTCGGGGAGGAGGGCACGGAACTCCCCGTCGGAGCACCGCTGATCACGGTGGCGGTGGGTGCGGAGACGGCCCCCGAGGCGGAGCCCGAGGATTCCGGCTCGGGCAACGTCCTGGTGGGCTACGGGACGGACCACTCGCGCACGGCGCGTCGGAGGCGGGTGCGACCCGGCTCCGCAGCGCCGGCCGTTGCCACCGCTCCCGCACCCGCTCCCGCTGCCGCCGTGACCGGTCCGGTGGCGGTCATCTCGCCGCTGGTGCGCAAGCTGGCCCGGGACAACGGGGTCGACCTGCGCGGGCTGCGCGGATCCGGGCCCGAAGGCCTGATCCTGCGCGCGGACGTCGAGGCGGCGCTCCGTGTTCCCGAGGCGCCGTCGCCGGCACCCGTCGGCGCTCCGGTGGCGGCCGCGGGCGCGGGCGAGCGGGTGCCGCTGAAGGGCCTGCGGGGCGCGGTGGCCGAGAAGCTGTCGCGCAGCCGCCGGGAGATCCCCGACGCCACGTGCTGGGTCGACGCCGATGCGACCGAGCTGATGGCGGCGCGGGCCGCGATGAACGCCGTGGGCGGACCGAAGATCTCGGTGCTGGCGCTGCTGGCCCGGATCTGCACGGCCGCGCTGGCCAAGTATCCCGAGCTCAACTCGACCGTGGACCTCGCGGCGAACGAGATCGTACGGCTGCCGTCCGTGCACCTGGGCTTCGCGGCGCAGACGGAGCGCGGGCTGGTGGTTCCGGTGGTCCGGGACGCGCACGCGCGCGGAGCCGAGTCCCTGTCGGCGGAGTTCGCCCGCCTCACCGAGGTGGCGCGGACCGGGAAGCTGGCTCCCGCGGACCTCACCGGGGGCACGTTCACCCTGAACAACTACGGGGTGTTCGGCGTGGACGGCTCCACGCCGATCATCAACCACCCGGAGGCGGCGATGCTCGGCGTCGGCCGGATCATGGCGAAGCCGTGGGTCCACCAGGGCGAGCTGGCGGTCCGCCAGGTCGTCCAGCTCTCGCTGACGTTCGACCACCGCGTCTGCGACGGCGGCACGGCGGGCGGCTTCCTCCGCTACGTGGCCGACTGCGTGGAGTCCCCGGCGGTACTGCTGCGCTCGCTGTGACGCGCTCGCCGTAACGGTGCGCCCCCCACCTCGCGCGAGGTGGGGGGCGCATTCCCGTGCTCAGGTCGTCAGGAGCAGCTTGCCCACGTGCGTGCTCGATTCCAGCGTGCGGTGGGCCTCCGGGGCCTCGCGCATCGGGAACGACCCGTGCACGACCGGATTCACCCGGCCCGCGGCCACCAGCGGCCAGACGTGCTCCCGTACGGCCGCGACGATGGCGGCCTTCTCCTCCAGCGGGCGCGCCCGCAGGGACGTGGCGGTGATGGCCGCCCGCTTCGCCAGCAGCGCCCCCAGGTTGAGCTCCGCCTTCACGCCGCCCTGGAGCCCGATCACCGCGAGCCGGCCGTTCACGGCCAGCGCGTCCAGGTTCCGCGCCAGGTACTTCGCTCCCATGATGTCCAGGATCACGTCCGCCCCGGAGCCGCCCGTCGCGGTCCGCACCTCGGCGACGAAGTCCTGCTCGCGGTAGTCGATCAGGACGTCCGCGCCCAGCTCCTTGCAGCGGGCCAGCTTCTCGGGGCCGCCCGCGGTCACCGCCACCCTCGCGCCCACCGCCTTCGCGAGCTGGATCGCCATCGTGCCGATGCCGCTGGAGCCGCCGTGCACCAGCAGAGTCTCGCCGGGGCGCAGACCGGCCACCATGAACACGTTGGACCAGACCGTGCAGACCACCTCGGGCAGCGCCGCCGCCGTCACCAGGTCCACACCGGCCGGGACCGGCAGCAGCTGGCCCGCCGGGACGGCCACGCGCTCCGAGTACCCGCCCCCGCCGAGCAGGGCGCACACCTCGTCGCCCACGGCCCAGCCGGACACGCCCGGGCCGAGGGCGGCGATGCGCCCCGAGCACTCCAGGCCGGGGTGGCGGGAGGCGCCGGGCGGGGGATCGTAGAACCCCTGGCGCTGGAGGACGTCGGCGCGGTTCACGGCGCTCGCCGCGACGTCGACGAGGACCTCGCCCTCGCCGGCCACCGGATCGGCTACCTCGGCCCAGACGAGGGCCTCGGGGCCGCCGGGCTCTTCGATGGTGATCGCATGCATGGCCCGGAGGGTACGCCACCTCCGCGAACGACAGCGCTCAATCGGCGGGCCCGAGCGTTACCTTCGGCGAGGCGGGCGGCGCGGCGCGCACGATGGTGATGAGACGGTCCGTCAGCTGGAGCGGGCTGGCGTGCGGGTCGTCGTACGCGAGCAGCCGGTGGCCGCGCAGCACGCTCACCACCAGGTCCTCCGTCTCCCGTACGCCCTTGCCGGCCTCGGCCTTGCGCACCGGCCGTTCGATCAGGTCGAGTCCGCTGCCCTGCTGGATCAGGTCCTCCATCACCGTGCCCGCGCTCGGGCTCAGCACCGACAGGCCCAGCAGCCGGCCCGCCGCGCTCGCGCTCGTGATGACCGCGTCGGCGCCCGACTGGCGCAGCAGCGGCGCGTTCTCCTCCTCGCGGACCGCCGTGACGATCTTCGCGCCGCGGTTCATCTGCCGCGCCGTCAGCGTCACCAGGACGGCCGTGTCGTCCCGCTGCGTGGCGATGACGATCTGACGGGCTTTCTGCAGCTCGGCGCGGAGCAGCACCTCGGAGCGGGTGGCGTCGCCGACCACGCCGGTGAACCCCTCCGCGTTGGCCATGTCGATCACCTTGGCGCTCGGGTCCACGATGACGACCTGGTCCTTGCGGAGGCCGGTGGCCAGCAGCGTCTGGAGGGCCGAACGGCCCTTGGTGCCGAAGCCGACGACTACCGTGTGCTCGCGCAAGTTCTTCCTCCAGCGGTTCAACCGCCACTCTTCCCGGGTCTTCTCGGTCAGCACTTCCAGGGTCGTTCCGACCAGGATGATCAGGAACAGCACGCGCAGCGGGGTGATCAGCAGGATGTTGGTCAGCCGCGCGCTGTCGCTGTACGGGACGATGTCGCCGTAGCCGGTCGTCGACAGGGTCACCGTGGCGTAGTAGACGCAGTCGAGGAGGTCGACCGTCTGGTTGGCGTTGTCGTGATAGCCGGCCCGGTCGAGCCACACGATCAGGACCGTCAGGAACAGCACGAACAGGGCCATCAACAGGCGTTTGCCGACCTGCCGGAGAGGTTTCTCCACCACGCGCTTGGGCAGTTTGATGCGCCGTGAGACGAGTTTCTCGTCGGCGCCCCGGGCCATCGCGTCGTGGCCGTGAAGTTTCACGTGAAACATCCTCCGGAGACCCACGGCAGGTCCAGGATCTCCAGGTCCTGTCCGTCCCGCGCCCCGTGCGGCGGTACGACGGCCAGCCCGTCGGCGGCGGCCACGCCGCGCAGCATCGCGGGACCGTTGTAGCGCAGCGGTACGGCGTGCTCGTCGGTCAGCAGGACGGGCACGAGCCGGGTGTCGTACGGGTGGCCCGGCACCTCGCCCTGCACCGGAACCGTGTACCGGGGCCGCTGGCGGCGGCCGGCCAGGGCGCGCAGCAGCGGTTCGGCGAGGGTCAGCAGCCCGGAGACGGCGGCGAGCGGATTGCCGGGCAGGCCGACCAGGTGGCGTCCGTCGGCGCGGTCGCCGAGCCGGGCCAGCAGCATGGGGTGCCCCGGGCGTACGGCGACCCCGTCGACCAGCAGTTCGGCGCCGGCCTCGCGCAGGACGGGGTGGACGTGGTCGACGGGTCCGGAGGCGGTGCCGCCGGTGGTGATGACCAGGTCGGCGTCGGAGTCCGTGACGGCCGCCAGCAGGGCCTTGGCCCCGGCCGGGTCGTCGCCGAGCCGCCGGGTGGCGATGACCTCGGCGCCGAGCCGGGTGAGCCAGGGGGCGAGCATGGGGCTGAGGGCGTCGCGGATCAGCCCGTCGTGCGGGCGCCCTTCGGTCAGCAGCTCGTCCCCGAGCACCAGGATCTCCACGCGGGGCCGCGGCCGGGTGGTGAGCTCGTCGTACCCGGCGGCCGCGGCGAGGCCCAGGACGGCCGGGGTGACGAGGGAGCCGGCGGGCAGCAGCAGGTCGCCGGAGCGGCATTCCTGGCCGCGCGGGCGGATGTCCTGGCCGGTGAGCACGGCCCGGTCGGCGTGGAGCTGGGTACCGGACTCGCGCGAGTGTTCGCTGCGGATGACGGCGGTGGTGTCGGCGGGGATCCGGGCGCCGGTGGCGATCCGTACGGCCTCCCCGTCGGCCAGCGGCTCGGGGCGTTCGGACCCGGCCAGCACCCCGCCGCCGGGGCGGACGGTCCAGGGGCCGGGCCCGGAGACGGCCCAGCCGTCCATGGCGGAGCTGTCGAAGGACGGCAGGTCGGTGAGGGCCTCCAGGGACTGGGCCAGCACCTCGCCGAGCGCGTCCGCGAGGGGGACCCGGTGGGTGCGGGGCCGGATGCCGGATCCGGCCCGGGCCGAGGCCTCCCGGGCCTGCGGCCAGCCGGTGGCCCGGTGGCGGCTTCCGGAGGCACCGGTGCCGGTGGCCTCGCAGGAGCGCGGGTCGCGGCTGACCAGGGCCAGGGCCTCGTCGAGGGCCTGGAGGGCGTGGTCGGCGTCGGTGGGGGTCATCCTGAGCCGTTCTCTCGGGCCTCGGTCTCGGCTTCGGCGGCCCAGCGCAGGGCCAGCTCGGCGGCCTTGCGGGAGGCCTCGGCGACGGCGGTGGCGGGGTCTGCGCCGGCGGCTTCGGCCTGCGCGGCCGCGTAGCCGACCAGGAATGTGGTCAAGGGGGCGGCGGGCCGGGCGACGCCGTGTGCGGCGTCACGGGCGAGGTCGAGCAGGATCTTGGTGTCGACGGCGACGTCGATGTCCAGCTCGGTCTTGACGGCGGTGATCCATTGGTCCAGCACGCTTCCATGCTCCCTGATCCGGGCTCTGGCGACCGCGAGATCCTCCCAGGTGTCGCAGTCGAAGGAGGCGAGCGACGCGGAATCCGTCACCTTGGCCAGGTCGAGCTCGGCGGTGAGGGCGCGCAGGGGGAGGCCGGAGAGGGTGCCGTGCTCGGTCGCCAGGAGGGCGATCTCCCGGCGCAGCGGTTCGGCGCGGTAGGCCGCGACGAGGGGCTGGTCGCGGCCGGTGGGGTCGCGCAGCAGGGCGCCGTCCCCGCCGGCGGACGGGGCCCGCAGCAGTGTCCGGACGGTGTCCCGGTCGAGGAACGGCAGGTCGGCGGAGAGGACGAGGACCAGCTCGGCGGTGGTCGCGCGCAGCCCGGCGTCCAGGGCGGCGACGGGGCCGGCGCCGGGCGGGTCCTCCCGGGTCCAGCGGACCGGGCGGGCGGTGGGGCGGCGGCCGCCGACCACGACGGTGGTGGCGGCATCGGCGCAGGCGTCCAGGACGCGGTCGAGGAGTGCCCGTCCGCCGACCTGGAGGGCGGGCTTGTCCGCGCCTCCGAGGCGTCTCGCGGCGCCGCCGGCCAGGACGATCGCGTCGTAGGTCATACCCATGAGTATGCGCGGCCCATGTGCCCTGCGGGGGGCCGCACTTACCGGGTGCTTATAAACGGGACCGGGGTCCCGGGGCCGAAGCCCCGGTACCCCGGGTCTGATGTCACATCGCCGCTTACAGGTAGGGGCCCGAGCGGATGGCTCCGTGGCCGTCTTCCTCGTCCGTCGGGGCGCCCGGCGGCAGGGCGCGGCGCATCTGCTCCAGCTGCGCCCGCGCGGCCATCTGCTGCGCGAACAGCGCCGTCTGGATGCCGTGGAAGAGGCCTTCCAGCCAGCCCACCAACTGGGCCTGGGCGATCCGCAGTTCCGCCTCGGAGGGGATCGCCTCCTCGGTGAACGGGAGCGACAGGCGCTCCAGTTCCTCCACCAGCTCCGGAGCCAGACCGTCCTCCAGCTCCTTCACGGACGCTGCGTGGATGTCCTTCAGACGGACCCGGCTGGCCTCGTCCAGAGGTGCGGCGCGGACCTCTTCCAGAAGTTGCTTGATCATGCTGCCGATCCGCATGACCTTGGCGGGCTGTTCGACCATCTCCGTCACCGGGACCTCGCGCGACTCGTCATCGGCGCCGCCGACCGGCATCCCGTCCTGTCCCACGATCAGGCCGGGCGGGGGGCTGTCCTGCGACCGTTCACTCCTCGGCATCTCCATGCCGTCATTCTCTCGCACACCGTCCTACTCACACGGTGTGCCCCCGTACGGGCGTGATCCACCCTGTACGGGGGCGAGAACACAGAGTGACCGTCAGCCCGCCTCGCGCCGCGCCATCGCGCCGCTGGACTTGGTGACCAGGGCGGCCAGCAGGGCCGCTCCGAGCGGGACCACGACGAGCAGCCCGCCGAGGGTGTCCCAGGGCACCGCGATCGGCACGAACAGCCGGTCGTTCGCGTCGCCGGCCATCTCCATGAGGTGTTGCGTCTCCTGCCGCTGCACGAGCCGCAGCCCCACCGCCGGCAGGATGCCCGCCGCCGAGCCCAGCACCACGCCCATCAGGGCCACCACTCCGCACTGGAACCCGCTGAGCGTGCGCCGCACCCGCGGCGGGGCGCCGACCGCCGCCAGGGTCTTCAGATCGGCTTCGGCATCGGCCTGCGCGAGTCCGGTGGCGATGCCGGCCGCGCCGATGGTGACCAGGCCCGCGAAGACGGTCAGGGCCAGCCCCGTGATGTCCGCCCCACCCTGGTAGCCCGCCTCGATGGCGACGGGGGCCTCCACGCCGATCTGGTCGATCCGCTCGGCCACCCGCTGCTTCTGCCGGCTGGTGGCCTTGCCGTCCAGGGTGAAGTACGAGGCGAACGGCAGGGTGGTCAGCCCGGCGCTCTTGGCCGCGGTCGGCGGCAGGACGAGCTCCAGGCCGTAGCCCTCGGCGGTGTCGGGCGTCTGGTGTACGGCGAAGACCTTGTCCACGCCCTTGGGATCGACCCCCGGCTCGTAGATCTCGTCCTTGTTGTCGATCAGCCGGACGGTGACCTTGCCGTCCTTGACGTTGCGCTTGTCGAACGAGACGCCCTTGCCCTCCTTCAGGGCGGCGACGGCGCCCGGATCGGTGACCGCGAGCGCCGTCAGCAGTTTCTCGTCGGCGACGACCACGCCGAACTGCACGGAGTGGCGGTTGTACGTGCACCGCGGGTCCTTGCGCAGCGCCTTCCTCTCCGCGGGAGGGAACGAGTCCGCCCCGTTCTTGGCCTCGTAGAGCGGGCAGCGCTGCTCCTTGGGCCGCATGATGTCGACCCGGCCGCAGCCCTCGTTGCCGGTGAACCGCTCGCAGCCGGGCTTGCCGTACGAGATCTGGTCCACGTCCGCCCTTACGGCCAGCGGGAGTTCCTGCGACACGGCCTCGCGGACGGCGCCCATGTCCTTGCTGCGGCCGAGCTCGTTGACGGACACGTAGCCCGAGCCGTCCGGGAGGTCGGCGACGTACTCGTGGCGCGCCTGGATCTCCGTGCTGTGCTGGTACGTGGCCACCGCGACGGTGCCGGCGACGGCGGCGAGGACGGCGGCGACGGCGGGTGCCGTACGCCCCCGGTTGCGGACGGCGTCACGCAGCGCGAGCCGCGGCGACAGCGGCAGCCAGCGCCCGAGCCGCCCGAACAGGCCGACCAGCACGGGGGTGAGGGCGACGATGCCGAGCTCGGCGATGGCGCTGCCGCCCGCGACCACGGTGGAGCCCATGGCGGAGGCCGTGCCGTAGAGGGCGATCGCGGCGCCGGTGGCGAGGGCGATCAGGCCGAGGACGGGCAGCACCCGGTTGGCCCGGCGGACCCCGCGACGGCCGGTCAGCGAGGCCAGGACGGTCTGCCGGGACGCGGTGACGGCCGGGGCGATCGCGGCCAGCAGGCCGGTCACGACGGCGAGCAGGCCGATGCCGAGGATCTCCAGAGGCTGCAGCGTGAACCCGCCGAAGCGCGCGCCGAGATACTCCTCCAGTACCGGCCGCAGCCCCAGGGTGAGGGCGATGCCCAGGATCGTGCCGATGACCGCGGCCGCGACGCCGATGACGAGGCCGCCGGAGAGCACGATGGCCCGGATGTGGCGCCGGTCACCGCCGTTGGCGCCGACCAGGCCGAGCTGGCGGCGCGAGCGCCGGGCTCCGACCGCGAAGGCGGGCCCTGCCAGCAGGCAGATCTCCAGCATCGCGAGGCCGACGACGGTGGCCAGGACGGCCAGTTCGGTGGTCGGGAGCCCCTTGTCGGCGGAGTAGTAGCCCATTTCCTTCTGCTGGGCGATGTACGGCACCTCGGACTCGGCCGGCGGGTTCAGGAACACCGCGCGCGAGACCACCTGAACGCTCTTCGCGTTGAGCGCCTTGATCATGTTCCACGTGAAACCATCGCCGCCGACCTTGACCAGGTAGCTGTCGGTGGCCACCACCCCGGGGACCCCCGCGGCCTGGAAGGCCTTGTCGAGGGGGGCCAGCAGGGTGCCGGGCGGGGCGAGGACCTCGGTCTTGCTGAGCTCGGAGGGCAGCTCGTAGGCACCCACGATCCGGTACCAGGTCTCCGAGCCGCGTGCGCGGAACTCGGAGCCCACGAAGAACCCGGACTCCTTCAGGAAGGCGGTGGTGGCGACGACCTCGCCCGCCTCCTGGGCCGGGCGCCCGCGCTTCATCTCGATCATGCCCTTGACCAGGGGGCTGGCCGCGTCGATCTCACGCAGATCGGCTTCCAGCAGCCCGTAGCGGGTCCGGATCTTGGTGTGCGCCGTGCTGTCCTTGAGGGATTCGGAGCCCGCAGGGATCACCGAGGCCAGCAGGTTCGGATTGGGCTCGGAGCCGGGCACGTACTTGTCGTAGCCGCCGACGGGCATGGAGTTCCTGCCCTCGACGTCCTGGAAGACGGGCCCCGTGAGCTGGGAGTCGCTCAGCCGGGCGTCCGCCGCACCGATCTGACGGGTCACCTTCTGCCCGGGCGAGAGCTCGGCGCTGCGCACGGTGAGGTCGGCGGCGCTGACGCCGACGATCGGCAGGGCGATCATCGCGAGGACGAGGGCGCTGCGGCCCTTCGCGCGCCAGGCGTCGCGGCGGGCGATCCGGATGGCCGCGATCCAGGAGTGGTACGAGGACTTCACCGGCTGGCCGCCTGCCCCGAGAGCAGCGAGTCGGCCTGGCTGCGCAGGGTCTCGTCGACCACGCTGCCGTCGCGCAGGAAGACCACGCGGTCCGCCCAGGCGGCGAACCGCGGTTCGTGGGTGACGAGGATGCCCGCGGCGCCCGCGTCGCAGCGCGAGCGCAGCAGGGCGAGTACGGATTCGCCGGTCTCGGAGTCGAGCGCGCCGGTGGGCTCGTCCGCGAGGACCAGGCGGCGGTCGCCGACGAGGGCGCGGGCGATGGCCACGCGCTGCTGCTGGCCACCGGACATCTCGTCGGGGAAGCGGTCGGCGAGCTGGGCGAGGCCCATCTCCTCCAGCGCGGCCAGGGCCGAGACCCGGGCCTTGCGGGCGGAGGTCCCGTCGAGTTCCCGGGGCAGCGCCACGTTCTCGGCGGCGGTGAGGGCCGGGATCAGGTTGTAGTCCTGGAAGACGTACCCGATGCTGCGGCGGCGCAGCGCGGCCAGCTGCCCCCGGCTCGCGGTGGTGATGTCGGTGCCCTCGACGACGACGTGGCCGCTGGTGGGCGTGTCGAGGCCGCCGGCCAGGGTGAGCAGCGTGGACTTGCCGGAGCCGGAGGGGCCCATGACGGCGACGAGTTCGCCGGGGTACACGGACAGGTCGATGCCGCGCAGTGCGTGCACTTCGGTGGCGCCGCTGCCGTGCGTGCGGACGAGTCTGTCGAGCCGGAGCACGGGCTGTGCGGAGGGCGCGGAGGGCGCATGCGGTGCGGGCTGTCCGGGCTGTATGCGGGGTGCGGAGTGCTGGTCAGGCATGGAGGTCCCCCCTGGGACGGTGGTGGCTTCAGCCCCGCGGGGTGCGGAAGGCGCGGGGCTTCGATGCGGCGGCGGCCGCGGGGGCGTCGGTGTCTGTGGCCTGGGTCGGATCGGGCTCGGCTCTCCGGTCGGCCGGCAGGGAGAGCCGTACGAGCCGTGATTCCGAGTGGTCGAGCCAGCGGGCCTCGGCTTCGGTCTGGAAGATCAGCTGCTCCAGGACCAGCAGCCAGGCCACGTCGTCGCGTTCACGGGACTTCCCGCTCTCGATCGCGGCGAGCGCCTGCGCCTTGAGCCGGGTGTAGTCCTGCATCGCCTTGATCGTGGCGTGCCGCTGGGACTGGATGACGGCGCGGATGTCCACGCCGGGGGCGCCCACGGCCATGGCGAGCTTGATGGACAGCTCGTCACGGGGCGGGTTGGTGCGGTCCACGGGACGCTCGTACCACTGGTGCAGTTCGGCGCGTCCGGAGTCGGTGATGGCGTAGAGGGTGTGCCCTGCGGCGTCCTCGCCACCGGGTGCGACGAGGCCGTCGCGTTCCAGGCGGGCGAGGGTGGTGTACACCTGCCCGACGTTGAGCGGCCAGGTGGAGCCGGTGCGGGATTCGAACTCGGTACGCAGCTGAGAGCCGTACCGAGGACCCCTTTCCAGCAGGGCGAGAAGGCCGTGGCGGATCGACATACTCAGTATGTATACCGAGTATGCAGGTACGCGCAACCATCCTGAGGAGTACGCCGGAGGGGGGACGGGCGCCCTCCGGTCCGGCTGCGGACGGGGGCGCGGGGGTCTTACAGACCCTTGCGCAGTCGCATCCCCAGGTAGCCCAGACCCAGTCCCATCAGGGCGAATCCCGTGCCGAGCGGCAGTATGTGGGCGGCCAGGTCGGCGGCGCGCTCGTTCGGACCGGTGCCGATCGCGGTGACCACGGGCGGGGGGCTCGCCGTCCCCGGCGGCACGGACTGCGGACTGGCCGGACCGTCCGGAGCGACCGGAGCGACCGGAGCGACCGGAGCGACCGGAGCAACCGGAGCAACCGGAGCGACGGGAGCGACGGGATGGGCCGGATCTGCCGGATGGTCCGGATGGTTCGGACGGTCCGGCCGGTGGTGCGGGCCGACCGGGAGGAGGGGGCGGGCGGCGAGGACGGTCTCCGGGTTCGCGGGCTCGGCGGCCGGCCGCCCGGGCCGCTCCCGACCGACTCCGGCGGCGCTGCCGGCGAGCTCCTCGTACGCCTCGTGCGGTACGTCGGCCACCTGGTCGGGGTCGGCGGCACCGGGATCGGTCTCGTCGGCCTTCGGCGCGGCGGCGGGAGCCCTGCCGGGCAGGACCCTGCCGGGCAGGACCCTGCCGGGCAGGACCGGTGCGAGGAAGCGGACGGCCGCGGCCCGGCCGGCCGGGGGCGGTGCGGCGGCCCGGGCGGCGGAAGCGGCGGAAGCCGCGGGGGCGGCGGGAGAGAGCGCGGCGGCGGCCACTGCGGCCCCGGCCAGCCAGCGCTGCGCGCGGAGGCGTTGAGTCACGGGGAGCCCCTCCCGTCCCGAGCAGCCGACGTTGCGCTCAGGTTTACATAGTGGGGCAAAACCGGCATCCCGGGCGCCCCGTCAGGGTCGCCCGGGATGCCGGGTGTGTCGCGGGAGGACCTTCCGGTGCCTCGGTGGGCCTACTCCGGGTTGCCGGTCGACACGGTCAGCGTGTACTCCGTGCCTTCCTTGTCGATCTTGTCCCCGGGCCGCGGGTTCTGGTCGAGCACGGTGTCCTTGCCGTACACGGCCTCGTCCTTTTCGACGATCTTGTACTTGCCGCCGGAGGCCTGGATGCACGCCTTGACCGACAGCAGGTTCTTGTAGCGCAGGTCCGGCGCCGTGTACTTGGTGGCGTCGCTGTAGTGCTTGCTCGGCTCCTTGCACTTCGCGGCGTCGATCGTGCGCGAAGTGTCGGGACCCTTGAAGTTGGCCTTGGGCGAGCCCGACGCGGCCGTGGAGGCCCCGGGCGACGAGGCCGTGTCGCCGGACTTGCCCGAATCGTCGTCGCCGTTCATAGAGATCACCGCGATCAGACCGCCGATGGCCAGCAGCGCCACCGCGATCGCGCCGATGACCACCGGCATGTTCCGCCTGTCGCCGCCGCCCCCGCCGGACGCGGTCGTCGAGGCCGGAGAGATGGTGAACGGCGGCGGGGTCTGCGGCCCGTACTGCTGCTGGTGCGCGACCTGGTGCTGCGGCGGGTACGCGTACCCGCCCTGCGCGTGCTGGTGCGCCACCGGCGCCGGGGTCGGCGCGTACGGGGACGGCGCCGGCGTCGGCGCGTACGGCTGCTGCACGGACTGGGCCGGCGGCGCCTGGAACCCGGAGTCCACCGGCGGGAACACGGCCGAGCCCACGCCCGCCCCGCTGCCGCCCGCGTGCGAGCCGGGCACGATGGCCGGCGCCCCGGTCTGACCGGCCGACATCACCCGCGCGACCTCGTCGCGCATGGCGGCGGCCGTGGGGAAGCGCTCGTTCGGGTTCTTCTTCAGGGCCCGCGCCACCAGCGCGTCCATCGCCGGGGTGACCGAGCGGTTGATGGAGGACGGGGCGACCGGCTCCTCCTGGACGTGCGCGTACGCGATGGCCAGCGGCGAGTCCGCGTCGAACGGGATCCGGCCCGTCAGCAGCTGGAACAGCATGATGCCGACCGAGTACAGGTCGGACCGGGCGTCGACCCCGCGCCCCAGCGCCTGCTCGGGCGAGAGGTACTGGGGGGTGCCGACGACCATGCCGGTCTGCGTCATCGAGGTGACCCCCGACTGCATGGCACGGGCGATGCCGAAGTCCATCACCTTGACCAGGCCGCGCTTGGTCATCATCACGTTGCCGGGCTTGATGTCGCGGTGGACCAGGCCCATCTCGTGGCTGACCTCCAGCGCCGCCAGCACGTCGGCCGTCACCTTCAGCGCCTTGTCGGCCGGCATCGCCCCGTACTGGCGGACGTCCGCCTCCAGCACCGAGCCGAGCGGCTGTCCCTCCACGTACTCCATGACGATGTACGGCATCACCGCCGCGTCGCCCGCCCCGGGGCCGCTGAACGTGACCTCGCCCTCGCCCGTGTCGAATACCGAGACGATGTTCGTGTGCGACAGTTTGGCAACAGCCTGCGCCTCACGGCGGAAGCGCTCGCGGAACGACTGCTCCCGTCCCAGATCACTGTGCAGGGTCTTGATGGCGACCTGCCGGTCGAGCGCCGAGTCGTACGCCAGGTAGACGGACGCCATGCCGCCCGCACCCAGCAAGTCCCTTAGCTGGTAACGGCCACCGGCCAAAGAGCCGCCCGCGTACTGGCCCTGAGTGCCGTCCTGGCTCATGACTGTTGCTTCCCCTCGGGATGTGTCCCAACGCCTCTGGCTGAGCGCATGTGGCGCCCAGTCTGCCGGAGGGCAAGCACACGTCAAGCCAGGTGCCCGTTCCGTGACCACGGGGCCACGGCGCGCCATAGTCCGAACGGCGACCTGTTCCGAGGCTGTAGCGTTCATCGGAGCACCCGAAGAGGACCTACCGCTGAGCGGCGGCCGAGAGAGACGACGGCGAGGACTGATGGCACCCGAACCCGAGGGAAACGGCGCCGGGATGGCCGATGGTCCTGAGCATTGGGGCGCCGGCGGCCTGGTCGGCGACGGCCGCTACCGGCTCACCCACCGCCTGGGCCGCGGCGGCATGGCGGAGGTGTTCGCCGCCGAGGACGTGCGGCTGGGCCGGACCGTCGCCGTGAAGCTGCTGCGCGCCGACCTCGCGGAGGACCCGGTCTCCAAGGCCCGCTTCACGCGCGAGGCGCAGTCGGTCGCCGGGCTCAACCACCACGCCGTCGTCGCCGTGTACGACTCCGGCGAGGACAGGGTCGGACCCAATACCGTCCCGTACATCGTGATGGAGCTCGTCGAGGGCCGCACCATCCGCGATCTGCTGATCAGCGCCGAGGCCCCGGGCCCGGAGCAGGCGCTCATCATCACCTCGGGCGTGCTGGAAGCCCTCGCGTACTCGCACCAGCACGGCATCGTGCACCGCGACATCAAGCCCGCCAACGTCATCATCACCGAGACCGGCGCGGTCAAGGTGATGGACTTCGGCATCGCGCGCGCCCTGCACGGCGTCCAGTCGACGATGACCCAGACCGGCATGGTCATGGGCACCCCGCAGTACCTCTCGCCCGAGCAGGCGCTCGGCAAGGCGGTGGACCACCGCTCCGACCTGTACGCCACCGGCTGCCTGCTGTACGAACTGCTCTCGCTGCGGCCCCCGTTCACCGGCGAGACCCCGCTGTCGGTGGTCTACCAGCACGTACAGGACGCGCCGGTCCCGCCCTCGCAGCTGCCGGAGGGCCACCACATCCCGCAGGAGCTCGACGGGCTCGTCATGCGCTCCCTCGCCAAGGACCCGGACGACCGGTTCCAGAGCGCCGAGGAGATGCGCGGGCTGGTCCAGTACGCGCTCCAGATGCTGCACGACCAGGGTGCGAACACCGGCACCTGGAACACCGGACCGGTCACCATGGCCCTGCCGCACGGGCGGGGCGGGGCGGCGCAGACCACGGCGATGCCGATGGGGCAGCCCGGCGGGCAGCAGCCGTACGCGGCGCACTCCACGACCTCGCAGTTCCAGCAGCCGATGGTGCCGCCGCTGAACCCGGACGACGGCTCGGCCTTCCCCGGCGGGGGCGGGTACGACAACCGCGGCCACGGCGGCGGGCAGGGCGGCCGCGACGGGTACGAGGGCTACGACGACCGCGGCGGCAGCCGCTGGAAGCTGTGGCTGTTCGCGGTCCTGGCGATCATCGCGATCGCGGGCGGCGTGGCGTACGCCGTCAACTCGATGTCTTCGGGCAGGAACAACGACGACAGCACTCCGCCCGCCGTCCAGAGTTCTTCGAGCGGCCAGCCGAGCAGCCCGTCCGACCAGCAGGTCACGCCCTCGCAGGAGACGCCGTCGACGCGCCAGTCGGACGAGTTCACGCCGTCGCCGAGCCGCAGCAGGTTCTCGCAGAGCGCGAGCCCGTCGAACTCGCCGTCCAACAGCCCGTCGAGCTCGCCGTCGAGCAGTGCTTCGAAGTCGAAGTCGCCGTCTCCGTCGGCGTCGAAGAGCGTGAGCCCGCCGGTGGACCCGCCGAACAACCCGCTGGACGACCAGTAGGGGAATTCGCAGCTCAGCAGCTCAGCAGCTCAGCAGCTCAGCAGCTCAGAGGCGTACTCGGAGTGCGTACTCGGAGGGCGTGATCAGAGGGCGTGCTGATACTCCCTGTCCGGATTTCCGACCAGGGAGTGCACGGTGACGAACTGGGGCTCGATGCGCATGTAGACGGGGTCGAAGACCGCGCCGTCCACGAAATGCGGAACCGGTCCGAACAGTTCCAGTTCCCGGGTCCCGGGCTCGATGATCTGGGCCGTTCCGGTGAACTGCACCGACCACAGGCGCGGGTCGCCGGAATTGAAGTTGTCGGCGCCGTAGGCCACCACGCTGCCGTTGCACGCCTGGTGGTAGCCGAAGCCCGCGTGCATTCTCAGCACGACGTTGCCGTCCACCACGATGTGGCGGGCGAGGGCGAGGAAGGGCAGCGCGCGCATGCTGGTCGCCACCCTGCCGTACGGCACCCGGCGCAGCAGTTCGATGGCGTGGAGTTCCTCCGGAGACATGCGTCCACTGTCCGGTACGGACACTCGTCCGAAAAGAGGAGGCCGCCCCGACGATCGGGGACGTTGGTCCCGAATGAACGGGGCCGCCGGCGAAACGGCCAGTTCAGGCCGTACGCCGGACCGTGGGCCGGCTCGCGGCTCCTGTCGTACCGAGGCTCAGGCGCGCTTCTCGGCCTGGAGGCGGGCCACGTACGCGGCGGCCTGCGAGCGGCGCTCCATGCCCAGCTTGGACAGCAGGCTGGAGACGTAGTTCTTGATGGTCTTCTCGGCCAGGTGCAGACGCTCGCCGATGACCCGGTTGGTCAGGCCCTCGCCGATCAGGTCGAGGATCTTGCGCTCCTGATCCGTGAGGTTGGCCAGGCGGTCGTCGCCCTTGCCGTTCTTGCCGTCGCGCAGGCGCTCCAGCACCCGCGCCGTGGCCACCGGATCCAGCAGCGACTTGCCGGCCGCGACGTCCCGCACGGCGCTGAGCAGCTCATTGCCGCGGATCGCCTTGAGCACGTAACCGGAGGCTCCGGCCATGATCGCGTCGAACAGTGCCTCGTCGTCCGCGAACGAGGTCAGCATCAGGCACTTGATGTCCTCGTTCTGCGAGCGGACCTCGCGGCAGACCTCCACCCCGCTGCCGTCGGGCAGGCGCACGTCGAGCACGGCGACGTCGGGACGGGTGGCGGGGATGCGCACCAAGGCGTCCGCGGCGGTACCCGCCTCGCCGACGATCTCGATGTCCTCTTCGACCGAAAGGAGCTCATGGACACCCCGACGTACCACTTCGTGGTCGTCCAGGAGGAATACCTTGATTTTTCCGTCTTCGCGCACGAACTCAGTTTCACACACTCACCCCTTCCCTGGCGTCGTTACCCGGGATAACGTGCCGTTGTTCCGGCCCCCTGCAAGGCTGTGACCAGTGCTTGTTCCCCACCCGGCGGATTTACTTGGAAATCCAAGCAAAAACGCAGGTCAAGTGGGGTTTCGCAGTTATGCGGCGCACTGGGTAACGTGCATTGCGCAGGGCACTTGCCGGGGCACCTGTCACGCCCGAATCCGTACATGACGCGCACCCACCCTTGTGCGCTGGTACGAATCCGGGTGAGCCGCACTGGACCCCGGAGAACCCGGGAGCCGGACCGACGGAGGAGCAACACGTGACCGTGGAGAGCACTGCCGCGCGCAAGCCGCGACGCAGCGGCGGCACCAAGCGGGCGGCAGGCGCGGCGAGCGCCGCCAAGGCCCCCGCTGCCAAGGCTGCCGCCACCGCGCAGAACGCCGAGCCCCAGCTCG
This sequence comes from Streptomyces sp. NPDC051582, assembly GCF_040681715.1. Classification (NCBI taxonomy): domain Bacteria; kingdom Bacillati; phylum Actinomycetota; class Actinomycetes; order Kitasatosporales; family Streptomycetaceae; genus Streptomyces; species Streptomyces sp. NPDC051582. The sequence goes on from NZ_JBFAZJ010000004.1 coordinate 91,634, forward strand.
TACAGCTGCTGACGCCCGAGGGTGAACGGGTCAGCGCAGCGGACAATCCCGACGCCGCGGAGTTCCTCTCCTTCGTCGAGGACATCACCACCGAGGACCTGCGCGGGCTCTACCGCGACATGGTCCTGACCCGCCGCTTCGACGGCGAGGCGACCGCCCTCCAGCGCCAGGGCGAGCTGGGCCTGTGGGCCTCGCTGCTCGGCCAGGAGGCCGCCCAGATCGGCTCCGGCCGCGCGCTGCGCGACGACGACTACGTCTTCCCGACGTACCGCGAGCACGGTGTGGCCTGGTGCCGCGGCGTCGACCCGACGAACCTGCTCGGCATGTTCCGCGGCGTGAACCACGGCGGCTGGGACCCGAACACGAACAACTTCCACCTGTACACGATCGTGATCGGCTCGCAGACGCTGCACGCGACCGGTTACGCGATGGGCGTGGCCAAGGACGGCGCGGACTCCGCGGTCATCGCCTACTTCGGCGACGGCGCGTCCAGCCAGGGCGACGTTGCCGAGGCGTTCACCTTCTCGGCCGTCTACAACTCCCCCGTGGTGTTCTTCTGCCAGAACAACCAGTGGGCGATCTCCGAGCCGACCGAGCGCCAGATGCGCGTGCCGCTGTACCAGCGCGCCCAGGGCTTCGGCTTCCCGGGCGTCCGCGTGGACGGCAACGACGTCCTGGCCTGCCTCGCGGTCACCCGCTGGGCGCTGGCACGGGCCCGCGCGGGCGAGGGCCCGACCCTGGTCGAGGCGTTCACGTACCGCATGGGCGCGCACACCACCTCCGACGACCCGACGAAGTACCGCCGGGACGAGGAGACGCAGGCGTGGGAGGCGAAGGACCCGATCCTGCGCCTGAAGACGTACCTGCTGGCCAGCGGCGGGGCCGACGAGGCCTTCTTCGAGTCGCTGGAAGCCGAGAGCGAGACGCTGGGCAAGCGGGTGCGCGAGGTCGTGCGCGCCATGCCCGACCCGGACACCATGGCGATCTTCGAGAACGTCTATGCGGACGGGCACGCGCTCGTCGACGAGGAGCGCGCCCAGTTCGCCGCCTACCTCGCATCCTTCGAGGCCGAGGAGGGTCACTGATGGCCGTCGAGAAGATGTCGATCGCGAAGGCGCTCAACGAGTCCCTGCGCAAGGCCCTGGAGCAGGACCCGAAGGTCCTGATCATGGGCGAGGACGTCGGCAAGCTGGGCGGTGTCTTCCGGATCACCGACGGCCTGCAGAAGGACTTCGGCGAGGAGCGGGTCATCGACACCCCGCTCGCCGAGTCCGGCATCGTCGGCACGGCGATCGGCCTGGCCCTGCGCGGCTACCGGCCCGTGGTGGAGATCCAGTTCGACGGGTTCGTCTTCCCCGCGTACGACCAGATCGTCACGCAGCTCGCGAAGATGCACGCGCGGGCGCTGGGCAAGGTCAAGATGCCGGTCGTCGTGCGCATCCCGTACGCAGGCGGCATCGGCGCGGTCGAGCACCACTCGGAATCCCCCGAGACGCTGTTCGCGCACGTCCCGGGCCTGAAGGTGGTCTCGCCCTCGAACGCGAGCGACGCGTACTGGATGCTCCAGCAGGCGATCCTCAGCGACGACCCGGTGATCTTCTTCGAGCCGAAGCGGCGCTACTGGGACAAGGGCGAGGTCGACACCGACGCCATCCCCGGCGAGCTGCACAAGGCGCGCGTGACGCGCGAGGGCTCCGACATCACCCTGGCGGCCTACGGCCCGATGGTGAAGGTCTGCATGGAGGCTGCGGCCGCGGCGGCCGAGGAGGGCAAGTCGGTGGAGGTCGTGGACCTGCGCTCGATGTCCCCGATCGACTTCGACGGGCTGCAGGTCTCGGTGGAGAAGACCCGCCGGCTCGTGGTCGTCCACGAGGCCCCGGTGTTCCTCGGTACGGGCGCGGAGATCGCCGCCCGCATCACGGAGCGGTGCTTCTACCACCTGGAGGCGCCGGTGCTGCGCGTGGGCGGCTTCCACGCCCCGTACCCGCCGGCCCGCCTGGAGGACGAGTACCTGCCGGGCCTGGACAGGGTGCTCGACGCCGTCGACCGCTCGCTTGCGTACTGAGGAGAGCGTTCCCGTGACGATCCGCGAATTCAAGATGCCCGATGTGGGCGAGGGCCTGACCGAGGCCGAGATCCTCAAGTGGTACGTCCAGCCGGGTGACACCGTCACCGACGGCCAGGTCGTCTGCGAGGTCGAGACGGCGAAGGCGGCCGTGGAGCTGCCGATCCCGTTCGACGGGACCGTGCACGCCCTCCTCTTCGAGGAGGGCACCACGGTCGACGTCGGCCAGGTGATCATCTCGGTGCAGACGGGTGAGGCGGAGGCCCCCGCGGCCGCCGCCGCCGTCGAGGCCACGGCCCCGGCCGCCGCCGCGGCTCCCGTCGCGGCCGAGGCCGCCGAGGAGCCTGCCGCCGCCGCCCGCCAGCCCGTCCTGGTCGGCTACGGGGTCTCCCAGGCCTCGACGAAGCGCCGCCCGCGCAAGGCCGCGCCGGCCGCGCAGAACGGCAGCGCCCCGGTGGCCCTGCCGGCCGTACCGGCCCAGCCGGAGGCGGCCGCGGCCGCGCCGGCCGCTCCCGCCGCGCTGAACGGCAACGGCGGCGCTCCCGCCGCCGGGGAGCGTCCGCTGGCGAAGCCGCCGGTGCGCAAGCTGGCCAAGGACCTCGGCATCGACCTCGCCTCCGTGGTGCCCACGGGCGAGGGCGGGGTCGTGACCCGCGAGGACGTGCACGCGGCCGCGGCGGCCGCGATCACCCCGCAGGCCGCGGCGTCCGCGCCGGCTCCGGCCGCACCGGTCGCGGTCCCGGCCCGGGCAGAGGCCTCGGCGTCGGTGTCGGCATCGGCGGCCGGGGAAGCCCGCGAGACCCGCATCCCGGTCAAGGGCGTCCGCAAGGTCACCGCCCAGGCGATGGTCAACTCGGCGTTCACCGCGCCCCACGTCACCGAGTTCATCACCTTCGACGTGACCCGCACGATGAAGCTGGTCCAGGAGCTCAAGGCGGACCCGGACCTCGCGGGGCTCCGGATCAACCCGCTGCTGCTCATCGCCAAGGCGGTGCTGGTGGCCATCCGCCGCAACCCGGACGTCAACGCGTCCTGGGACGAGGCGGCCCAGGAGATCGTGCTCAAGCACTACGTCAACCTGGGCATCGCGGCGGCCACCCCCCGCGGCCTGATCGTCCCGAACATCAAGGACGCGCACGCCAAGAGCCTCGGCGAGCTGTCGACGGCCCTGTCCGAGCTGGTCGCCACGGCCCGCGACGGCAAGACCTCCCCGGCCGACATGCAGAACGGCACCATCACCATCACCAACGTCGGCGTCTTCGGCGTCGACACCGGTACGCCCATCCTGAACCCCGGCGAGTCCGCGATCCTCGCGGTCGGCGCGATCAAGCTCCAGCCGTGGGTCCACAAGGGCAAGGTGAAGCCGCGTCACGTCACCACCCTGGCGCTGTCGTTCGACCACCGCCTCATCGACGGTGCGCTCGGTTCGAAGTTCCTGGCGGACATCGCGGCCGTCCTGGAACACCCGCGCCGCCTGGTCACCTGGGCGTAGCCCCGTCCCGACCGGTACCGGAGCCCCCCTCGCCACCGCACCGCGAGGGGGGCTTCGGCGTGCCTGAAGGGCCCGGAAGCGTACGGAAGGGTCCTGGCCAGATGCCCCGCCCCGGGAGATGATCAACGTATGAGATTCCGCGCCGCCTCCGCAGACCCCGCCGGCGTCGACCGCGCCCTCGCCTACGCGGCCGACGGGCCCGTCGCGGCACTGTCCGCCGAGCGGATCCGCGAGGAGCTCGCCGGGAACCGGCTGCGGCCCGAGTGGGTCTGGTTCGCCGAGGACGAGGACGGCGAGGTCCTGGGCCGCGCGCTGTGGTGGGGCCGTGCGGACAGCGAGCGGCCCATCGCGCTCGACTGCCTCCAGGTACGGGAATCCGTCGCCGACCCGGCCGCGCTCGCCGCCGCCCTGCTCGCCGCCGGGCACGCGGCCTTCGGGACGCTCCCGCTCTACAACGTCTCGCTGCCCGGCGACTGGCGGGCCCGCCCCGACCTCGTCGGGGCCGTCGCCTGGCGGCAGAAGGCCGCGTACGGGGCGGGGCTGACCCGGGAGATCGAGCGGCTGCGCTACGAGTGGACCCCGGCGGCGGGCACCGCCGGGCCCACCGGGCGGCTGGTCTTCCGCGAGGGCACGGACGAGGAGTTCCTCGACGCCTTCGCCCGCCTCTCGGCCGGCAGCCTGGACCTGCACACGCAGAACGAGCTGGGCTCGATGGACGCCGGGCAGCTGGCCCGGGAGGACGTCGCGTTCTACCTCGACTGCCCCGGCGAGCGCTCCTGGTGGCGCCTGGCCGAGCTCCCGGACGGCACCCTCGCGGGCATGGCCATCCCGTCCGCGACCCCGTACCACCGCAACGTCGGGTACCTGGGCGTCGTCCCGGAGCAGCGCGGCCGCGGCCTGATCGACGAGGTCCTGGCGGAGATCACCCGCTTCCACGCGGCCGCGGGCGCCGAGCGCATCACCGCGACGACGGACACCGTCAACACCCCGATGGCCGCGGCCTTCGACCGCGCCGGCTACGAGGTCACGGAGATCCGCCTGGTCCTGGAGCCGGAGGCCTAGGCCGTGCGGTGGGACCGCTTCATCGCGAACGGCGACGTCTTCGCGCCGTACTACGACGAGGTGCCCGATCTGGTCGGCGTCCGGCTGCGGTCGGTGCACCTGGACGGCTGGGCCCCGGCCGTCGTCCTGCGGCTCGACCTGCCGAGGTGCCCGGACCGCGGGGACGGCGGCGAGCCCGGCGACACCCTGCAGTGCCAGCTCGCGTTCTCGCACGTGGAGGACTTCGAGATGGCGGGCTGGCAGCCGCCGGTCACCGCCGACATCGCCCTGACCGCCCTGCCCCGGCACCGGCTGGCCGTACGGATCACGGCGGCGGGCGCGGACGTGTCGTTCACGGCGAGCGCGTCGCTCCTGGCCGGCACCCTGAGCGTGTTCACCCGCTCCGGCGACGGCGCCGACGACGGACCGCACCGGCGCACGAACGCGTTCTGGCAGCGCCGGTACCCGACGGTGCCGCCGACGTACGAGAACACCTACTACGTACGGGTCATGGGATGAGCGCCCGGACCGGGTTGGCGGCGCTCTACGAGGTCCCGCCGGAGCTGGGCTCCTGTGACCTCTACGACGTCCACATCGACGAGCGGGACACCTCCGTCACCTTCGGCTTCGAGACGGCGAGCCTCCCCGACCATCCCCTGCCCGAATGGGGCGAGCCGGGAGCGGCGTACAACACCCTCTACTTCACGCTGGTGTTCACCGGCGTACGGGACCTGCGGATCTCGGGGATCCGCGCCGAAGCCGAACACGAGGTCCGCATCACCGGGACGGCCCCGGGCCGGGTGGAGGTGGCGATGGCCGGCGGGACGCGCTCGATCCGCTTCTCGGCGGCCGGGTCGCGGGTGACCCGGGTCCGGGTCGGGCTCCGAGGGGCGCCCTGACACCGGTAGGCGGTAGCCTCCCCGCCGGGGAAGGGGGGCGGGAGTGGCCATCGCCGAGTTGCAGGTGTATTCCGTCGAGGAGGCCGACGTCACGGGCGGGGTGTGCGTGGTGCGGTGCCTCGGCGGGGTCGCGCGCGCCGGGCAGGTCTACGCCGTCGGGGAGCTGCGGCTCGGGCTGCGCCGGATCGAGCGGTACGGGCGCACCGTGGCCTTCTTCGACGCGGGCCACGTGGCCAAGGTGCACCTCACGGGAGCCCTGGTCGCGCTCCTCACCCGGGGCCAGGTGCTGACCGCCGTCCCGCCCGGCGGGCACGCGCTGGAGGACATCGAGGCCTGGCTGGCCACCGACCCGCCGCTGCTGGACGAGCCGCATCCGCTGACCCTGCGGACGCTGGCCGTGGGCCGGATGCAAGGGGACTGGCTGCCCGAGGAGATCCGGCTGCGCTGGGGCGCGGTGGCGCTGGCCGCGACGCACCGCAGGGCGGAGTGGGAGGGCTCGCACCCGCTGGACCGCGCGGTCGAGATGGCCGCCGTACGCGGCTACCTGATCGGGCAGTTCGGCCCGGGCCGCGGCGGCGACCCGGCGGAGCTGTGCCGGGACGCGCTGGCGCTGGTCGACCTGACCCCGGCGGAGGCGGCCGCGGAGGCCCGCACCTGGCGCGACCTGCCGCGACCGCGCATCCAGCACCTGCGGCGCATCAAGCTCCTGCTGCCGTGGACGGCCCTCGTACGGCCCCACCTCGCGGACGGCGACCCGCTCGCGGCGGCGGTCGACGCCTGGTCGGAGGTCCGCCCGCAGCTGCCGTAGTGCCGGGAGGGAGTTCCGCTAGCCGGCCTTGGCCGCGTTGCCGAGCACCTTGGTCGGGGTGATGCGCACGACGAGGCGCACGTTCTCGGCCGGGGCCTCGGCGTACTCCTTGCCGCCGCCCGGTCCCATGTACTGCTCCGCGATGAGGACGGCGACCTCGCGGCCCGTGTCCTCGGCGAGGGTGGCCGTGCCGCGGACCTCGACGTAGGAGAAGGGGTTGGCGGTGTCGAAAACGGTCAGACCGACCCGCGCGTCACGGGCGATGTTGCGCTCCTTGCGGCGCCCCTGCTCGGTGGAGATCAGCAGTTCGTCGCCGTCCCGGGCCACCCAGACCACCGAACTCTGCGGGCCGCCGTCGGGGTTGAGCGTGGTCAGCACCGCCGGGTGCGGGGAGTCGAGCAGCTTGCGTACCGTGTCGTTCAGAACAATGGTCATGAGGGCGAGGCTAGTTGGGGTATTCCGGACCCGTCCAAGATTTCTCCGCGACTGGGAAAAGTCGGCGAACGGCGTCATCTGCCCCGATTTCCGCTAGTCCCAGGGGATGTTGAGCCAGGGACTGCCCGGGTCGCTCATCAGCGCCTGGTGGGTGGCGGCCATCTCGGTGTACCAGTGGCCGTACTCCTCCTCGTCGAACTGGAGGCAGCGTCCGAGGATGAAACCGGCGGAGAGGTCCTCCCAGGAGCGGTAGGCGAGCCGGCAGACCCTCCCGGCCCTCACCACGGCGTCCTCGGCCTCCTGGAGCGTGCACAGGCGGGCGCCGAGTCCCCAGCGGGCCATCTGGGAGGCCCGCCCGTAGTCCCAGGCCTCGACGGACCGGACGTACCGGCCCTCGCCCAGGATCCCGTCGGCCCGGAAGCGCTGCTCGTAGCGCGCGATGCGGCCGATGACCCGCTGTACGCCGGCGACCTCGCCTTCGATCTCGGCCGTGGAGCGGGGCCGGGCGACGGTGACGCCCTCGGGGGTGATCCGGGGCTCGGCCGCCCGTTCGGCGTTGGCCCGCAGGGTCGCCTCCGTGGCGTGCCGCCAGTGCTCGATGTCCACCGGCCCGGCGAACTCCTTGGCGAGGGCCGTGCGGATCCGGAGCGTGAACTCCCACACCGCGCTGACCATGTCCGCCGTCAGCAGCTGCTCGATGCTGACGAGCCACTCCTCGCGGGTGGTGATCCCCCAGTACTCCTTGAGCTTCTCGCGCTCCTTCGTGTAGCCCTCGCCGTGGTAGCCGAGGGCGTTCCAGAAGAGCCCGTTGCGTACCGAGAGGTGCGCGCCGCAGGCGAGCCCGAAGGCGGCGGGGCCGCGCAGCGGGCCCCCGACGTGCAGGGCGTGGACCTTGTTCTGCTCCAGGCCGTAGCGGGGCGCCCGGTCCCAGTGGGCGTTCCACACGGCGCGGTCGGCGGGGGAGGAGGGCAGGAAGGCCTCGCAGGGGCTGCCGGGGTTGACGGCCAGGAACGGCGGATCGCCGGGCTCCAGATTGGCGGCGAACCAGGCGAGGCTCTGGCGCTTGAAGACCACGTCGGCGGTGGGGGCGGGCAGCATGCCGGCCGTGTAGGCGACGTAGCAGCGGGCGCGGGCCTGCGGGAAGTACGCGGGTTCGAGGGGTACCGAGGTGGGGTGCGCGTCGACGTAGCCGCGGGCCACGGGTATGAACAGCCAGGCGCCGGCCAGGGTGTCGAAGTAGGCGGGCCAGTCGTTGCCGAGCTTGGCCTCGTACAGCTCTCGTTCGATGGCGCTCGGCGCGATCCAGGTCCCCATGCGGGAAACCCTAACGGGGCCCTCCGAGCCCGAGCTCGGCCCATACCGTCTTGCCGACGGTCCTCTCGGCGGCCCCCCACCGCTCGGCGACGGCGCCCACGATGTGCAGTCCCCGGCCGTACTGCTCGTCGTCGGCCGCCGCTCGCGGTTCGGGGTGCCGCTCGCCTTTCGGATCGGTGACCGCGATGCGGAGCACTGCTTCCGTGAGCTGCACCTCGACCCGCAGGTACCGGTCCCGCAGCGAGCCGTGGAGCAGTGCGTTGGTGGTGAGCTCGCTGGTCAGCAGGGCCGCGTCCGAAGCCAGCTGGGGCAGCCCCCACGCCACCGCGAGCCACGCGGCCCGCCGCCGCGCCGCCGGCACCGAGTCCTGTCGGGGCGGGTAGTTCCGTACGTCGCTTCGCGTCGGCTCGTTCATCTGTACGTGCACCTCCGATGGGGCGGTGGCTCCGCCGTGCGGGCAGCACGGTGCACTTCCGCCAACTGTGGCTGAGCAGTGAGCAGTTCGTCACCGACGGTAGGAGCGTTGAAGTACCGGGGCAAGTGCTTCGGGGAAGATGTTCCCCGAAGGGATTACGGTGTCGACTTCGACCACGGAGGGGCGCAAAACTGAGCCGGTGAACCAGGGGATGCGAGAAGGCCAGGGCAACCGGGTGTCGACGGTGCTGGGGCGCAGGCTGGGTGGCGAGCTGAACAGGCTGCGCACGGCGGCGGGCAAGACCCAGTTGCAGGCGGCCCGGGAGATCACCGCCACGGCGACGAAGATCGTGAAGATGGAGAGCGGCTGGGTGCCGATGCGAGACCCGGACATCCGCGTGCTCTGCGAGTTCTACGGCGTGACGGACGAACAGGTCGTGGGCGGGCTGTTGGACCTTGCCCGACTGGACCGTGAGCGCCGCAAGGCGAAGGGTTGGTGGCGGCAGGTGCCCTCCATGGGCAGCCTGGCCGAATACGTGGCGATGGAGGACATCGCCACCCGCATCCGTACCTGGCAACCGGCGCTGATCCCGGGACTGCTTCAGACGGCCGACTACATCCGTGCCTTGGGCGTCAGTTCGGAATCGTGGCAACACCCCGATGAGATCGAAGTCTTGGTGACGTCGCGGATCAAACGGCAGGCGAGGCTCTGGGACGACAAGCCGCTTGAATTCCACGCGATTGTCTGGGAGGCCGCCTTGCGCCAGCGGATCGGCGGTCCCGAGGTGATGTGCGGGCAGCTGAACCACTTGCTGGACATGGCCAAGCGGCCCCATGTCCACGTACAGGTACTGCCGTTCCGGGTCGGGTCGCACCACGCGGTCGCGAGTGGGTTCAGCATCGTGTCGTTCGATGAACCCGGAGCCCTGGACGTCGGCTATTCAGAAGGAATCGCGACTACTGTGTGGGTCGAGGGTGCGGACGGCAACGAGGCGTATGCCCGCGCGTTTGACCGTGTGTCACGGATGAGCCTCTCGCCGCATGACTCCCTGAACCTGATCGAGGCCATCGGCAAGGGGTATACGGGCTCATGAGCCGGTTTGAATTCGTGAAGTCCACCTACAGCAGCGTCACGACCGACTCGGAATGCGTCGAGGTGGCCACGAACGTGGCCGGGACCGTCGCGGTCCGGGACAGCAAGCGGGGCGACGGGCCCGCGATCGAGGTCACCGACACCGTTTGGGCGGCCTTCGCGCGCACGCTGTGATCATCGCGTAGGGCCGTCACTCAGGGTGAGGGATTCACGAGGGTGCAGCACCGGCGGTGGAGCTGAACGGGGAAGGCATCCATGCAGGTGGCGGGCGTGGAGGCGGTGGTTTCGGGGGTGCGCGGGCCGGTTTGCGGTTGCCGAATGTGACCGGGTGGCGGTGAGTGGACAGGGGCACACCCCCTGCCCCGCGACTCTGAACAGGAGAGAAATCTTGCACCGCATCACCCGCTACACCCTCCCCGCCGCCCTGTGCGTGACGCTGATCTCCGTGACCCCCGGTCTGGCCGGTGCGGCCGACGCCCCGGCGAAGGCGCCGGCGCCGGTCTCCAAGAAGGCCGTCCCCGGTGCCGAGGCGCTGACCGCGCAGGTGGCTTCCCTGGGGGCCGCCGGCAGCATGATCACCCCCGTCACGAACTTCCTCGGGGAGGTGCTGAAGTCCCCGGACGGGAAGCTGCCGGAGGCTGACCTGGCCGCGCACAAGCAGAAGATCGACGCGGCACTGGCCTCCATGAAGAAGACCTTCGCGGCGGCGGCTCCGGCGGCGGCCCCGGCTGCTCCGGCCGTACCGGAGGCGGCGGTCAAGCCGCCGGCGACCGTGCCGGTGACCCCGGTGGTCCTGCCGAAGCAGCCGGCGGACGAGCCTCCGGGAGCGGTGGCGAAGCCTCCGGCGGAGGCTGCGAAGCCGCCGGTGGAGGCTGCGAAGCCGCCGGTGGAGGCTGCCAAGCCGCCCGTGGAGGCTGCGAAGCCGCCCGTGGAGGCTGCGAAGCCGCCGGTGGAAGCCGCCAAGCCGCCCGTGGAAGCTGCGAAGCCGCCGGTGGAGGCTGCGAAGCCGCCCGTGGAGGCCGCGAAGCCTCCGGTGGAAGCCGCCAAGCCGCCCGTGGAGGCCGCGAAGCCGCCGGTGGAGGCTGCGAAGCCGCCCGTGGAGGCTGCGAAGCCTCCGGTGGAGGCTGCGAAGCCGCCCGTGGAGGCTGCGAAGCCTCCGGTCGAGGCTGCCAAGCCGGCCGCCCCCGCGGTCAAGCCGCCGGCCGCCATCGCGCAGCCCGTCACGCTGCCGGCCGTCGCCCCGGTCGCCGCGGCCAAGCCCCGGGCCGTCGACCGCGCCCGCGTGGACCTCGTCATCGCCGCCGTCGACCACCTCAAGGCCTCCGTCGACGAAGTCGTCAAGGCCGCCGGCACCACCGACGCCAAGGCCGACGCCAAGGCAGAGGCCAAAGACGTCGTGAACGACCTCGGCGCCACCATGGTCGCCCTCTTCACCGGCCTCGGCATGCCCGGAATGCCGGCTGCCGCCCCCGCCCCGGCGGAATAGGCCCCGTTCGGCCACTCGGCCCCGCCCCCGCCCCCGGCGTCCCTCCGACGCCGGGGGCGGACGGCTGTCCCGTACGACCCCCTGTGCGACCGCGCGACCGTGCGGACTCCCTTGACGCGCCCCGCCGCCCGATGGACGCTCCCGGGTCTGCACACAACGGTTGACGCTGGGGGGCCGGTCATGCCGGAGCAGTCTGTCCAGACGGCGGGGGAGCTGCGCGCGCGGCTCGCGGCGCGGCGAGCGCGGTGGTCCGTCATCGAGCACCTCGCCGACGAGGAGCCCGTACCCCGGCCCTCCCTCGGCCTGGAACCGGGCGCGAACCTCACGCCCGCGGCGCAGATCGGCGCCATCGACCTGCGGGCGCTCATCGGCCACGAGAGCGCCAATCCGCACCTCACCCGCCGCCGCGCCGCCCACGGCCTGCTGCCCGCCGCGCCGTCCGCGGGGCCCGTCGCCCGCCCCGCCGCCGTCGACTGGCGCGTTCGCTGGGGCTGGCCCTGGATCACCAAGGTCAAGGACCAGAACCCGTGCGGTTCCTGCTGGGCCTTCGGGGCCGCGGCCCTCGTCGAGTCCATGGCCCGCATCGAGCACAACGTCTGGGCGGAGCGCTCCGAGGGGGACGTCCACGACGGTCTGAAGTTCACCTGCGGCCAGGGTTCCAACCCCGAGACCGCCCTCGACTGGGTCAAGGACAACGGCGGACTCGCCGATCCCGACTGCTGGCCCTACTCCCCGCCCCCGCCCACCGTCCCGGCCGATCGCCGCGACGCCTGGCGCGCCGAGTACACGCCCAGCTGGGACCGGTCCGGCCGGACCGTCCGGATCACCGACTACGTACGCCTGGGCGACGTCGAGCAGCAGAAGGTCTGGCTCGACACCGTCGGCCCGCTCACCGCCTGCTTCGACGTGTACGACGACTTCTTCGGCCTCGGCTCCGGCGTCTACCACCGCACCGCCGACCACCTCGCGGGCGGCCACTGCGTCCTGATCACCGGTTACGACGACGCCGCGGGCTGCTGGCTGTTCAAGAACTCCTGGGGAACCGGATACCACGTCGGCGGCCACGGCCGGATCGCCTACGGCGAGGTCAACATCGACCACTGGGCCAAGTGCGGTCTGCGCGGCACGAACATCGACCCGTGGAGCAAGCGCCGCCTGCACGCCGGCAACGTCTACGAGAGCGGCAACGGCCGCGCCCACCGCAACTTCGAGCTGTGCGCGGCCGCCGGCGGGGGCCGTCTCCAGCACTGGTGGCGCGAGGGCGACGCCCCCTTCGCGTGGGCCCGCGCCCGGTCGTACGCGAACGACGCCTCCGGCCAGCCCGCCTTCACCGGCACCACGTACAACCGGAACATGGAGTCCCTGCACGTGACCACCGGCGGTCGGCTGCGCCACTGGTACTACGAGCAGTCCGCCGGCGTCTGGCGCGACGGCGGCGCGTTCGGGCCGGGCGACGCGGCGATCGGTTCGACGCCGGGGTTCATCCAGAGCGACTACGGCAAGCCGGGCAACTTCGAGGCGGTCGTCCGCACCGCCGACGGCCGCCTGAACCACTGGTGGCGGATCAACGGCGCCCCCTGGACCTGGAACGACGGCGGCCGCTTCGGCTCCGGCATCGCCCACTACGGCCCCGCCCTCGTCCAGACCCGCAGCCGCCACCTCGACCTCGTCGCCACCCGTACGGACGGGCGGATGCAGCTGTGGTGGCGGGACGACCCGAACGGCTTCGCCTGGCGCCCCGGGGAGGTCTTCGGCAGCGCGATCACCTCCGCGCCCTGTCTGATCGAGGCCCAGTACGGGGCGGCCGACGAGGACACCGCCGGGAACTACGAGCTCTGCGCGGTCGGCGGGGGCGGCCGCGTCGAGCACTGGTGGCGCGGCAACGCCGCCGGCTCCGCCTGGAGCCGCGGCGCCGTCTTCGGCCACGACGCGCTCGCCGTCACCGGGATGCTCCAGGGGAGTTTCGGGTTCAACCTGGAAGTCATCGTCCTGCGCACCGACCGGCAGCTGCAGCACTACTGGCGGGACTCGGCAGGCTGGCACGAGGGGCCGGTGATCGGCCCCGCCTGAGCCGGGAGGTGTTCGCGGGTGGAGGTACGCAGCATCGCCCTGGGCGCGGGTGAGTCGTACGAGCTGCGGCTCACCGGGCGCGGGGCGCGCGGGTACGTGTGGACCTGGCAGGTCACCGGGGACGCGGACGCCGTCTCGGTGAGCGACGTCAGCGATGCCGGCGATGTCCGCGATGCCGGCGATGTCCGCGATGCCGGCGACGTGAGCGGACCCCCGCAGCCGCCCGCGCAGGTGCTGCCCGGCGCCGCGCTGGAGCGGACGTACCTCGTCCGGGGCCGCTGCCCGGGCGGGCGCGCCACGATCCGCTTCGCGCAGATCCGGCCGCCGTACCCGCAGGAGGCCCCGTACGACGAGTTCGTCCTGGAGGTGGAGGTCACGGCCGCGGCCCCCGGGCGGGACGGGGGCTGAGCGCCCGGTGCTGCACGGCTTCCAGCGGGCCCCGTGCGAAGCGGCGCAGCCACAGCCTCGACGCGGCGACCAGGACCAGGCCGACCCCCGCCCACAGGCCCATCACCCACCAGGGCCCGCTTCCGGCCAGTCGGTCGGCGAGCCCGAGCCCGATCCCGTAGCAGAGCAGCATGCAGAGCAGGTTCTGGCCGACGTAGCAGGACAGGGCGGTGCGCCCGACGGAGCCGAGGGCGCCGGCCCCCGGGATCCGGAAGCGGTCCAGGGCGCAGCCGATGAGCCCGATGTACCCGACGGCGATCAGCGGGGCGATCCCGTACCGGCCCAGGACGAAGAAGTCGGGGCCGCCCAGCGCGGCGGCGGCGCCGAGCGGCAGCCCGAGGCCGAGCCCCCACGCGGCCATCCGGACCCGGATCCGGCGCCCCGCGGCGCTCGCCCCGAAGGCCCCCGCGCGGTGCAGCCGGACGCCGAGGAGGAAGAGGAAGACCAGCAGCCCGAAGGTGAAGACGGGCTCGATGCGCAGTGCGAGGGCGTGGTCGAGCCGGAAGGAGATCTGGTCGAGGTAGCCGCCGTGGGCGTACAGCCGGACCGCGGCCGGATCCGGGGTCCCCGGTCCGGAATCCGCCTTGGCCAGGTCTCCGAGCGTCACGAGGCCGATCAGGGCCAGGTGCAGCCCGCCCGCCGTCCACATCGCGGCCCGGCGGACCTTCTCGGAGCGGGTCAGCAGCCGGGCCACCAGCAGGGCGGTGACGGCGTACCCCATCAGCACGTCCCAGGCGAAGACCAGGACGAAGTGGACGGTCCCTTCGAGGAAGAGGAACGCGGCCCGCCGCGGGTAGCGCCCGGGCCAGGGCTCGCCGCGGCGGGCGGCGGAGTCGTACTGGACGGCCAGGCCCACCCCGAACAGGATCGTCAGCAGGGAGAGGAACTTCCCGTCGGCGAGGAAGCGGAAGACGCTCTCGGCGATGTTCGCGGCGGAGGGGTCGGCGAGCGGGTCGGGTGCGTCCAGACCGCCGTTCAGTACGGCCCGTTCGGAGCCGGGCGAGGCGAAGATCCAGACGTTGGTCATGAGCGTGCCGAGGATGGCGGCGCCGCGCAGGACGTCGAGGAGGGGCAGCCGGGTCGAGGTCGTCCCCGGGGCGACGACGGCGGTGTGGACGGTGTGGGCCATGACCCCAGCGTCCCGGCGCCGGTGGCCCGTTGCCTCCTGCGGCCGGACGAAGCCCCGGTACATCCTTCGATGCAGCGGCGGCGGGCGGCTGTCCACATCCCGGACGGGGGGACCCGTGCACCCTTCATGTATCTATCCTGTGCGCATGCCGCCAGCCGCCCCCTCCGCGCCCCCGTCCGCGACCTCTTCCGCGCCCTCCTCCGGGACCGCCTCCGCCGCTCCGCCGACCGCCGCCGTCCCCGCCGCCGAGCGCGTGTACCGACACGTCAAGCAGGCCGTGCTGGTGGACCGCCGCTACGAGGGCGGCACCCTCCTCACCGAGGGCGAACTCGCCGACGCCGTCGGGGTGTCCCGTACGCCGGTCCGCGAGGCGCTGCTGCGGCTGGAGACCGAGGGGCTGCTGAAGCTGTACCCGAAGAAGGGCGCGCTGGTGCTGCCGGTCTCCGCGCAGGAGATCGCCGATGTCATAGAAACCCGGCTGCTGGTCGAGGAGTTCACGGTGCGCAGGGCCGTACCGGCCCCGCCCGGGCTGCTGGAGCGGCTCGCGGAACTGCTGGAGGAACAGCGCCGGCACGCCGCCGGGGGCGACCTCGCGGCGATGATGGCCTCCGACCGGGGCTTCCACGCCGAGATCGTGCGCAGCGCCGGCAACGCGATCCTGTGCCGCCTCTACGACCAGCTCCGCGATCGGCAGCTGCGGATGGGCGTGGCCCTGCTGCACGCGCACCCCGAGAGGGCGGAGCGCTCGATCGCCGAGCACGCGGAGATCCTGGACGCCCTGCGGGCCGGGGACGCGGAGACGGCGGCGGCCGCCGTACGGGGTCACGTGGGCCGGGTCGAGGCCCTGGTGCGGGGGTCGGGCCGGTGAGCGGGAACGGCGTCTTCCGCGATCCACCGGGCGGCCGGAAGGCGGTGGCCGTCTGGTCCATCGGGGTCGCGGTCTACTTCGTCGCGGTGATCTTCCGTACGAGCCTGGGCGTGGCCGGACTGGAGGCGGCGGACCGCTTCCACGTCAACGCCTCCGCGCTCTCGACCTTCTCCATCCTCCAACTCCTGGTCTACGCGGGCATGCAGGTGCCGGTGGGGCTGATGGTGGACCGGCTCGGCACCAAGAAGGTGCTGACGCTGGGCGCGGTCCTCTTCACCGCCGGCCAGGTCGGCTTCGCGCTCTCGCCCTCGTACGGGATGGCCCTCGCGGCCCGCGCCCTGCTGGGCTGCGGCGACGCGATGACCTTCATCTCCGTGCTGCGGCTGGGCACCCGGTGGTTCCCGGCCCGGCGCGGTCCGCTGATGGCCCAGCTGGCGGGGCTGGTCGGCATGGCCGGCAACCTGGTCTCCACGCTGGTGCTGGCGCCCGTCCTGCACGGGGTCGGCTGGGTGCAGGCGTTCGCGGGCAGCGCGGTGGCGGGCGTGGTGGTGCTGGTCCCGCTGGTCCTCTTCCTGGAGGACCACCCGGAAGGCCACGAACCGGCGGTGCGTGCGGGGGACGGGGGCTTCGTACGCCGCCAGATACGCGACTCCTGGCAGGAGCCCGGCACCCGCCTGGGCCTGTGGGTGCACTTCACGACGCAGTTCCCGGCGATGGTGTTCCTGCTGCTGTGGGGCATGCCGTTCCTGGTCGAGGACCAGGGGCTGGCGCGGACCACCGCGGCGGGGCTGCTGACCCTGGTGGTGGCCTCGAACATGGGCTTCGGCCTCCTCTACGGCCAGCTGATCGGCCGCCGCCAGTCGGCGCGGATCCCGCTGGCGCTGGGCACGGTGGCGCTCACGGCGCTGCTGTGGGCCTCGACCCTGGCCTACCCGGGCCCGCAGGCCCCGATGTGGCTCCTCGTCGCCTTGTGCGTCGTCCTGGGCACCTGCGGTCCCGCCTCGATGATCGGCTTCGACTTCGCCCGTCCCGCGAACCCGCCGGACCGCCAGGGCACGGCGTCGGGCATCACCAACATGGGCGGCTTCCTGGCGTCGATGACGACCCTCCTGGCGATCGGCCTCCTCCTGGACGCCACCGGCGACGACTACCGGATCGCCTTCTCGTCGGTCTTCGCGGTGGAACTCCTGGGCCTGACCCAGATCCTGCGCCTGCGGCCCCGGGCCCTGGCCCGCGAGCGCACCCGCCTGGCCGCGACCCGGGCCCCGTCCGCCGCCGCGGCCGCCGCGGCCCCCGCACCGTCCGCGGCACCTGAGGAGGCCGCCGCACCGGCGGCCCCGGCGGACTCCCCGAGGCCGGCGCCCGCGTAGAGCGCACGCCGGCGCTCCGTGCGGATCCGCTCCCCGGCAGGGGTCCGGCGGGACAGACCCCCGTCCAGTCCCGCCGAACCTCCCCCTGCCGGTACGGCACAGCCGACCCTAGGGCCGGGCGAGACCCCCGGATGTGCACTGCGCGCAGGGCTCGTTGATCTTGCGCGCAAGGGCGTCCCGGACCGCCCGGTGCCGGAACTCGGTGGGGCTCGTCCCGTACGCCTCCCGGAACGTCCGGCTGAACACGGAGGCGTTGGTGAACCCCCACCGCCTCGCCACGGCGTGGACGGGGCTGGTCAGGAGCCCCGGGTCCGCGAGATCGGAGCGGCACCCCTCCAGCCTGCGCCGCCGGATCCCGGCCGCCACCGTTTCGCCCCGGTCGCGGAACAGCTGCTGGAGGTGGCGCAGCGAGATGCCGTGCCGGGCGGCGACGGCGGACGGCGTCAGCTCCGGATCGCCGAGGTTGTGGTGGACGAAGACCTCGATCCGCTCCAGCAGGGCGCGGGTGCGGGCTTCGGGCGAGAGCTCCTCCTGCGCGCCGAGCTGCCCGGCCAGGCAGGCGCCGACCAGGTCGCGGGCGACCGTTCCCAGCCGGTTCAGCTCCGCCGGCCCGCAGTCGGCCGCGTGCGCCGCCAGCGACCGCATGTACTGGGCGAGGATCGCCCCCATGCCGTGGCCGCCCGGGATCCGGTGGGCCAGCAGCCGTTCGACCCGGGCGCCGCGCAGCGGCATCGCGGCGCGGGGGAAGGACAGGACGATCGCCCGGACCCGGCCCCCGTCGCCGTCCGCATCCGCATCCGCATCCGGGACGGCGTCCGACTCCATGGGCAGCGAGGTGTCCCAGAGCACCATGTCCCCGGTGAACAGACCCGATTCGTTCCGGTTCTGGGCGAGCGACATGGCTCCGGTGGTCACGAGCCCCAGCTGGTACTGCTCGGGATCGCTGCGCCGCACGTGGGCGGCGGTGCGCAGGGAGTGCAGCGAGCTGAACTCGAACGAGGACACCTGCGCGCCGCCGAGGTCCAGGACGGACGCCTCGGCCCAGAAGTCCCGGACGCGTTCGCTGCGGATCGCCGTGGGCACGAGCTCCTGCGCGATCACGTCGGTGAACCAGTCGAGCCGCTCCGACGCCGGTACCGCGGCGGCCGACATCCTTGACCACACCCCGGAACCTCCCTCTCCCGCTCTGCGCTGTCCAGTCCATGACAAGGACGTGGTGGCGGCAGGACTGGTTCTCGGCCCGGGTGACGGCCGGGTGGGAGGGATCGCGGTGCGCGGCCCGCGCCGCCCGGTGGCTGCGGGGTCACGGGGTCAGGAGGTCACGGGGTCACGGGGTCACGAGGTCAGGAGGTCACGGGGTCACCGCGAAGTGGGCCAGGATCGCGTCCGCCAGCTCGGCGTCACCCTCGACCTTCACCCGGTCCGCGACGGAGCCCGCGCCCGCGCGCACCCGGCCCGCCGCGAGGCGTACGTACGTCTCCCAGTCCATCGTCAGCGTCACGGCCGGGCCCAGCGAGGGGGTCCCGTCCACCGTCCCGCGCCCCTCCGCGTCCACGCGTACCGTCCGCATGAACTCCACCGGCCCGTGCACGTCGATCACGACCGCCGAGTTCGCCGGCGCCCCGGCCAGCTTCGCGACCACCTTCGGCAGCCCGGCCAGCAGGATGTCCCGCGCCACGTAGGCCCCCGGCGAGTCCCAGTTCCCCGGCGCGCCCAGCGCCGCCCGCAGGTCCTGCTCGTGGATCCACACGTCGAACGCCCGCAGCCGCAGCGCGTGCTCCAGGGTCACCTGGTCGCCCAGCGGCCCCCGCACCATCGTGTCCGGATCCCGCTTCTCG
This sequence comes from Streptomyces sp. NPDC051582, assembly GCF_040681715.1. NCBI lineage: Bacteria > Bacillati > Actinomycetota > Actinomycetes > Kitasatosporales > Streptomycetaceae > Streptomyces > Streptomyces sp. NPDC051582. The sequence continues at coordinate 110,403 of NZ_JBFAZJ010000004.1, forward strand.
TTGCGCAGCTGCCGCGACCGCCGGATGACGGTGTATTCGAGCTCCGAGGTCATCTCCGGCGCGGTGTGGTGGCGCCGGACGTCAACCTGGACCTCCATGTACCGGCTGAACTCGTCGACCACGTGCCGCAGATCCCGCGCCACGGTGTGGATCGGCCGCGGATCTCCCAGCTGCTCGCACTCGATGCCGATGATGTGTGACACCACATCACGGACGGACCAGCCGGGGCACGGGGTCGCCCGGTTCCACTCGCCCTCCGCCAAGGGGAGGACCAGCTCGGATATCGCCTCGATGGAGTGGGTCCACGCGTCGGCATAGGGCTGGAGGCTGGGATGCGGCTGGACGGTCAACGGGACCCCTCGCGTGCTGTTCAGTGGCGCGTTTTCTGGAAGCGTGTGGACTGCTCCCAAAACTACGCTGCCGGTGAGCACCCCGGCAGTGCTTTCGTGTGACGATCGTAGGCCGGAGTTGACGGCTTGAATGCCAGGACGGTGGTACTGTGCGCGCCTCGCTGATCCAAATCGCGGTGTCCGACGGGGAGTCGGTCGCCTCACGCCGAGCCCGAGTGGCCGATATCGTACGGGAGCAGTCCGGCTCGGACCTGGTCGTGCTGCCCGAACTGTGGACGGTGGGCGCCTTCGCCTACGAGCAGTTCGAAACCGAGGCCGAGCCGCTGGACGGCCCGACCTACGAGGCGATGTCGAAGGCGGCGAGCGACGCCGGGGTCTGGCTGCACGCCGGCTCGGTCGTGGAGCGCGCGGGCGACGGCTCCCTCTACAACACCGCCCTCGTCCTCTCCCCGGCCGGCGAGCTGGCCGCCACGTACCGCAAGATCCACCGCTTCGGCTTCGACCAGGGCGAGGCCGTCCTGATGTCGGCCGGGGAGTCCCTGACCACCGTGACCCTGCCGGAGCAGGTCCTCGGCATCGCCACCTGTTACGACCTGCGCTTCCCCGAGCTGTTCCGCGGCCTGGTGGACGCCGGGGCCACCACGATGGTCGTGGCCGCGGGCTGGCCGGCCCGCCGCCGGGCCCACTGGACCCTGCTGAACCGGGCACGGGCCGTCGAGGACCAGTCGTACGTGCTCGCCTGCGGGCTGGCCGGTACGCACGCGGGCGTCGAGCAGGCCGGGCACAGCCTGGTCGTGGACCCGTGGGGCGAGGTCCTGGCCGAGGCGGGCCCCGGCGAGGACGTCCTCACCGTCGAACTGGACCCGGCGAAGGTGGCCGAGACCCGCGAGCAGTTCCCGGCCCTGAAGGACCGCCGGCTGCACTGATCGTCGCCCCGGGGCCCGCGGGCCGCGGGTCCCCGGAAGGCCCCGGTTGACGCCGGGGTTCGCGGGCAGAGGGGAGGAGCGGGCGGCGCCGGACGCCGCTTCCGCGACGAGGTGACGACGAAGCGACGAGGAGGCGGGTGCGCCGTGACGAACGAGGCGGAGGACGTGCTGGAGGCCGCCCTGGAGCCGCACGAGCCCGACGCGGCGGAGATCGAGGCCCGCCGGCGCGTGCGGGACCGGGCCACCGGAATGACCCACCACGAGGCGCAGGCCGCCCTGGAAGCCGTGCTCTCGGACGCCGGTGCAGACGCCGGTGCAGACGCCGGCGCCGGCGGCCTGGAGTCCGCGGACGCCGCCGTCCGCGCCGAGGCCGCCGAATGGCAGCGCATCGCCGACCTCCTGCTCGACCACGGAGGCCCGTACGCACCGGACACCGACGCCTACGTCCAGGGCCAGCTCACGGCCCGGAACCACCATCGGGACCGGTCCCGCCCTCCCGCTCCTTCTCCGCCAGCCGGATGACGCACACGGCGACCGCGATCAGCAGCGCCGCGTCCGCGTCCTCCCGGATCACGTCGACGGCGTACGTCTCGCGGATCCGGTACCACTGGCGGGAGATCAGCGCGAGCAGCTCCCCTTCGTACTCGATCTTGAACTCCCGGTCCAGGAGCCGCCCGCTCACGTCCAGTTCGGTGCCCTCGACCAGCGTGACGAGGTAGTGGCCCCGCAGCAGGGAGAGCCGCTTGCGGCGGATCACGGCGAGCCGCCGCTCGTCGCGTTCCAGGGTCATCGCGTCGCGCAGGCTGAACAGCTTCTCCCGCAGCGTGATCAGGATGTGCCCGTCCGGGTCCTTCAGCTCCAGCGTGTCCCGGATGCGCAGTGCCTTGCCGTCGACGAGGAAGGCGTGCCTGCCGTCCTCGTCCTCGATCCAGTAGTCGTCCCCGACGGCCAGCATTTTGTCCCGAACCAGGTATTTCATGCCCGGATCGATGCCCGCGATAGGTTGCCGTCATGCCCCTGCTCTATGTGACCGACCTGGCGTACCCGGCGCGCGGCCGCCGCTACTGCGACGAGGACATCTTCCTCACCTCCCGCCTGCGCGAGCACTTCCCGCTCGCCCTGTGCCATCCGCTGGACGCGGCGGCCGTCATGGCGGACTTCGACGCGGTGATCGTCCGCAACAGCGGGCCGGTCCTGCACTACCAGGAGGCGTACGACGCCTTCCGCGCGGCCGCGCTCGCCGCCGGCACCCGCGTCTACAACCCGCTCACGGGCCGCGGCGACATGGCCGGCAAGCAGTACCTCCTCGACCTCACGGCCGCCGGCCACCCGGTGATCCCCACGATCGACGACCCCGCGGACCTCGCGCTGCTGCCGTCGGTGCCCTCGTACGCGGTGAAACCCAAGCAGGGCGCCGATTCCATAGGCCTGACCTTCACCGCGCACCCCGGCGGACCGGCGGGGGTGAACCTGATCCAGCCGCGCATCGACTTCGCGTACGAGGTCTCCTTCTACTTCGTCGACGACGCCTTCCAGTACGCCCTGTACGCCCCGGACCCGGCCCGCCGCTGGCAGCTGGAACCGTACGGGGCCACGGAGGCCGACCTCGACTTCGCCCGCTCCTTCATCGCGTGGAACACGCTCTCGCACGGCATCCAGCGGGTGGACGCCTGCCGCGCACCGTCCGGCGAACTCCTCCTGGTCGAGCTGGAGGACCTGAACCCGTACCTCTCACTGGACCTGGTCCCGCCGGCGACGCAGGAGGCCTTCGTCACCGCTCTGACGCGATCCCTCCACTCCTTCCTCACGGTCTGACGACGCGTCCGATGTCAGAGGGGGGTGCCACGATTCCCCCATGGACAAGCAGACGTTCTGGAAGCTGATCGACGCCGCCCGCACGGACGCCGAGCCGGACCAGGTGGCGCAGCGCGCCTCGGAGTTGCTGGCGCGCTGCCCCGAGGACGAGATAGCCGCCGCCCAGCAGGTGCTGTGGGACCTGCTGGCGGAGTCCTACCGCAGCCCCCTGTGGGCCGCGGCGTACGTGATCAACGGCGGCTGCTCGGACGACGGCTTCGACTACTTCCGCGGCTGGCTCCTGACCCAGGGCGAGGAGGCCTTCGCCCGGGCCCTGGCCGACCCCGACTCCCTCGCGGACCACCCCGCGGTCCGCGAGGCGGCGGCCGAGGGCCTGGAGCTGTGGGACGAGGAGGCCCTGTCGATCGCCTGGACGGCCTACGAGTCGGCCACGGGCCGCGAGCTCCCGGCGGACTCCTTCACGATCCGCTACCCCGAGCTGGACCCGTCCTGGGACTTCGACTTCGACGACACGAGGGAAACCGCCACCCGCCTCCCCCGCCTGAGCGCCCTCTTCGACTAGCCGCCCCGCGGGACCGCCCGGCGCACACGGCCGCAGGGCCAGACGGCCAGACGGCCACACGGCCGTGACCGGAGGTTCACGGGCGGATGGCAAGCTTGAAGGATGAACGATGCTGCCCCGGCGCCCACCCCTGCGCCCGCGCCCCGCCGTGCCCGTGTCCGTGCCCCCGAGCTGATCGGCAAGGGCGGTTGGATCAACACTGGCGGGAAGGACCTGAAGCTCGCCGACTTTCGAGGTCGCACATTGATCCTCGATTTTTGAAAATAGACAACAGACCACCGAACTCTTCGTCACACTGACTGTGTGCACCAAGACACAATCTGTGACCTGTACCTCCGCCTGTCTCTTGACCGGGACGGCAAGACCGCAATCGAACGGCAGGAAGCCGACTGCCGTGCCTGGGCCGAACGCAACGGACTGACCGTCCGCAAGGTCCACATAGACAGAGGGCGCTCCGGCTACAAGACCGTTGAGCGCAAGGGCTTCGACGCCGCGCTGGCGGCCGTCACGGCGGGCGTCGTGGGCACGCTGATCGTCTGGAAACTGGACCGCCTGTCCCGCAAGGGCATCGGCCAGGTCGGCAAGGTGCTGGACGACATCGAGAAGGCCGGCGGCCGTCTCGTCTCAGTCGTGGACGGTCTCGACACCTCGAACGACTCGGCGCGCATGGTCGTGGCGATGCTCGCCGAGCTCGCGCGGTCCGAGTCGAAGAATCTCGGCACACGCGTCGGCCATGCCAAGCGCTACCTGCGCAGCAAGGGCCAGTGGATCGGCGGACAGCCTCCGTACGGGCTGCTCATCGACCAGCAGGCCAAGAAGCTCGTCCATGACCCGGAGCACGCCGTCTACGCTCGTCTCATCGCGGATGAAGCGCTTGCCGGAACGTCGCTGGTCAAGATCGCCCGACTTCTCAACGAATACGAGATTCTTTCGCCCAGAGGCGGGCAGTGGAACGCGGCGAGCATCATGCAGCTCCTGCGCTCCCCAGCCTTCGCCGGCCTGATGCCGGAGACTGAGACCTTCGAGACGGACGACGGCGAGCGGAAGTACACGGGCAGGGTCTTCCCGTACCGCGATCCCGAGACTCTGGACACCGTCGAGATCGGCGAGGGGATCATCACGGTCGGAGAGCGTGAACGGATCATCCGCACCCTGGAATCCAGGACATTCGTACACGCAGGAAAGCGGCGGCCGAAGCCCGAGGGGACTGCGCTGCTCACAGGACTCGTCTACTGCGCGGTACCCGGCTGTGGTCGCCGGATGCACCGGGTGGGAGGCAGCTACCAGTGCATGGCTCGCCGGGCGGGCAACCAGTGCATCGGAGCGTCAGCGCTGGCTGAAGCGGTTGACCAGTACGTGACGGAACAGTTCCTCACGAAGCTCCCAGCGCTCGAACCGGACGACCCGTTGCTTGTCGCGATCGCAGACCGCTGGGTCCACCGCGTGGACCCGGAGACCTTCGCGAAACGTGATGCGCTTACTGCTGAGATCCAGGATGAGGAAGCCCGCCTCGCCGATCTGGAGGACGCGCGATACGTGCGCGGTGAGTTCAGTGGCTCTGCAGCCGTGGAGCGCTACAACCGGCTCGCAGAGCGCCTGAGGGGGCGCATCGAAGGGCTCGGCACCGATCTCCGAAAGCTCCCCATGCCGTCCGTGGACGTGTCGCCGATGCTCGACGGCCTCATCCTGCGTGAGGCGTGGGCTGAGGCCACGAACGAAGACCGGCGCGGCCGGTTGTCACTCGCGATAGACAGGGTTGAAGTGACCAAGGGAGTGCGCGGACAGCGGATCATCCCTGAGCAACGCATCCAGATCCATTGGGCGAAGCTGGGTACCGACAGCGTCACCTGAGCACCGGCGTAACCCCTCCAGCTGTCGGCAGCGGACACGCGTGACGAAGTGACGAAGTGACGCTCTCCCTCCGTTACCTCTTATAGAGGTGTTGTTGTTTCTATGAGTGGATCAGAACTAATCGTCATTCCGTCACTTCGTCACCCGGGATGTCCAAAGTTCAGGCGCAGCCCTCACTGCGACCCCGGCCCCAGCTCGGAAAACGCGCCCTGGGTGCGGCTCCGTTTTTGAACTGCTGACGCTTGCGGCCACTGGGAAAGGGCCTCTTTGAGACCCTGGGAACGCCCCCGTTAAGGGGTCATAGGTTGTGCGAAGGGTTGCTGGAGCCTCCGGTGGCTGCCCGTGCTGGGTGGCTGTCGGGGGCTTCGTCGTACCCGCGCCGTGAACCAACAAGCTTGTCCTGACGCCCTCTTGCGCCGGTCAGCCACAGGAGTGAGGCTCGTGCACGTTCGTGCAACCGACTCGACACCTGGAGTGATCGTGAACCTAAGGTTCCTCGGCATCATCCCGAACACGCCGACCGACGAGTCCCCGACCATCTGGCTTGATGAGGAGACCGGTGACCTGCTGATCCAGTCGTACAAAGCGACGTCGGAAGAGGTCAAGGCCTGCCAGGAGATCGGCTCGATCCCCGGGCACTCCGCGGACGTGCCGGACCACGAAACGATCATCAGGCTCCCCGCGGTGATGCTGAAGTACATCCCGCGCCCGGACGAGAACGGAGAAGCCGGAAGTGCAGCCACCCGCGCGTAACGCACTGGCCCGCGCACAGCAGTCGGCCGTGCATCTTGAGTTGCGTGACAGCTACATGCTCGATGACCCGGAGTTCCTTGCCTGGCAGCATGGCAAGCGGCTGGATCCGGCGGATCGGTCGTCGTGGTGGGGCGGCTGGCACGACGCGGTGAGCGCTGCCACGGCGCGCGGGGTGGTGGTCCGCCGGGTCCGCGTCGTGTCCGAGCCGATCAGTGATTACGTGCGCTACGAGTACGACTGCACCTTCACCAATTTCGCTGCGGGTGAAATGGTCCGGTGGCTGCCCCGCCGGCAGACGACGGACTTGGCGTTGCCAGGTACGGACTTCTGGGTCTTCGACGGCAGCCAAGCCCTCTTCCACCACTTCACCGGAGAGGGCCAGTTGGACGAAGACGGGCGGGAGTACACCGACGATCCTGCGCGGGTCCACCTGTGCACCACGGCGTTCGAGGCCGTCTGGCAACGCGCTATCCCGCACGAGGAGTACAAGCCGCGCTGACCGGTCACCACCATGGCTGTCTCTCCCTCCTCGAATGCCCAGCAGGCCCGGCAGGCGCTGGCGAACCGACTCGCTGAGCTATGCCGGGACTCCGGCCTGAACGGGCGTGATCTCGCCCGGCTCTGCGGATGGCACCCGTCCAAGTCATCCCGGATCATGAACGCCCGTACGCCTCCGTCCGCCGACGACATCCGGGCTTGGTGCCGTGCGTGCGGGGCCGAAGGGCAGACGGACGATCTGATCGCCTCGTTGCGGACCGTCGAAGACATGTGGATCGGCTGGCGACGCATGGAGCGCGCCGGGCTCAGGCAAGCACAGGAAGCCCGGCTGCCGCTCTTCGAGCGAACCCGCCGGTTCCGCTCCTACTCCTCGTGGTTCGTTCCGGGCCTGATCCAGACCTACGGCTACACGGAAGCCGTCTTGCGTGCCGTGCAGCGGAGACGGGTCGAGGTCGATGACGTGGCCGATGCCGTCGCCGTGCGCATGGAGCGTCAGCGCGTCCTCTACGAGGGTGACCGCCGGTTCGCGTTCCTGGTTGAGGAGTCGGTCTTGCGTAACGGTCTCGGCGGGCCGGACGTGCAGGAGGAACAGCTCAGCCACCTGCTTGCGGTCGGCTCCCTGCCCAGCGTCAGCCTGGGCGTGGTGCCCACGCGGACCGATCGGTCCCGGATGCCGGTGGAAGGCTTCTGGATCTTCGACACGGCACAGGTCAACGTCGAGCTGGTCTCCGGCTACCTCACGCTGACCCAGCCGAGCGAGGTTGCCGCGTACGCGGACACATTCACGGAACTGGCCGAGATGGCCGTCCATGGGGCGAAGGCCCGCGCACTCATCACCAGCGCCATTCAGACCCTCGGGTGATGACCGTGCAACCTCATGCAATCTCCTGGGAGTTGCAGCTCCACCGTTCCTAGCGTGGTCGCTACACGGACGACACGAGGAGCGGGGCCGTGAAGACGATCGCGTATGAGCAACCCCCGGTAGAGCTGCCGTTGCGCACAGACCCGGACCCCGTACCGGCGGCCGGCTGCGGAGTCTGCGCTGCTCTGGCCGTCCAGCGTCGGGAAGCCCGTCACCAGGGCGACCACTCCACGGTCAGCGATTGCAACGTGGAGCTTCGGAACCACCCGCACCCTGGGGAATCGGCATGACCGTGAGGGCCGTGCTCCGGTACGTCAGCTACGTCATGCACCGCCACCCCTCGGCGGAGACGACTGCCACGGCGCGGTGCCTGAACCCGGACTGCCAGTGGACTGCCGCGCCGACCGGGAACGCGGACGTGTGCACCGACATGTGCATCGAGCACACGGGCCGGACCGGGCACATGACCTTCCTGCGCGAGTTCTCGGAAGTCGCTGTGGTCGAGCGCGCCCAGTGAGGGTGTCAGTCACCGACCTGGTGTTCCACGCGGTGGCGGATGTACTCGTCCGGATGGGACCGAGCTATCGCCACGGCCGCGTCCACCAGGTCGTGCAGCTCCGGCGGATAGGCCGACTTCCGGAGCGGCAGGCCCGGCAGGATGCAGCGCCGGACATCCAGGTGCTCGTTGATCACGAACTCGCGTAGCGCGGATTCGTACCACTCGGCCACCACGGTCGGGGCGTCGTCGGGCTCCGTCGGACCGGTGCCTGCGGGGTGCTCCGCCCGTACGGTGGGCATACGCAGGGGTAGAGCCGACCAGTACCAGGCATTCGCCGCGCCCGCCCGCTCGACGTCCGTGCCCGCCCGCAGGTAGCCGAGCAACGAGGCTTGGACCCGCCCGCGCCCGAACGCGTTCAGCGCCGGTTCGAGGAAATGGCGGTTGAAGCTCGGGTCGGGGTCGTAGACGGCTGCCTTGATCAGCGTCTCGAAGGACTCCTCGGAAAGGATCAGGTCCCGGCGGCAGGCCTTGTACAGCGCTGTCCGAGCTTGGTTCACCCAAGTTCGTGGATCGCCGGGCTGCGGTTTGTGAACGACATCGAGCCCGAGGACCCGGACGACCTCCGCCACGCATCCGGCGAACACCTCCCTACGGCCCTCCACCGGCCCCGGCAGCGCCATGAACCCCTGCACCGTCCGCGCCGTCTCGCCGGCAGTCGTCTCGCCCTCGTCCGTAGCCAACCTTCGCTCCCCTGTCGTAGGTCCTGCCGTACGCATGTGATCCGACGTTCATACCAAGATGGCAAGCTTGAAGGATGAACGATGCTGCCCCGGCGCCCACCCCCGCGCCCGCACCCCGCAAGCGTGCCCGTGTCCGTGCCCCCGAGCTGATCGGCAAGGGGGGCTGGCTGAACACCGGCGGGAAGGAAATCACCCTCGCGGACCTGCGAGGTAAGTGCGTTGTTGTGGATTTCTGGACCTTCTGCTGCATCAACTGCCTGCACGTCCTGGACGAGTTGCGCGAGCTGGAGGAGGAGCACCGCGACACCGTCGTGATCATCGGCGTCCACTCGCCGAAGTTCGTGCACGAGGCCGAGCACGCGGCCGTCGTCGACGCCGTCGAGCGGTACGAGGTGCACCACCCGGTCCTCGACGACCCCGAGCTGGCCACCTGGAAGCAGTACGCCGTACGGGCCTGGCCGACGCTCGTCGTCATCGACCCCGAGGGGTACATCGTCGCGCAGCACGCCGGCGAGGGGCACGCGCACGCCATCGCGCGGCTCGTGGCGGAGCTCGAAGCCGAGCACGAGGCCAAGGGCACGCTGCGCCGCGGGGACGGGCCGTACGTGGCGCCCGAGCCGGTGGCCACCGACCTCCGCTTCCCCGGCAAGGCGCTCGTCCTGCCGAGCGGGAACCTCCTCGTGTCGGACTCGACGCGGCACCAGCTCGTGGAGCTGGCCCCCGACGGCGAGAGCGTCGTACGGCGCATCGGCAGCGGCGAGCGCGGCTTCGGGCCGGACTCCTTCAGCGAGCCCCAGGGCCTGGCCCTGCTTCCCGACGGCTCCGTCGTCGTCGCCGACACCGTCAACCACGCGCTGCGCCGCTTCGACCCCGCGACCGGCGCCGTCGAGACCGTAGCCGGGACCGGCCGCCAGTGGTGGCAGGGCTCCCCGACCTCCGGCCCGGCCCTGGACGTGGACCTGTCCTCGCCGTGGGACGTCGCCTGGTGGCAGGGCAAGGTGTGGATCGCCATGGCGGGCGTGCACCAGCTGTGGACCTGGGATCCGCAGACCGCGGCCGTCGCCGTCGCCGCCGGGACGACCAGCGAGGGCCTGCACGACGGGCCGGCGCCGGAGGCCTGGCTCGCGCAGCCCTCCGGGCTCGCGGCCGCCGGGGACCGCCTGTGGATCGCCGACTCCGAGAACAGCGCCCTGCGGTACGTGGAGCCCGCGGGCGAGGGGGCCGACGGGTACGCCGTGCGGACCGCCGTCGGAACCGGCCTGTTCGACTTCGGCCACCGGGACGGCGACGCCGCCCAGGCCCTGCTCCAGCACCCGCTCGGGGTGACCGCCCTGCCGGACGGCTCGGTCGCGGTGTGCGACACGTACAACCACGCCCTGCGCCGCTTCGACCCGGCGACCGGTCAGGTCTCCACACTGGCCACCGACCTGCGGGAGCCCAGCGACGCGGTGCTGGTCGGCGAGGACATCGTGGTCGTCGAGTCCGCCCGCCACCGGCTGACCCGGCTGCGGCTGCCGGAGGAGGCGGTACGGGTCGACGCCGTCGCGCACCGCACCCAGCGGGCCGCGACCGAGGTGGCCCCGGGCACGCTCCGGCTCGACGTGGTGTTCCAGGCGCCGGCCGGCCAGAAGCTGGACACCCGTTACGGGCCGTCGACGCGGCTGCTGGTGTCCTCGACCCCGCCGGAGCTGCTGGTGGGCGGTGACGGGACCGGGACGGACCTGTTCCGGGAGCTGGCCCTGAACCCGGAGGTCACCGAGGGCGTGCTGCACGTCTCGGCGATGGCGGCCTCGTGCGATGACGATCCGGCGAACGAGTACCCGGCCTGCCACGTGCACCAGCAGGACTGGGGCGTGCCGGTGACCGTCACGGCCGGCGGCGCCACCCGGCTTCCGCTCGTCCTCGCGGGAATGGACGCCTAGGGGGCGACGGCGACGGCGATGGAGACGGCGACGGCGACGGAGAGGGCCGCGGCGACCGCGAGGGCGACGAAGAAGCGGCCCGCGGCCGGGGCCCGCCGCGGGCCCCGGCCGTACGGTTCCTGCCTCTCGTCCGGCTCAGCCTTCGTGCTTGCCGTGGTCGCCCTGCCGCCCGTGGTCGCCGGGCTCCGCGTCGCCCTCGACCGCGTCGGCGACCAGCAGGTTCGGGTCGACGCCGTCGAGGAAGGCGCCGCTGGTGACGAAGACCTTGTGGTGGCGGACCGCCACGGAGGTGGGCCCGGACAGCCCGTCCTCCTTGGTCAGCACGATGGTGTGGCTGCCGTCGGGCAGGACCAGGGCGAGCTCGCTCGCGGTGGTGTTCAGCGCGGCGAGGACCGTCTCGCCGTGTCCGGCGAACGCGAAGTCGTCGATCCCCGTCAGCCCGGTGGCGTGCGTCATGGTCCTCCCCGCGGACCCGTCCTCGTCGACCGGGATCCGCAGCAGCGTGCCGCGGTCGAAGTTCGACACCCAGACCGCGTGGTCGCGCACCTTGATGCCGTTCGCGCCGATGAAGGAGGTCGGCTCCAGCGCGACGCCGGTGGCCCAGGCCGTCACCTCGGGCTCCCCGTCCAAGGGGATGCGCCAGACCGTGCCGAGGACGGAGTCGGCGGCGTAGATCAGCCCGAGGTGCTCGTCGAGGGCGAGGCCGTTCACGAAGCCCTTCGGTGACGTGTCGACGAGCTTGGAGACCTTGCGGTCGGGGGTGATCCGGTAGATGCCGCTCTCGGCCGTGCCGGTGTTGTAGCCGACGTAGAGCGTCCCGTCGTGGGTGCGGACGATCCCGCTCACGACGGCGACGCCGAGCAGGGGCGTCTGCGGGTCCTCGACGTCGGGCAGGGTCGCCAGCACCCGCTTTCCGCCGTGCCGGTCGACCCGGACCACCTGGCGGGCGAGCGCGAGGGTCAGATCGGCGGAGCCGTCGGGCTCCAGCGCGATGTTCTCCGGCGTTTCGCCGGCCTCGAAGTCGAAGTCCGCGATGATCCGCGGATCCGCGAGGGACAACTGCGCGTCCGCGGACTCCGGCGGCTTGGGCGTGGCCGCGGCGGGTGCGGCCACGAGCAGGGCCAGGGCGATGGCGAGGGCGCCCGCGACGCGTGGCACGGGGTGGGGGCGGAGCAGGCGGAACAGGCGGAGCACGGGACTCTCCTTGTCGGCCGGGAAGGGCGGAATCCCAGCACAACATGACGGAGTGTCACCATACGTTCATCGCACCGCGGCGGCGCCGAGATCGACCCGCCCGGCCGAAGGGCGCGCCGCTTCCCGGACCCGGGAGGCGGCGCGGCCGTACGGACTCAGCCCTCCAGGAACGCCACCAGGGCGTTCGCGAGCAGGTACGGGTCATCCGCGCCGCACAGCTCGCGGGCGCTGTGCATCGACAGGATCGCGATGCCGATGTCCACGGTCTGGATCCCGTGCCGCGCGGCCGTGATCGGGCCGATCGTCGTCCCGCACGGCATCGCGTTGTTGGAGACGAACGACTGCCACGGCACCCCGGCCCGCTCGCACGCCGCCGCGAACACCGCCCTGCCGCTGCCGTCCGTCGCGTACCGCTGGTTGACGTTGACCTTGAGGATCGGGCCGCCGTTGGCGCGCGGGTGGTGCGAGGGGTCGTGCCGCTCGGCGTAGTTGGGGTGCACGGCGTGGCCGGTGTCCGAGGACAGGCAGATGGTGCCCGCGAAGGCCCGCGCACGGTCTTCGAAGGTGCCCCCGCGTGCGAAGACGGAACGTTCCAGCACGTTCCCCAGCAGCGGCCCGTCCGCGCCCGTGTCCGACTGCGAGCCGTTCTCCTCGTGGTCGAAGGCGGCCAGCACCGGGATGTGGTCCAGCTTGTCGGCGGTCGATGCGGCGGCCAGCGCCGCGACGCCCGCGTGCACCGAGACCAGGTTGTCCATGCGCGGGCCCGCCACCAGCTCGCGGTCGCGCCCCAGGTACGAGGGCGGCTCGATCGAGTGGACCATCAGGTCCCAGCCGGCCACCGAGCCCTGCGGCAGGCCCTCTTCCTCCTCCAGGAAGGCGATGAGGTCTCCCTCCTGCACCTCGCCCAGACCCCAGATCGGCTGCATGTGGCGCTGCTTGTCGAGCTTGAGCCCGTCGCTGTTGACCGACCGGTCCAGGTGCACGGCCAGTTGCGGGACGCGCAGCAGCGCACGGTCCACGTTGACCAGCCGCTCGCTGCCGTCGCGCAGGGTCAGCCGGCCCGCCAGGCCCAGGTCCCGGTCCAGCCAGGTGTTGAGCAGGGTGCCGCCGTAGATCTCGACCGCGATCTGCCGCCAGCCCTGTGAGCCCGTGTCAGGCAGCGGCTTGACGCGCAGGTTGGGGGAGTCGGTGTGCGCGCCGACGATCCGGAACGGCATGTGCGCGGTCGCGCCCTCCGGGACGAACCAGGCGATGAGCGCTCCGCCGCGCAGGACGAACCGGCCTCCGCTGCCCGAGTCCCATGCGTCCGTTTCCGACAACTGCCTGAAGCCTGCCTTTTCCAGCCGCTCGGCCGCATTGGCCACGGCGTGGTACGGCGACGGACTGGCCGTCAAAAAGGTCATCAGATCGTCGGTGTGGCCGCGGTCGAAGCGGGCGGGAGAGCTCATGTGGTTCACCTTAACGACGGTCGTGTTCGCCATGGTCGGGCTGCGGCGGATAGCCGAAACGCCGGGCTGCGGGCTGTGTGGTCCACGTCCCGGCGGGCTGTTCAGCCCGGCGGGCGCTCGAATCGGCGCTGTAGCTGCCTGCGCTCGCCCCGGCGGATGCGCGGGAGCATCTCCGGGGTCGTCGCGGAGCGCTGCGCGCGTCTCTTGCGTCCGGCGCAGAAGATACAGGCCTCACCGGGTGGCGCGTCCGGGTCGATGGGCGCGCCGGGGTGTTCGGAGCAGCCGGAGGCGTTGCGCGGCCTGGACAGTTCGCGCGCCACGATGAATGCCCGGTGGAGATCGTCCGCTATCCGGACGAAGTCCTCGGCGGGGGAGGAAAAGCCCAGGTGGAAGCGGCGGTCTTCAACGATGCGGAGGTGGTCGCGCAGGGCCTGCAGCGTGTACGGCGGGTCCGGCACGGGATAGCCCAGCCGGCGCTGCTCCCCGGCGGGCGGGGCGGCGGCCGCCGCGCGGGCGCCCTGGGAGCGCAGCCCGAGGCGGCGCCGGTCGTTGCAGATCAGGCAGCGGCCCCAGCCGTCGGGTGCCTCGGGGTCCAGGGCCCCGTTGGGGTGCTCGGAGCAGCCGGTGTAGCTCTTGGCGGGCGCCAGCCCGGCGGCGGTCTGGAAGGCGGTGTACAGGGCGTCGGCGACGGCCTCGTACTCGGCGGGGTGGGCGCCGTCGTACAGCTCCCGCAGATGGTCGCCGAGGCTGCCCAGGGCGGCCTGCAGCTCCTTGAGGGCGTACGGCCGCCCGGTCGGGACGGAGTACCCCCTGCTGTTGCCGTGCTGCTCTGCCGGACTCATGTCTACGAGCGTCCCACGAACCACCGACAACCTGTGAATGCCGACGGCCGGGCCCCGCAGCGGGGGCCCGGCCGTCGGGCGGATGACCGTGGAGAGCCGTGAAGGCTAGAACGCGGCCTCGTCGAGCTCCATCAGGGAGTTGTCGACGGACTCGGCCAGCGCGCGGGCGACCGAGACGTTCGGCAGCACCTGCGAGGCGAAGAACTTCGCCGCCGCGATCTTGCCGGTGTAGAAGGCGACGTCCTTCGCGGGGGCGCCGGCGGCGAGCTTCTCGGCGGCCACGGCCGCGCCCTTGAGCAGCAGGTAGCCGACGACCACGTCACCGGAGGCCATCAGCAGGCGGGTGGTGTTCTGGCCGACCTTGTAGATGTTCTTGACGTCCTCGCCGGTGGCGGTGAGGTCGACGATCATCTGGCCGACGATGGCCTCCAGGTCCACGGCGGCCTTGGCGAGCGCGTCGCGGGCGCCGGCCAGCTCCTCGCCGCCGACGGCCTCCGCCAGGAACTTCTTGATCGTCTCGGAGAGGACGTTCAGCGAGGCGCCCTGGTCGCGGACGATCTTCCGGAAGAAGAAGTCCTGGCCCTGGATCGCCGTGGTGCCCTCGTAGAGGGTGTCGATCTTGGCGTCGCGGATGTACTGCTCGATCGGGTATTCCTGCAGGTAGCCGGAACCGCCGAAGGTCTGCAGCGACTGGGCGAGCTGCTCGTACGAGCGCTCCGAGCCGTAGCCCTTCACGATCGGCAGGAGCAGGTCGTTCAGGCCGATCTCGGCGGAGGCGTCCTCGCCCGCGGCCTGCTTGACCTGGATCGCGTCCTGGACGGAGGCGGTGTACAGCACCAGGGCGCGCATGCCCTCGGCGTACGCCTTCTGCGTCATCAGCGAACGGCGCACGTCGGGGTGGTGCGTGATGGTGACCTTGGGGGCCGTCTTGTCCATGAAGTTGGCCAGGTCCGGACCCTGCACGCGCTCCTTGGCGTACTCCAGGGCGTTCAGGTAGCCGGTGGAGAGCGTCGCGATGGCCTTCGTGCCGACCATCATGCGGGCGAACTCGATGATCATGAACATCTGGCGGATGCCGTCGTGCTTGTCGCCGATCAGCCAGCCCTTGGCGGGGTGCTGGTCGCCGAAGGTCATCTCGCACGTGTTGGAGGCCTTGAGGCCCATCTTGTGCTCGACGTTCGTCGCGTAGACGCCGTTGCGCTCGCCCAGCTCGCCGGTCTCCCAGTCGAAGTGGAACTTCGGGACGAGGAAGAGGGACAGGCCCTTGGTGCCCGGGCCGTGGCCCTCGGGGCGCGCGAGGACGTAGTGGAGGATGTTCTCCTCCATGTCGTGCTCACCGGAGGTGATGAAGCGCTTCACGCCCTCGATGTGCCAGGAGCCGTCGTCCTGCTGGACGGCCTTGGTGCGGCCGGCGCCGACGTCCGAGCCGGCGTCCGGCTCGGTGAGGACCATGGTGGAGCCCCAGCGCTTCTCGACGGCTATCTGCGCGACCTTCTTCTGCGCCTCGTTGCCCTCTTCGAAGAGGATGCCGGCGAACGCCGGGCCGGAGGAGTACATCCAGATGGCCGGGTTCGAGCCGAGCAGCAGCTCCGCGTAGGCCCAGATGAGGGAGCGGGGCGAGGTGGTGCCGCCGATCTCCTCGGGCAGGCCGAGACGCCAGTACTCCGAGTCCATGAAGGCTTCGTAGCTCTTCTTGAAGGACGCCGGGACGGGCGCGGTGTTGGTGGCCGGGTCGAAGACCGGCGGGTTGCGGTCGGCGTCCGTGAAGGAGTCGGCCAGCTCGTTCTCGGCGAGGCGGGTGAGCTCGGACAGGACGCTCTTGGCGGTCTCGGTGTCCATCTCACCGAACGGTCCGGTGCCGTACAGCTTGTCGCGGCCGAGCACCTCGAAGAGGTTGAACTCGATGTCGCGGAGATTCGACTTGTAGTGCCCCATGGCGACGGCTCCGTTAAGGCTCGGGAAGACAGATTCCTCGTACATACCAATCGGTAACGTCATGATGCTACCCACGGGTAATAAGACGCAACCCCTGATGTGGCGACTGTGACCAGGGTCAAGCCGCGCGCCGGCCGGCCGCAGGTCCGCAACCCTGGCGGGAATGCGCGTCCACGGGGCCGGGGGCGCTCGGTAGGCTTCGCCCTATGTACGGCTACGACCAGAACGTGAGCGCAGGGCAGCAGCAGTACGCCGCCCCGCAGCAGATGGCCGGCGGGTACGGCGAGCAGCCGCTGTACCCCGAGCCCTCGCCGCCGTCGCTCGCCGACGCGGTGCGGGCGTTCACGACCGGGTCGCTGTCCGCCGAGGACTTCCAGCAGATCTTCGCCACGTCGAAGGTCTACTGCCCGCGCGGTGAGACGCCGGGCTTCCTGGCGCTGCACAACACGCAGCAGCCGGTGATCCCCATGTTCACCACGCTCAAGGAGCTCCGCCGGTACGCCGGCAAGGAGTCCAAGTACTTCGTGATCACGGGCGCCGAGGTGATCGACCTGCTGCCGACCGGCTACGGCTTCGTCCTCGACATGGAGGGCGACCACCGCATGGTCTTCGACGCGAAGGCCGTGGAGCAGATGGTCGACTACGCGATGCGGCGCATGTACGGCTGAGCGAGGCGGTGGCCGGGGGGCGGATCGTGCTGCGAGTGCATTTCACGGCGGAGGACCTGCTCAACGTCACCTTCGCGAGCGAGCCGCTGCCGCTGGTGGAGCTGTCGATGGCGCTGATCGCCTGGCAGCGCGTCGACGAGCAGGCCGTTTTCGGCCGCTGGCGCAGCCGGGTCGGCCGGGAGTTACCGGACCGGGCGCGCCCGCTGCTCGACCTGCTGCGGCCGGACGGCGACAATCCGCAGTTCGTCGAACCCGTGGCGCGGAGCCTGGAGGAAGGGCTGGCCGCCGTACGGGACGCGGGGCCCCTGCTGACCGCCGAGCAGCTGCACCGCACCGCCGCCCGCGCCCCCGGCGGGGCGTCCTGGCTGCGCGCGCTGTGGGGGCAGGACCGCGAGGCGTGGGACCTGCTGGACGGCGCGATCCGCTGCGCGTACGAGGCGGTCGTGGCCCCGCAGTGGCCGCGGATACGGCAGTCCTTCCGGGCGGACGTCGCCTGGCGCACCCGGCTGCTGGCCGCCCACGGCATCAAGGCCTGCCTGGCGAGCGTCCACCCGGCGGCGGCCTGGTCGCAGACGGCCTTCGAGGTGGCCCTGGATCCGGACTACGAGATCCGCCTCGGTGGCCGCGGCCTGGTGCTGATGCCCTCGGCGTTCTGGACGGGGCGTCCGCTGCTGGCCGGCCTGCCGGACGGATCGCACGTCCTGCACTACCCGGCGCTGACCCCGCTGCCGCTGGTCGGGCCGGACCGGGCGGAGGGTGCGCTGGACGCGCTGCTGGGCCGGACCCGCGCCGCCGTCCTGCACCTGCTGGTCGAGCGGCGGACCACGAGCGAGCTGGCCCGGGACCTGGACATCAGCCTGCCGTCGGTCTCGGAGCACACGCGGACGCTGCGCGCGGCCGGGCTGATCATCACGGAGCGGGACGGCAAGGCGGTCCTCCACTCGGCCACGGGGCTGGGCGTGGACCTGCTGCGCAGCGGCGGCTGACGGCGGCAGCCGGGGGCCGTCCACGGCTGGCCGCCGATCCTTTCGGGCACGCCCGAAAGGATCGCGGCCGGCGCCCGGAATCCCGAACATCGGTGCTGCGGGGGGAGGACACGGGGCCCCGCTCCACCGATCGGACCAGGGAGACGCGATGTCACGCATATCGATCCGCACGAAGTTCGCCGCGCTGGCGGCCACCGGGGTGCTGGCGCTGGGTACGGGGGTCCTGGCGGCTTCGCCGGCCGCGGCCTCCCACCACACGGTCGACGGGTGCCCTTCCGGGTTCGCCTGCATCTACACCGAGGGCGTGGGCTCGCACACGGTCGCCTGGGCCAAGGACCGCGCGGGCACGTACAACCTCAGCAACATGAACCACGAGCGCTGGGTCCTCAACAACCAGACCGGAAACTGGAAGTTCCGGCTGTGCACGGGCTACAACGGAACCGGCAGCTGTGAGTACATGCCGATCGACGAGTGGCGGTGGCGGGACATCACCCCCATCAACTCGGTCATCGTTTCGCCGTAACCGCATACGCGCAGGTGACAGGCTCAGGGCCCCGGGGGAATGTCCCCGGGGCCCCTTCTGTTCTGTGGGGTGTGGCAGAAAGTTCGAGTTTCAACTAAACTCGACGCAGAAGGAGGTTCCGACCATGCCTGCAGTGACTGTGGAGAACCCGTTGACGCTCCCCCGCGTCGCCGAGCCCGCTCAGGAGACCGCCGCCCGCAAGGTGCTGGCCGTCACGACCGCCCCGGGTGGGTTCGAGGGCGAGGGGTTCCCGGTGCGCCGCGCGTTCGCCGGGATCAACTACCAGCACCTCGACCCGTTCATCATGATGGATCAGATGGGCGAGGTGGAGTACGCGCCGGGCGAGCCCAAGGGCACCCCCTGGCACCCCCACCGCGGCTTCGAGACCGTCACGTACCTGATCGACGGAACCTTCGTCCACCAGGACAGCAACGGCGGCGGCGGAATCATCAACGGCGGTGACACCCAGTGGATGACCGCCGGCTCCGGCCTCCTGCACATCGAGGCGCCGCCGGAGTCCCTCGTCGTGTCCGGCGGCCTCTTCCACGGCCTCCAGCTGTGGGTGAACCTCCCCGCCTCCGACAAGATGATGCCCCCGCGCTACCAGGACATCGGCGGCGGCCAGGTCCAGCTGCTGTCCACCCCCGACGGCGGCGCCCTGCTCCGCGTGATCGCCGGTGAACTGGACGGCCACTCCGGCCCCGGCATCACCCACACCCCGATCACGATGATCCACGCGACCGTCACCCCGGGCGCGCAGATCACCCTCCCGTGGCGCGAGGACTTCAACGCCCTCGCGTACGTCATGGCCGGGCGCGGCAGCGTCGGCACCGACCGGCGGCCCGTCCACACCGGGCAGACGGCGGTCTTCGGCGAGGGCGGCTCGATCACGGTGCGCGCGGACGAGTCCCAGGACGCCAACACCCCGGACCTGGAGGTCGTCATCCTCGGCGGGCGCCCCATCCGCGAGCCGATGGCGCACTACGGGCCGTTCGTCATGAACAGCCGCCAGGAGCTCCAGCAGGCCTTCGACGACTTCCAGGCCGGCCGGCTGGGCACCATCCCCACCACCGCCCGGGAGCGCAACAAGTCGGCGGACCAGCACTCCTGACCCCGCGCGGCGCGCTACTCCCGGGGCTCGGCCCCCGCGTAGCGCGCCCGGATCTCCGACACCACACCGAACGCGGCGGCGGTCAGCGGCACGGACAGCAGCATGCCGAGGATCCCGGCGACGCTGGCGCCGGCGGTGATGGCGAGCATGACCACGGCGGGGTGCATCTGCACGGTCCGGCTCTGGATCACGGGCTGGAGGATGTGCCCCTCCAGCACCTGTACGGCGAGCACCACGCCCACGGCCCACAGACCGATGAACCAGCCCCGCTCGGCGAAGGCGACGAGGACGGCCACCGCGCCGGAGATGAAGGCCCCCAGGTAGGGGATGTACGCGCCCACGAACACCAGGGCGCCGAGGCCGACGGCGCCGGGAACGCGGAGCACGAGCAGCCCGATCGTGATGCACAGGGCGTCGATCAGGGCGATGAAGGTCGTTCCGCGCATGAAGCCCTCGACCGCCTCGAAGGCGCGGCGCGCCATCGCCTCGACGGTGTCGCCGGTGGCGCGGGGCGCGAGCGAGCGCAGGGTCCCGGCGGCGCGGTGGGAATCGCGCAGGAAGAAGAACATCAGCAGGAGGGCGAGCACGGCGGTGGCGAGCATCTCGCCGACGACGCTGATGCCGGTGATGACGCCGGAGGCGGCCGTACCGCCGAACTTCGCCAGCAGCTCCTTGGCGTTCGAGGCCAGGTCCTCCAGCGAGGTGCCGGCGGGCCCGAAGCGGGCGGCGAGGTCCTGCCCGGCCTGCTTGAGGGAGTCGAGGATCTGGTCACCGGTGTCGATCAGGGCGTGGACGACCACGTACCCGGCCCCGCCGAACACCGCGACCACGCCGAGGCAGGTGAGCGCGGCGGCCAGCGAGCGGTGCATCCCCATCCGTACGAGACGCCGGTGCATCGGCCCGAGCAGTGCCGCTCCGAGCAGCGCGAGCAGGACGGGCGTGACGGCCGTCTTGAAGGTGATGCACAGCCACACGCCGACGGCGGCCACGCCGGTGACGAGCAGGGCGACCACGCACCAGGCGGCCAGCCGCCTGACCGGCGGGGGAAGCAGAGTCAGCACCCGTGCATCCAACCACGCCGCCGCGGAGCCGCGTTGGCCGCGCCGGGCCGTCCCCGCACGGTACGGAGCCTAGGAACCGTCCTTGGTCTGCTCGTACATTTCGAACCAGATCGACTTGCCCTCGCCGCGCGGGTCCACGCCCCAGGTGTCCGCCAGCATCTCCATCAGCAGGACGCCCCGGCCGCTCGACGCCATCTCGCCGGGGTGCCGCTTGTGCGGCAGCTCGTCGCTGGCGTCGGCTACCTCGATGCGCAGCCGCCGCGTCCCCCGTTCGCCCACCGCCTCCGCGACGAGCAGCGCGTCGCCGTCCGTGTGCATGAGGACGTTCGTGACCATCTCGGAGACCATGAGCACCGCCGAGTCCACCTGTTCCGCGTCCGCCCAGTCGTGCAGCAGCTCCCGGATCTGCCGGCGGGCGCCCGCGATCCGCTCCGGCTCCGCCTGCGCCACGGTCAGCATCGTGCGGCGCGCCGGTCGCACCACGTGCTCCGCGGGGGCCCCGCAGTCGCATTCCGCGCCCTCCCGGCACAGCAGCACGACGGCTATGTCGTCCTCGCGACGGTCGGCCAGCGGGCCGGTGGTGTGGTGCGAGGAGGGCCCGTGCACGGCCTGCACCAGCAGATCGGCCAGCTTCTCCAGGCCGTCGGGGCCGTGCGTCCCGTCCGGCTCGTGCGTCTCGGACTCCAGGATCGCCCGCAGCCGCGCCCAGCCCGTGTCCAGGTCGTGCCCGCCGGTCTCGATCAGCCCGTCGGTGCAGAGCACCATCGTCTCGCCGGGCTCCAGCGTGAACCGCGTCGTCGGGTAGTCCGTGTCCGCGACGATGCCGAGCGGCAGGCCGCCGGCGGTCGGGCGCATCAGCACCGTGCCGTCCGGCATCCGGATCACCGGGTCGGGATGGCCGGCGCGGGCCACCTCCAGCAGCCCGGACGCCGGGTCGCACTCCACGTACAGGCAGGTCGCGAAGCGCGGGCTGCGGAAGTCGTCGTCCTCGTACGAATCGGTGATGCCGGCCAGGAAGCGGGAGGCGCGCGAGAGCACCGCGTCGGGCCGGTGGCCCTCGGAGGCGTACGCGCGCACCGCGATCCGCAGCTGGCCCATCAGCCCGGCGGCCCGTACGTCGTGCCCCTGGACGTCCCCGATGACCAGCGCGAACCGTCCCGCCGGCAGCGGGATCATGTCGTACCAGTCGCCGCCGACCTCCAGTCCGCCGCCGGTCGGGACGTACCGGGCGGCGATCCGCATGCCGGGGATGTCGGGGCCCAGCATGGGCATCATCGACCGTTGCAGGTCGGAGGTGAGTTCCCGCTCGGATTCGGCCACGCCCGCCCGCTGGAGGGCCTGGGCCAGCATCCGGGCCACCGTGGTCAGGACGGAGCGCTCGTCCGGGGAGAAGGACACCGGGTGCTTGAACGCGGCCATCCAGGCGCCCATGGTGCGCCCGGCGACGATCAGGGGGAGGAAGGCCCACGAGGCCCGGCCGAAGCGCTGGGCGAGCGGCCAGGTGGCCGGGAACCGCCGTTTGTAGTCCTCGGGGGAGGGGAGGTAGATCGCCCGACCCGTACGGACCACCTCGGCGGCCGGGTAGTCCGTGTCCAGCCGCATGTCCGAGAAGGGGGCCTCGTCCCCGGGGCCGTGCCCGTGGTGCCCGATGATCGCCAGCCGGTCCCCGGCCACCTCGAACACCGCCAGCCCGTCGGGGCTGAAGCCGGGCATCGACAGCGAGGCGGCGACGCGCAGCACCTCCGCCGTGGACCGGGCCTCGGCGAGCGCCCGCCCCGCGTCCAGCAGGAAGGCCTCGCGGGAGCGCCGCCAGTCGCCGGTGATCGGGGTGTGGACGGCGGTGGTGCCGGGCTGCGGCTCGGCGATCTCCTGGATGGTGCCGATCAGCTCGTAGTCGACGCGGCCGTCGGCGGACCGGTTCTCCACGGGCTTGGAGCGGCTGCGCACGGTCCGCAGCACCCGCCCGTCCTCGTCCATGATCCGCAGCCGGGCCTCGGCCAGGGTGTCCTCGGCCACTGCGAGGTTGACGATCCCGTTGATCTCGTTCCAGTCCACCGGGTGGAACCGCGAACGTACGACGACCTCCGGCAGCACGACGGGCTCGGCGGGCAGCCCGAGCAGCCGGGCGGCCTCGCCGTCGAGGGTGACCGTCCCGGAGGCGTTGTCCCATCGCCACAGGCCCGTCGCGATGGCGGCCAGGACGTCCTCTGTGCGCACCCGGTCATCTTTACAGGTCATCCCCCGGGCGTGCCTGTTCACGGGGGTCGGCGGGCACGCCCGCACGGTCCCCGGCCCGGACGGTAACCTTGTGAGGGTTGAATCCACCCTGGTATCGCGAAGAACTGGATGACTGATGCATCGGTACAGGTCCCACACCTGCGGCGAGCTCCGCGCCTCTGACGTCAACGCCGACGTCCGGCTGAGCGGCTGGCTGCACAACCGTCGAGACCTGGGCGGCATCCTCTTCATCGATCTGCGCGACCACTACGGCATCACGCAGCTCGTCGCCCGCCCCGGCACGGCCGCGGCCGCCGTCCTGGACAAGCTGTCCAAGGAGACCGTCGTCCGTGTCGACGGCAAGGTCGTCTCCCGCGGCGCCGATAACGTCAACGGCGAGCTGCCCACCGGCGAGATCGAGATCGAGGCCGCCGAGGTCGAGGTGCTCGGCGCGGCCGCCCCGCTGCCCTTCACGATCAACACCGACGACGGTGTGAACGAGGAGCGGCGCCTGGAGTACCGCTTCCTCGACCTGCGCCGCGAGCGCATGCACCGCAACATCATGCTGCGCTCGGCCGTCATCGCGTCGATCCGCTCGAAGATGGTGGCCCTCGGCTTCAACGAGATGGCGACCCCGATCCTCACCGCGACCTCCCCCGAGGGCGCGCGCGACTTCGTCGTCCCGTCCCGCCTGAACCCGGGCAAGTTCTACGCCCTGCCGCAGGCCCCGCAGCAGTTCAAGCAGCTGCTGATGATCTCGGGCTTCGACCGGTACTTCCAGATCGCGCCGTGCTTCCGCGACGAGGACGCCCGCGCCGACCGTTCGCCGGGCGAGTTCTACCAGCTCGACGTCGAGATGTCCTTCGTCGAGCAGGAGGACGTCTTCCAGCCGATCGAGCGCCTGATGACCGAGCTCTTCACCGAGTTCGGGGGCGGCCGCGAGGTCACCTCGCCGTTCCCGCGGATCCCGTTCCGCGAGTCGATGCTGAAGTACGGCAACGACAAGCCCGACCTGCGCGCCAAGCTGGAGCTCGTCGACATCACCGACGTCTTCGAGGGCTCGGAGTTCAAGGCGTTCGCCGGCAAGCACGTGCGTGCGCTGGCCGTCCCGGACACCGCCGCGCAGCCGCGCAAGTTCTTCGACGGCCTCGGCGAGTACGCGATCTCGCTCGGCGCCAAGGGCCTGGCCTGGGTCCGCGTCGGCGAGGACGGTGCCCTGACCGGCCCGATCGCCAAGTTCCTCACCGAGGAGAACGTCAAGGTCCTCACCGAGCGCCTGGGCCTGGTCCCCGGCCACGCCGTGTTCTTCGGCGCCGGCGAGTTCGACGAGGTCTCCAAGATCATGTCGGGCGTGCGCGTCGAGGCGGCCAAGCGGGCGGGCCAGTTCGAGGAGAACGTCTTCCGCTTCTGCTGGATCGTCGACTTCCCGATGTACGAGAAGGACGAGGAGACCGGCAAGATCGACTTCTCCCACAACCCGTTCTCCATGCCCCAGGGCGGCATGAAGGACCTGGAGGAGAAGGACCCGCTGGACATCCTGGCCTGGCAGTACGACATCGTCTGCAACGGCATCGAGCTGTCCTCCGGCGCCATCCGAAACCACGAGCCCGAGGTCATGCTGAAGGCCTTCGAGATCGCGGGTTACGAGGCCGAGACCGTCGAGCGCGAGTTCGCCGGCATGCTGCGCGCCTTCCGCCTCGGCGCCCCGCCGCACGGTGGCATCGCCCCGGGTGTGGACCGCATCGTGATGCTGCTCGCCGACGAGCCGAACATCCGCGAGACCATCGCCTTCCCGCTGAACGGCAACGCGCAGGACCTGATGATGGGCGCGCCCACCGTTCTGGAGGAGTCCCGCCTGCGCGAGCTGAACATCGCGCTGCGCAAGCCGGTGGAGACGAAGGCCGCCGACGCCAAGCCGATCGCGGAGGCCGTCCACCCGGACGCCGCGCGGTAATCGCCGGTAGACGAGACGAAGGGCCCCGGATCCGATGGATCCGGGGCCCTTCGTCGTGCGTGCGTCGTGCGCGCGTCGTGCGGGGCGGGCCTCAGGGCTCAGAAGCTCTGGAGCAGGCCCTTCGCCAGCGCGGCGGAGGTCAGGCCGGCGGGGGCCGGACCGGCGTGGAAGAAACCGGCGTTCTCGGCGTCCAGCTTGCGCAGGAAGTCGAAGGCCTTGGCGTCGTGGTCGCCGAAGGCGACGAACTGCCAGTACACGCCGGGTGCGGAGGCGGCGGCGTCCGCCAGGGCCTGCTTGGCGGGCCGGACGCCGTCGGGGGCGCCGTCGGTCTGGAACACGACCAGGGCGGGGTGGTCGCCGCCGTCCTTCTCGTAGTGCTCGATGACCTGCTCCACGGCGCGGTGGTAGCTGGTGCGGCCCATGTGGCCGAGCTCGGCGTGCCGGGTCTCGACCCAGGTGCCGTCGTGGGCGTCGAGGGTCAGGTCGGCGGTGCCGTCCACGTCCGTGGAGAAGAACACGGTGTGCACGGTCGCCTCGGCGTCGAGGTGAGCGGCGAGGGCGAGGGCGTGGTCCGCGAGGTGCTGGGCGCTGCCGTCCTTGTAGAACGGGCGCATCGACCCGGACCGGTCCAGGACCAGGTACACCTTGGCCCGCGCACCGGCCTTGCCCTTGCCCCGGAGCACCGTCCCGGCGGCCTTGTAGGCCCCGGCCACCCCCGGAGCCGCCCGCTTCACCTCGGCGAGGGCGCGAGCCGGCCCGTCGGTCTCGGTGGCGAGGACCCCGACCACCGGTTCGGGCTCCGGCTCGGGCGCGGGCTCGGGCTCGGTCTCGGCGACGGCCGCCACGGGCTCGGCCTCGACGGGAGCCTCGACGACGGCCTCCGCCGCGGGCTCAGCCACCACCACGGGCTTCACCTCGGGAACCTCGGCGGCGGCGACGACGACCTCGACCTCGGCCACCGGCTCGGCCGCGGAGGTCTCGACCTCGGCTGCCAAGGGCGCGACGACGAGCTCGGGTTCGGTCTCCGCCGCGGGCTCGGCCACGACCGGGTCCTCGGCGACGACGACCTCGGGTTCGGTCTCCGCCGCGGGCTCGGCCACGACCGGGTCCTCGGCCGCGACCGGGTCCTCGGCGACGACGGGGGCCTCGACCTCGGCGACCGCCTCGGGCTCGGCCTCGGCCACGACCTCGGTGGCCGATGCGGCCGTCGGCGTCTCCGGCTCGGCCACGACCGCCTCGGCCACGACCGCCTCGGCCTTGTCCTCCGGCTCCGGCTCGGCCACGACAGCCTCGGCCTTGTCCTCCGGCTCCGGCTCGGACGCGGCGACCTCGGCGACCGGCTCCGTCTCGGGAGCCATGGCCTCGGCCTCGGCGGCCGCCGGCTCGGCGACCGGCTCCGGTGCGGTCGACGGCTGGGGGCGCCGGGCCTCCGGGACCGTGGGGTCCGGGGCCGGGGCGGTGAGAAGGGTCCCCGGCTCGCGGTCCCGCGGAGCGGACTGCGGGGGAACCGTCGGATTGTCGAAGGAGGCGGCGACCAGTTCGGCCGCCACGTCCAGGGGGGTCCGTTCCGCCTGGTTTGGGACGGAGGCCGAAGTGGCGTCCGTCATCTCCGGAACCGGCTCGGCAGACCGTCCGAACACCTTGCGCAACAAGCTCCGAATACCCATGGGCCAGGCCTTTCGCATGAGTGCGTGCGTCATTTGTCCGTGCTGCGCGGTTGATCCCTGCCCAGAGTGGACACGTAAGGTTATCGGCCGCTTGGCTGGAACTTCGGCAGGGGCGCCCTTCGTGGCGCCCGGCCCGCCCAGCACACACCCCATCTTGCCGAACTCCCGCACCGACGTGCCCGGTTCACCGGGCGTTCATTCCGCCGCCGCCGCTTCGGCGCAACCCGCGCCTACCGTCACGGCTGGATTCGACCGACATGCTGTCGGCACCCGTGCATCTACGGAGGACACTCGTGCGCAAGCTCCTGCCGCTCATAGGCAACTCGCATGGGGGCGGCCGTTCCGCCCTCACCTGCCGCTACCGCTGTGGCGACGCCTGCTTCCACGAGGTGCCGAACAAGAGCGACAACGAGTACGTCGGCGACGTCATCGCCCGCGCCTACTCGCGCCGCTCGATGCTGCGCTCCGCCGCCGTCGTCACGGTCGCGTCCGCCGCCGGTACCGCCATCACCCTCGGCAGCAACGGCTCCTCGGCCACCGCCGCCCCCGCCGCCGACGCCCAGGGCGCCGCCGCCGACGCCGCGGGCGCCCGCGGTCTGCGCTTCAAGGCCGTCGCGCCGAACACCGACGACCGGGTCACCGTCCCCGAGGGCTACGAGCAGAACGTGGTCATCCGCTGGGGCGAGCCCATCGTCAAGGGCGCTCCGGGCTTCAACGCCGACAAGCAGACCGCCGCCGCCCAGGCCGGTCAGTTCGGCTACAACAACGACTTCCTCTCGCTGCTGCCGCTCGGCGGGGACTACGAGCGCCAGCAGCTGCTCGTGGCCAACCACGAGTACACCGACGAGATCCTCATGTTCAAGGGCTACGACCCCGCGAACCCGACCCGCGAGCAGGTCGAGATCGCCTGGGCCGCGCACGGCCTCGGTGTCGTCGTCGTCCAGGAGGACCACCGCAGCGGCAAGCTGACCGCGGTCAACCGTCACCAGCTCAACCGCCGCCTCACCGCGACCAGCGAGTTCAAGCTCACCGGCCCGGCCGCGGGCAGCGCCCTGGTGAAGACCTCCGTCGACACGACCGGCACCAAGGTCCTCGGCACGCTCAACAACTGCTCCGGCGGCACCACGCCGTGGGGCACCACGCTGCACGGCGAGGAGAACTTCAACCAGTACTTCGCCAACGCCGGCCAGGTCACCGACGCCACCGAGGCCGCCCGCCTGAAGCGCTACGGCGTGACCGCCGGCGCCACCGAGCGCAAGTGGGAGCGCTTCGACAAGCGCTTCGACGTGCTCCAGGAGCCCAACGAGTCGCACCGCTTCGGCTGGGTCGTCGAGCTCGACCCGTACGACCCGCACTCCACCCCGCGCAAGCGCACCGCGCTGGGCCGCTTCAAGCACGAGGGCGCCCAGCCCCGCCTGACCGAGGACGGCCGCCCGGTCGTCTACATGGGCGACGACGAGAAGTTCGACTACTTCTACAAGTTCGTCTCCTCGAAGAAGATGAAGAAGGGCGACTCGCGAGCGGCGAAGGAGCACAACCTCACGCTGCTCGACGAGGGCACCCTCTACGTGGCCAAGCTGACCGGTGACTCCCCGGCCGCCGAGTTCGACGGCACGGGCAAGCTGCCGTCCGACGGCCAGTTCGACGGCTCCGGCGTGTGGATCAAGCTCCTCACCTCCTCCCCCTCCGGCAACGTCTCGCACGTCGAGGGCATGACCGCCGAAGAGGTGGCCGTCTTCACGCGTGAGGCCGGCGACAAGGTGGGCGCCACGAAGATGGACCGCCCCGAGGACATCGAGCCCTCGCCGCGCACCGGCCGCGTGTACGTCGTCCTCACCAACAACAGCGACCGGGGCAAGGCCGGCAAGGCCGGTGCGGACGAGGCCAACCCGCGCAACGCGAACAAGCACGGCCAGATCCTGGAGCTCGCCGAGAACTTCGACGACCCGGCCGGCGACGGCTTCGCCTGGCGCCTCTTCCTGGTCGCCGGTGACCCGAAGGACCCGTCCACCTTCTTCGCCGGCTTCCCGAAGGAGAAGGTCAGCCCGATCTCCTGCCCGGACAACGTGACCTTCGACCCGCACGGCAACCTGTGGATCTCCACGGACGGCAACCAGCTCGGCTCCCACGACGGTCTGTTCGGTGTGGCCACCGCCGGTGACCGCCGCGGCGAGCTGAAGCAGTTCCTGACCGTCCCCCGCGGCGCCGAAACCTGCGGCCCGCTGGTCCAGGACAAGCGCGTCCTGGTCGCCGTCCAGCACCCGGGCGAGATCGACGGCGCGTCCGTCGAGAAGCCCCAGTCGGTGTGGCCCGACGGCCCCGGCAAGATCGTCCGTCCGGCGGTCGTGTCCGTCTGGCGCAAGGACGGCAAGAACATCGGCGTCTGATCGGGCCGGTGCGCACGGTCAGTTGACCGGTTGAATCCATCCGGGCGGTGGGTGTTTCACGTGAAACACCCACCGCCCACGGGCGTTTCACCGGGTGCGCTTCCCGGCGCTGGCCGGGGGAGGGACGCTCGGCTTAGCCGCTCCCGTCCGTCAGGCGTCCGACGGGCAGCCTGAGCGTGGTCATCGCCCCGCCGTCGGGTGCGTTGGCGAAGCTCAGGGCGATCTCCAGGACCGCCGCCTGGCCGGCCACGATGGTCAGGCCCAGCCCGTGGCCCCGGCCGCGGCCCGGGTCCCCGGTGCGGAAGCGCTGCGGTCCCTGCTCGATCAGCTCGGGCGGGTAGCCGGGCCCGTGGTCGCGCACGACCACCACCGGGCCTTCGACGCTCACCTCGACCGGCGGTTCCCCGTGCTTGTCGGCGTTGACCAGCAGGTTGGTCAGGATCCGGTCCAGCCGCCGCCGGTCGGTGAGCACCACCACGTCACGGACGATCCGTACGGAGGCCTCCAGGCGGGTCGCCCGGACGGCCCGCCGGACCGCCTCGCCGAGTTCCACCCGGGCCGGCTCGGCTTGCTCGACGCCCGATTCCAGCCGGGAGATCTCCAGCAGGTCCTCGGTGAGCAGGTGCAGGGCCTTGAGCCGGTCGTTGATCATCTCCTTGGGGCGCCCCTCCGGCAGCAGGGCGGCCGCGGCGAGGGAACCGGTGAGCGGGGTGCGCAGCTCGTGCGCGACGTCCGCGGTGAAGCGCTTCTCCGCCTCGATCCGCTCCTGGAGGGAACGGGCCATGGAATCGAGCGCCACCGCGACGTCCCGCACCTCGTCGCGGTAGCGAGGCCGGCGCCGGTCGTCGTCCTGTTCCACGGGGAACCCCACGCGCGCGTCCAGGTCCCCGGCGCTGATCCGGCGGGCCACGGCGGCCGTGGTGGTCAGCCGGCGGCTGATCCGGTTGGCGAGGAACAGGCCGGCCAGCGCCACGACTCCGGCGGCGAGCGCGGCGGAGGCCAGGATCGCGGTGTCGACGTCCCGCAGCCGGTGGCGGGTGCTCTCGTACGGCAGCCAGATGGCGAGGGCCTTGCCGTCGGCGGGTCCGGCGGCCCACATGACGGGTTGGCCGGCGCGCTCGCCGACCATGCTGCCGGTGCGTCCGTGGGACACGAGCGTCCGCAGCGGTTCCGGGAGCTCGGGCGGGTTCACGGCTACGTTCACCTCACCGTGCGAGGTGCCGTACTGGTACTGGGCGAGGGCGTAGTCCAGATCCCGGTCCGCGTCCTTGCGGACCTCTCCGACGATCTGCCGGGCGACCACGTTGTGCACGAGGATCCCGAGCACCGCCGCGACGGCGCAGCACACGGCCGTGGTGGTCAGTGCGATCTTCCAGCGCAGACTGCTCGTCACCCGCACGGCGGCCCGGCCCCTCAGCCCCGGCTCGCGGAGGAGCACGGGGCGGAGCCGTTCTTCGCGCCCGGGCACTCGTCGAGGGTGAGCTGGGACAGGTTCATGATCCCGGCCTTGGGGTCCCACACGTAGTCGGAGACGGAGACCTTCTCCGGGTTCGAGGTCGGCTCGCGGACCGCCAGGTGTTCCGCGGCCACCTCCACGCCCTCCAGCACCCCGCGCCGGGACAGGATCCGGGCGATGGCCCCGTCGTCGCGGACGGTGTAGACGCGCAGCTCGCTGACCCGGCCGTCGATGTCCAGGGCGGTGATCAGCTCGTCGCGGCCGTTGCCCGTCACGTCGTGCAGCACCGGGGGCCGCACCGGACAGTCCGGGCCTCCGTCCACAGCCCGTGTGCACAGGGCGAGGCGCTGCACCGCCCGGGGGTCGACGAGGCGTCCGGTCCCCTGGTCCTGGGCGGTGGCGGCGGTGATGTCGGCCCGTACGACCTCCACCGCGTTCACGCCCCGCATGCCGAGCCCGGCGACCTTGGGCAGCCCCGGGACCACGGCGGCCGTACCGGGGTTCTGGCCCGGGCCGGGCGGGTCCGGGTGGATGTCGCGCCACAGGGACTGCGGGGCGTGCACCGTGCCCAGGTCGCCGTCGTCGTGCAGTCCGTCCACATCGGCGCACCCGGCCGCCGCTGCGAGGACGGCGGCGAGGACCGGGACCGCTGCGCGGCCGCGCCGGGAGAGGGGCCTCATGCACCGATGCTCTCCCGGCCGGGCCGTGCGGGCCCGGCCCCGGGGCCATTCGGGCGACGCGCGCGACCCGGGCCCCGGGGGCGGCGGTCCCGGGTCAGTGGTCGTCGGCGGCGATCGCGCGGGCCGCGGCGAGTTCGTGGCGCACCGGGGCCAGGACGGATGCCTCGTCCCCGGGCGGCAGCGCCGCCGGGCGCAGCTGGGTCGGCGTCCTGGCCCGGCGCACGCCCTGGGCCAGGGCCCGCAGATCGGCGATGACGATCGCCACCTCCTCGGCGCCGGGGGCTTCGGCGCCGTGGTTGACCCGGACCCGCGCCGCGGTGGTCGCGTCGACGATCCGTTCTACGGCGACGACCAGCGGCCACCACGCGGCGGCCCGCGCCCCCGTCGGCGGCGGCTCGGTCAGCGCCCGCTGGAACTCGTTGCGCACGCCCGACATCTCGCGGTAGATCCGCCGCCGGGCCTGGAGCCGGGCGGTCCGCGCGGCCTGCCGGCCGGCTTCCGTGTCGGGGTGGGTGCCGAAGGCCCGTTCCACGTACCGGGCCGCGTCGTCCACGGTGTCGGCGAGCCGGTCGCCGATCCGGGTGTGCCAGCTCTCGGGCCACAGCAGGTAGCCGGCGAGGAGGGTGATGGCGCAGCCGATCAGGCTGTCCAGGAGCCGGGGCCGGATCAGGTCGAAGCCCTGATGGTTGAGGAGGTCCGAGAGCAGCAGGATCACCGGGGTGATCGCGGCGGTCTGGAAGGCGTACCCCTTGACGGAGAAGGCGGGGATCAGGGCGCCGAGCACCACCATCACCGGCACGTCCCACCAGCCGCGCGGCACCTCGGCGAGCACGGCGGCGGCGATGACCAGCCCGGCCGCCGTGCCCACGGCGCGCAGCACGGCCCGGGAGAACACCGAGCCGAAGTCGGGTTTGAGGACGAAGGTGACGGTCAGCGCGATCCAGTAGGACCGCTCGACGGGCACCACGGAGACGAGTGTCTGGGCGAGCCCGATGCACAGGGCCAGGCGCAGCCCGTACCGCCAGGAGGCGCTGGACAGCATCATGTCGCGCACGGCCCGCCGGCTGCGGACCGTCAGCGCGGCGGGCCGGCCGAGCCGGTCGTCGACGTTGTGCAGGTCGGGATCGGGCACGTGCACGATGGCCGCCGCGTGCCGCAGGGCCGCGTCGAGTGCCCGTTCCGCGGGGGTGTGCGGCGCGGGCAGGTCCAGTACGGGCTTGCCGGTGCGGCCCTCCTCCACGGCCCGCGCCAGCTCCCGTACGGCCGCGGGGATCTCGGGCGGCAGCGCCCTGCCCCGCAGGTGCATGGCGGGTGCGGCCTCCACCAGCGGGATCACCACGTTCAGCTGGGCCAGCATCCGTACGAGCGCGGGACTGCGGCCGTGCACCCGGGCGCGGCGGCCCAGGACCAGGTCGTAGGCCTGGTTCAGGGCGTGCGTGACCTGTCGGCGCCGGTCGTCGTAGTCCGGTCCGCCCGCCGCTTCCAGGGCGTCGGCGAGCGCCCGGTAGGTGGCCGCCACGGCCACGCGCTCCGGTTGCCGGCCGCGCAGCGGCCAGCCCAGCAGGGTCAGCAGGAGGACGAACAGCCCGCCCGCGCCGAGCAGCAGCGGGGCCGTCCACCAGGGCTGGGGGAGCGGCAGTCCGGCGCCGACCACGGCGTTGAGGAGCAGCAGCAGTCCGGAGACGGACGCGACGGTACCGATCGAGGAGATCATCCCGGAGACGAGGGCGATCAGGGTGAGGGCGCCGACGGCGAGCCAGCCGTGGCCGTAGACCAGGGTGCCCAGGGTGACTCCGACCGCGCCGAACAGCTGGGGCACGGCGATGTTCAGGACCCGCATCCGGTAGGCGTCGGCGGTGTCGCCGATGACCCCGGACAGGGCGCCCATCGATACGAGGGCCCCGTACTCGGGCTCGTTCAGGGCGAATCCGACGGCGAGAGGGGCGGCCATCGCGATGCCGGCGCGCGCGGCGGCGGCCCAGGGGATCGGGGCGGTGCTCGGCCGCAGTCCCTTGAGCAGCCAGGCGGGCGGAGCCAGCGGACGGTGCCGGGGTCGCCCGGAGGGTATGTGTTCGGTGCGTTCGGTGCTCATTCAGCTTCCGTGCGGCCGCTCGTGAATCGGTTCTTCTGCGCTGTTCCGGGGTCTTGCGTTCTTCTTGGGTTCTTCTCGGCTTCTTCTGGGGCGTTCTGCGCGCTCCGGTACCTTCCGAGCTTATGGGGTGCGGCGCAGTCGGCCCGTCAGCCAGGCGGCGAGTGCGGCGACGAGCCCGATCGCCAGGACCACCCAGGCGGTGGTGCGCAGGAACGCGGTGAGCGCGTCGTACACCGCCGCGGCGGCCGCCCGGTCGATGTCGGCCGGCAGATCGTCGAGGGTGAGACGGCGGCAGACGACCACCGCGATCCACAGCAGTACGGCGCCGGCGGCCACCCCCAGCCCCGTGGCGATCACGGCGCGGCGCCGGTGGACGGCGACGGCGATCGCCGTCGCGGCGAGCACCACGGTCAGGACGGGAAGCCAGATGCCGGCGATCTGCAGCATGCGAAAGCCCTTCCGGAGCGCGCCGAGGTTGTCGTACTCCATGACCTTCACCGATACGTGCGTCACCGGGATCCGGTCGGCGAACGGCACGCCGTCGGCGAGGAGGTCCCCCTTGACCTGCTCGATCACGGGTGCGAGGTCGATGCTGACGGCGTTGCCGTCACCGGTGGTGAGTGCCTTGAGGAAGGCGGCGTGCGCGGCGCGGTTGGCCGCGTCCCAGGCGGTGCGGTAGGCCGGGGTGCCGGAGAAGGAGCGCAGGGCCTCCCCGAGCAGGGCGTCGATGCCGCCCTGGAAGGGCCCGGCGTCGATCTGCCCGGAGAGGGCTCGGCCCGCCTGGGTGACGACGACGCTCTGCACGGCCGGGTTCTCGGCCAGGGGGGACATCGCCGCGGTGTACCGGTCGGCGTCGCCCAGCTCGTGGTCCGCCCAGTACGCGACGGCGCCGGCGGGCACCAGGAGGGCCACCAGCACGATGAGTACCGCCGAGAGGAAGGTGCGCACGTCACCAGGGAAAGCCGCGGCGGCGGGGGACGCGAGCGGTGCTGCTGCGGGCGGGTGGCGCGGGGGTGCCCGGCGCTGCTCCACTTGCCGGAGCGGTGTGGCGGGTGTGCCCTGGATGGTGGAAGAGAGGAGCCCTGTCATGGCACATGCGGCACCCACCGCCCCGGGGCGGCACTTTCAGGCGACCGGCACGGAGCACGTGAGCAAGGGCCCGCTGACGCGGGCGCTGCTCCTCGGACTGGTCTACGGCGTCTGGGCGGCCTTCATGAAGCGCCAGACGGGCCCCGTCGACGCGGGCAACGTCTTCTACGGGATCCTGTGCGGAGTCGTCTTCGCCGCGATCATGTACGCCCTCTCGCAGGTGGGTCCCCGGCTGATGCAGGAGCTGCACGCCGCCGCGTACGGCGCGTTCGGCGGTGTCGCCGTGGGCTACCTGTACAGCCTGGCCGACCACTCGATCCTCCGCTCGTGCCTGGTCGGCCTTCTCGTCGGCATGGGTGTCGGACTGGCGGCGTTCTACCGGTACCACATGCGCGAGCCGTGACGGGATCCGTGGCGGGCGCCGGTCCGTACGAGGACCGGCGCCCGCTCGGGTCCGGGATCAGGCCTCGGTCGAGGCCTCGGAGTCGGTGGCCGGGGTGGCCGCCACGGACGCGGTGGGGGAGCCCTCGCCGTCGGTCGCGCGGCTCGGGGGCTTCGGGGCCGCCGGGGTGTAGCGGGTGACCTCGGCGCGGAGCATGGCGTTCAGGGCGGCGTACGGGTCGATGGGCATGCCGGAACCTCACGGTGTTCGGGGGTGTGTGGGGGTGTGCGCTGCTGCTCGGCCCGCTCAGCAGCGCAGGACCACACTCCGCTCCGTCCACGCGGACAGCATCGGCCCGTCCGCCCCGAAGGCATGGGCGAGCACGGCCCGATCGGCGGGTTTCACGTGAAACACCGGCCGCGGCAGCTGCCGCACCCCCGGCAGTCCGCGCACGGCGAGCCGTACGGCGACCCGCACTTCGGGATCCGCGGCCGGATCGGACTCCCCCTCGGCGGGGGCGGCCGGCTCGCTCGGCACACCGGAGGCGGCGCGTTCGGCCGCGGTGGCGGCCGCCGCGGCCGTCGTGACGGCGGGACCGGAGGCGAACAGGCACAGCAGCACGACACAGGCCGCCGAAAGGGCCCTGGCCAGTGCCGTGCGTGCGTACCGCGTCCCGCTCATGCGAGGGGTCTGCCCCGACACGCCGGACAACTCCCCCACCGGGCCCCAGAAGCCCCCGACCGGGGGAACGAAGACACCCCCCTCGGCTGACAGGAAGCCGGTGCGGCCGCCTGCTCAGCCGGTGCGGCGCTGGCCGGTCAGCCGGGCCAGGACGGTGGTTTCGCCGCTGACCAGCCGGAGTTGGGCGCGCCCCGGCCGCTGCCCGCGACCGGTGATGCCGCCGGGCGATACCCGGTCGACGGTGAAGACGGCGGTACGGCGGTCCGCCCGCGCGATCTCGATCGTCAGCCCGCGCCGCAGCTCGGCGAGGCGCAGATCGGCGGCGGTGACCACGGCCGTGCCGGCCGACCCCGGGGCCGGGCCGTCGTGGTCCCAGGAGGCCTCCTCCGCGTCCCTGCCCAGGGGGAGGTCGACGCCCAGGCTCGGGATGTGCAGCCGCAGCGGCCGCGAGAACCGCAGCGGTGTGATCGCGACGGCCCGCGAGGGCCGGGACCCCTTGCCCGACGCGTGCTGCCCCGAGTGCTCCAACTGCTCGACGAGCCGGCGGTGGCCGGACAGGCCGAGCGCCCGGGACGGCAGGGCGTCGGCGGCGGTGGCCGCGGTGGGCCGGGCGCCCTCCGTGGTCATCAGCATCCCCATCCCGGCGCCCAGCAGAGCCACTGTCAGCACGCCGGCCACCCACTTGGCGCGGGGCATGGAATCCTCCTGGTCCGATCCCCCGGCTCCGGCCGCCGGGTCTCCTGAGAGCAGTGGACTCCCTCCATGCCCGTCAGTACCGCTTACAACGCCGGAGACTGACGCCACGTCACAGGCGTGTCGCCACCTCGCCCCGGACGTCTTCCCAGCTGGCGACGGGTGAGACACCGCCGTTGCGGGGATTGCGCAAGATACGACCGAACGGGTGGACCTGCGAACGACCGAGGCCCCGGCCGCCGGGGGCGGTCAGGGCCTCGGGGCGCCGGTGACGGGATCAGCCGACGGGCTGCGCCGTCGCCCGGGGAGCGGCGGCCGGGGTGAGGGCGCGTTCGGCGAGGACACCGAAGGCCAGGCCGAAGGTCGTCCACATCGCCGCCTGGATGGCCAGGGTGGCGAGGCGGAACTGCCAGATCAGGGCGGCCGGGAAGTCCGCCGGGACCTCGTTGATGCCGGGCAGCGACGCGTAGGCGATGGCCACCGCCGCGACGAAGGCGACCGAGGCGACGATCGACGCGTTCCAGTTCCCCAGCTTGGGCGCCAGGCGCCGGCCCAGGATGAGCGCGGCCGCCGACAGCAGCACGCTCAGCGCGATCATCAGGACGTAGAGGGTGGTCCTGCGGACGACGGTGTCGGGGTCCCCGACGGCCGGCGGGTTGGAGGGGTACTTGAGGAACGGCACCAGGTTGAGGGCGACGAACAGGCCGCCCGAGACCAGCAGTGCCGTGACCCGGGGGCCGAAGCGGCCGATGCGGCCCAGCGCGTAGCAGAAGACGAGCGCGGCGATGCCGCCGAGCGCGATGCCGTACAGCAGCGTGCCGGTGCCGAGGCCGGCCGTGGCCTGGAGGGCCCGGCTGACCGGGGCCGCCTCCTCGCCGTGGTCGTGGGCGGCGTGGCCCGCTTCCTCGATGGCGATGGCGGCGTCGACCTTGGACTCACCGAGGACGTAGGCGACGAGGAAGGCGGCCAGCCCTGCGACCAGACCGGCCAGCATGCCCCGGATCAGCAGGACGCGGGGGGAAATGGGGTTCATGGTTCGGTTCCCTTGCGGAGGTGGAGATCAGTGGCAGGGGAAGCCGAGGAGGTGGCGGCCGTCGTGCATCCACTCGTGGACGGTGTCGCCCTCGAAGAGCGCGGTGGCGCCCTGCTCGGCACCGACGAGGTAGAGCAGGACCAGCATGAGGACGCCGACGAACACGGCCCAGGGGGCCAGCGCGGAAAGCGAGATCGGGGCGACGGCAGGGGCCGTCGTGGGCACGGCGGAGTGAGCCATGGCAGTACCTCCAGAGGGAACACGCGTCCCGGTCAGTGGTGCTCACGACGACATGGCGGGTCTGACTTTCCCTCCCCCTCCGGGAGGATTCACAGTGGCGCGACCGTGCCGGATTTTCACCGGTACTTCCGTCATACCGTCGTCTTTTTGGGTTGTCGTCCGTGACCGTACCGCGTTTACGCTCCCCTTATGAAGAGTGCCGTGGTACGAGTTCAGTTCGTCACACGTCCGTTCGGCGCCGACTCGCGGCAGATCCGTTTCGGCCACGGCGCCCCCTGCACCGGCCACGAGGGCCTGAGCGGTCCGGACACCGGGGCCTGGGCGGGCCGGACCCTGGACGAGGTCTCCGCCGAGGATCCGGCCGCCGTACGGCGATGGTTGACCGATCCCGACTACGCTCCCCCCGGCGGGGAGTCCGTCACCGCGCTGATCGCCCGCGTCGGCGCCGCACTGGCCGGCCTGGCCCCCGGCACGCACCGTGCCGAGGTCGACCAGGCCGTCGTACGGGCGGGCGTGGTGCACGCGCTGGAGCTGCCGGCCGCCGCGTTCTGGCGCCTCGACGTACGGCCGGACACGGTGACCACCCTCACCGGGCGGCTCGGCCGGTGGAACCTCCAGCTCGGGCAGCCGCTCGGCGCGTAGCCGCTCGGCGCGTGGCCGCTTGGCGCGTGGCCGCTAGGCGACGATCCAGTCGCTCGTCGCGATCACCGGCTGCACCCCGTCGCGGTGGATGGTGCCCTCGATCAGGCCGTACATCCGGTCCGCCGCGAAGTAGACCTCGTTGTCGTTCTTGAGGCCGAAGGGCTCCAAGTCCACCAGGAAGTGGTGCTTGTTGGGGAGGTTGAGGCGCACCTCGTTGACCCGCGGGCAGTTGTCGAGCACCCGCTCGGCCATCTGGTTCAGGGTCTGCTGGAGCGAGTACGAGTAGGTCTCCGCGAAGGCCTCCAGCATGTTCTTGCGGACCTTCTTGTACGACTGGTCCCAGTCGAAACCGGCGTCGTCGGCGGCCAGCGCCGAGTGCGCCCAGCGCGCGGTCACCT
Organism: Streptomyces sp. NPDC051582; assembly: GCF_040681715.1. Lineage (NCBI taxonomy): Bacteria > Bacillati > Actinomycetota > Actinomycetes > Kitasatosporales > Streptomycetaceae > Streptomyces > Streptomyces sp. NPDC051582. Next base: position 148,560 of record NZ_JBFAZJ010000004.1, read on the forward strand.
TGGTCGCCAGGATGCGGTCGTACGCCTCCTTGAGCGTCGTGTACTCGTCCTTGATGTAGCCGTGGAACTCGGAGTTCGTCGAGTTCATCACGGTCAGGTCCTTCAGACCCGAGATGACCTGGAGGCCGGTGGTCTCGCTGTACGTGATCTGCGCGGTGCGCACCTCCTGGCCCTTGCGGACGAAGGAGTGCTGCTCCTTGCGCGTCGGGACCGGGATCCGCTCCCACGCGTACTCCTCGATCCGGATCTGCGCCTCGCGGATCGGCGACTGGGAGGAGACGAAGTGCTTGGCGAGCAGGATGCCGAAGGCCTCGGGGGAGGCGATGCCGTGTTCCTTGCCGAAGGCGTACACCGTGTTCTTGGTGGTGTCGGTCGGCAGGCAGTTGGCGTTGTCGCCGGTCAGGTGGACGTCGCGGAACTCGCCGCGCAGCGCCACCGACACGTTGAGGTCGCGGATCTCGTGCCACGAACCGTCGGAGCCCTTGCGGGTGACCTTGACGATGCGGTTCTCGGCCTTGCCGTACTGGTTCTGCGCGAGGACGTGCTTGCTCATGGCTGTATTCCTTCGGGTACACGGAGTCCGACTGACTGGATCCCGTACGCCCGGCGTCCAGCGGTCGGCCCGCTCCCCGCCGTTCGGTCACGGAGGACCGCCCCGGGACTGACGTGCATCCCGGTCCGTAGGTGCTCTGTTCGGATTCCAGCACGCTCACGTGGTGTTCGGAACGGCGCGGAACGTCCAAGACAGGCACCCACGGATTGGGTGACTCTACATCCGTGCAGTTCAGGCCATGTGTGCGTCCGCGACCGACAGGGCCTCGTCCAGGATCGCCAGCCCCTTGGCCACGTCCTGCGGGCCGATGTTGCAGGGGGGCGCGACATGGATGCGGTTGCCCGCGATCAGCGGCCACAGCCCGCCCTTCTTGCAGGCGGCACCGAACTCGGCCATCGGCGCGTTGTCCGCCCCGGAGGCGTTGTACGGGACGAGCGGCTCGCGCGTCCGCGGGTCCCTCACGAGCTCCAGGGCCCAGAACGTGCCCAGGCCCCGGACCTCGCCGACCGACGGGTGCTTCTCGGCGAGGGCGCGCAGGCCGGGCCCCAGCAGCTCCGTGCCCGTGCGGGCGGACTGCTCGACGATGCCCTCCTCCTCCATGACGTTGATCGTCGCCACGGCGGCCCCGCAGGCCAGCACGTGCCCGGAGTACGTCAGCCCGCCCGGGTAGGGCCGCCGGGCGAAGGTCTCGGCGATGGCGGCGGAGATGGCGACCCCGCCGAGCGGCACGTATCCGCTGGTCACGCCCTTGGCGAAGCAGATCAGGTCAGGGGTGACGTCCCAGTGCTCGGAGGCGAACCACTTTCCGGTGCGGCCGAAGCCGACCATGATCTCGTCGAGGACGAAGACGATGCCGAAGCGGTCGCAGAGTTCGCGAACCCCGGCCAGGTAGCCGTCCGGGTGCACCAGCACGCCGGGAGCGCCGCCGACGGTCTCCAGGATGATCGCGGCGATCGACTGCGGGCCCTCGAAGACGATCGTGTCCTCAAGGTGGCGCAGGGCCCGCTCGCACTCCTCGGCTTCGGTGGCCGCGTAGAACGGCGAACGGTAGGTGAACGGCCCCCAGAAGTGCACGACGCCGGCGGTCGCGGTGTCGTTGCCGAAGCGGCGCGCGTCACCGGTCAGGTTGATCGCGGTGGAGGTGGCCCCGTGGTACGAGCGGTACGCGGACAGCACCTTCGGCCGGCCGGTGTGCAGGCGCGCCATCCGTACGGCGTTCTCGACGGCCTCGGCGCCCGCGTTGGTGAAGAAGATCTTGTCGAGGTCGCCGGGCGTGCGCTCGGCGATCAGCCGGGCCGCCTCCGAACGGACGTCGACGGCGAAGCCGGGCGCGACGGTGCAGAGCTTGGCCGCCTGCTCCTGGATGGCCGCGGCCACCTTGGGGTGCTGGTAGCCGATGTTCGTGTAGACGAGGGCGCTGGAGAAGTCGAGGAAGCGGTTGCCCTGGTAGTCCCAGAAGTACGAGCCCTCGGCCCCGGCCACGGCGAGCGGGTCGATGAGCTCCTGCGCAGACCAGGAATGGAAAACGTGCTTCCGGTCGGCGTCTTTCACGGCGGCGAGCGCGTCGGCGGCTTCTGCGTTCATGTCCCGAGCGTAGTTGTCCATGATGTGGACCCCGGGGAGGGGCGGGCGACGTTTCACGTGAAACAGCGCTCCGGCGACGCGGCATCCCGGCTAGCGTCCTCATGAGCAGTGACGATCATGACGCGAGGACGTGACAGGTGAGCGAGCAGGACACCCTGGCCCGGCGTTTCGAGGAGCACCGCCCCCACCTGCGGGCCGTGGCCTACCGGATGCTGGGCTCGCTCAGCGAGGCCGAGGACGCCGTACAGGAGGCGTGGCTGAGGCTGAGCCGCGCCGACGTCTCCGCCGTGGCGAACCTGGGCGGCTGGCTGACCACCGTGGTCGGCCGGGTGTGCCTGGACATGCTGCGCTCGCGCACCTCGCGGCGCGAGGACCCGCTGTACGACCAGGACGGGGCCGTCCGGCTGCCCGACCCGGTCGTCACGGGTCTCTCCGGCATCGACCCGGAGCGCGAGGTGCTCGTGGCCGACTCCGTGGGCATCGCCCTGCTGGTCGTCCTGGAGACGCTGTCCCCCGCCGAGCGGCTCGCTTTCGTCCTGCACGACCTCTTCGCCGTCCCCTTCGACGAGATCGCCCCGGAGCTCGGCAGGACCGCCGCCTCCACGCGACAGCTCGCCAGCCGCGCGCGCCGCAAGGTCGAGGGCGCCGCGCCCGCCCCCGACCTCGACCTCGTCCGCACCCGCGAGGTGGTGGACGCCTTCCTCACCGCCGCCCGCGGCGGGGACCTCGACGCGCTCGTCGACCTCCTCGACCCCGATGTCGTGGCCCGCTCCGACGCAGGCGCGCTGCGCCCCGGTTCGGTCCGGCGCGGTGCCACCGACGTCGCCTCGAACGCGATCGCCTTCGCCCGCTTCGCGGCGGACGCCGTCCCGGTCCTCGTCAACGGCTTCCCGGGCGCACTCGCGCTGGCCGAGGGCAAGCCCCTGTCGCTCATGGCCTTCACGGTCCGGAACGGCAAGATCGTCGCCCTGGACATCCTCACGGACCCCCGGCGCCTCGCCCTGATCGACCCGCAAAGGTGAAAGCGATGCGGGGGAATCACACGCATCACGATTTGGAGGCCGACTCGTCCTGGCCGGCCAGGTCGTCGCCGAAGCTCTCGTCCACCATCGGCCGCTCGAAGGCGAGCATGCGCACCATCCGGGCGCGGACGTCTTCATCGGTCCCGATGAGCCTTTTGACGAAGACGCTACGGCCGCATTCCGTGTTGCCGGCCCGTTTTTCGTTGCGGCCTACCGGTGCGGAAACCGATTTCCTGTCGAAGTGGCGAACCCCATGCGGTCGAGGAATGATTCCACCGCCGGAACTCCGTCGAGGTCGACGGGAGCGAATGTGGTCGGCATCGGACGGCCGGCCTCAGATGCGCTGCGATGCGCTGCGCTGCGATGCGATGCGATGCCGGCGGCGGGCGGGCCCTGTCGGCCGGGGATCTGCCGGCCCGGGATGTATGTGACCGTGACCTGCGGCGTCTCCTCGGCGGCACCGTGACGGCGTGGACACCGGCCGGTGCGGCGGAACGGTCTTCCGAGTCACCGAGATGGGTCAGGGTCGCGACGGCCATTCCCGCGACCAGCCCGAATGCGGTGAATACGTAGAGCGAGCGCTTCTTCGAGCGTTCCTTGGCGGTGACCGACTTCGGCATTTCGTTTCCCCTCGTGGAGTCGTTTCCTTCTCGACGTGGAAAAATTCTGCCGCGTTGCAAGGGCCCCGAGCGGGAAAATCAGTTCAGCTTCCTGTCCGAACGGTTCAGCTTCCTGCACCCCTTCGGTCACGGGCGGCGCCGGTGGCGACGAGGTCGGTGCGCAGCCGGTCCAGCAGCGCTCCGGCGGCGGGGCCGGCCGGGCCCGCGGCCCGCCAGGCGAGGGCGATCCGGGCGCGCGGCTGCGGCTCGGCGAAGGACAGGACCCGCAGGCCGAGCGCCGAAGCGACGTGTTCCGGAAGCCGTGGCACGGCGGCCACCCCGAGACCGCGGGCGGCGAGCTGCGCGAGGAACTGCGGATCGGCGGCTTCGAACACGACGCGCGGGCGGAACCCGGCTCGTACGCAGGCACGTTCCAGCACCCCGCGGGTGCCGGTGCCGTGCGGCAGGCTGATCACCGGCCGGTCGCGGAGCGCCTCCAGGCGCAGGCCCGTTCCGCCCGTTCCGCCGGCTTCGGCGGCTTCGGCGGCTTCGGCGGCGAGCCGGACCAGGGGGTCGTCCGGAGCGACGGCGGCCACCAGCGGTTCGTCGATCAGGACTTGAAGGCGGACGCCCGGCGGAGGCTCCTCGTCGGCGAGCCCGGCCAGGGCGATGTCAAGTGCGCCGTCCTGCAGCGCGGCGAGCATGCGTTCCGACGAGAACTCGGTCAAGGTGACCTCGATGTGCGGGTGTTGCTCGTGGAAGGCGGCCAGGGCGGCGGCCAGATCGAACTCGTGGACGGCGGCCCCGGAGACCACGCCGATGGTGACCCGCCCGCGGAGCAGCCCGCTGAACTCGTCCGCCACCTGCCGGGCGCCCTCGACGGCGGCGAGGGCCGCCCGCGCGTACGGCAGCAGTGCCTCGCCCACCTCCGTGGGCGTCACCGACCGGCCCGAGCGGTCCAGCAGCGGTTGCCCGAGTTCCCGTTCGAGCCGGCGGATCTGCGCGCTGATGCCCGGCTGGGCCATGTGCAGGCGGGCGGCGGCGCGCGTGAAGCTGCCTTCCTCCAACACCGCGACGAAGTACTGCAACTGCCGGAGCTCCATAACCGGCGATTCTAGAAGTGAGAACAACAGGCTCTTGGACTTATGCAGTGGTGCGCGTTCACCCTGGACGGCATGGGACACATCACGCACGGAGGCGCGGCGCGGGCTGACGGCCTCACGGTGGCGATCGCGGCCGAACGCCGCGAGCTGGCCGACCTCTTGGACTCGCTGCCCGCCGAGAAATGGGACGCCCCCACCCTGTGCGGGGGCTGGCGGGTACGTGAGGTCGCGGCCCACATGACGATGGGATTCCGTTACTCGCTGCCGAAGATGGCGCTCGAACTCGTCAAGGCGCGCGGACGCATCCACCGGATGACCGACGTGTGTGCGCGCCGGGACGCGGCCGCGCACTCGCCCCGGGAACTGGCGGCACTGCTCCGGGACAACGCGCGGCACCCCTGGACACCGCCGGTCGGCGGCGCCGCCGCGGCGCTGGGCCACGACGTCGTCCACGGTCTGGACATCACGGTCGCGCTCGGCCTCGACCGCCGGGTGCCCGAGGACCGCCTGCGCATCCTCCTCGCCGGCATCGACACCCGGACCCTCAGGTTCTTCCGGGCGGACCTCGACGGGGTGGAACTGCGTGCCACCGACCTCGACTGGTCCTTCGGTACCGGCGCACCCGTCCTCGGCACCGCCCAGGACCTCCTCCTGCTCGCCTACGGCCGCAAGCTGCCTCCGGGGCGGACGCAGGCGCACTCGTCATGTCGTGAATGATCGCGTCGGGACCGGCTCTCCCGCGTCGGGCCACGGCCCGCTTCCCGTACGGGCCCCAGGTCGGTGGTCCGGCGGGCGGCGAGGCGGCGAGGCGGCGGGGTGGCGAGGTGGCGAGGTGGCGAGGTGGCGAGGTGGAGAAAAGCATGGTGCGCGGGGGCCGACGGAACCGGGTACCGTCATTGTCATGTTCTTCCAGACGCCGATTCACGAGTGAGAGCGTGATGGGCCCCCGCTGACGTCCTCAGACGTCGCCGCGCCCGTCCCCCACCGATGAATCCGTAGATCACTTCACATCATTACCGGGAGAACCCATGACCGTGAGCAAGAACATCAACAACCCCGTGGGCCAGGGCGGCGGCCAGCGCAAGAGGCAGTCCCGCGCCGAACGGCAGAACAACGGTCCGCACCGCAACCTCGATCGCCAGGGTGCCGCCGACCAGAAGGCGGAGCTGGTGCGCAAGATGCGCGAGAAGGCGGGCGCGGCCGAGGGCGGCGCGCAGGCGGACGAAGACACCGACGAGAGCTGACGCAGCCCCGCCGCAGGGCGGCAGGGCACGAGGGCAGGGCCCGGACCGCGACGCGCGGTCCGGGCCCTGCCTCCGTACGCGGGTCCAGCCGACCGTGAAGGCGGCCGACCGGCCGACCGGCGGACCGGCCGACCGGCGGACGGAACGGGAAAGGGTGCCACGCATGACCCGCTTCACCGCATTGCTCTGCACGGGCTTCGGCGGCGAGCCGACGACGGATGTCGACGATGTGATCTTCGGGGCTTTCGACGAGCCAGGACACCGGGACCGCGTGCCCGGACTCGTCGAGCTGATGAACGATCCCGCCGAACCGGAGCTCGAACGTTTCCTGGCCTGCGTGGCGCTGGCGACGTGGGGTGAGGCGGCGGGGTACGAGGCGGTCATCCGTGCTGCCGAGAACCCCCGGAACACGCCTTGGTACGACATCTCGCTCGACCGCAAGTTCTCGGTCGACAGCACGTTCGCGCAGCTGGCGAACGCGGTGGCCGATGGGGATTTGGCGCAGGAGAAGGGGACCGGACCACTGCGCGTGGAAGCGGCCCGCGCCTTGGTGCGTCTCGCGGACCGCCAGTACTTCGAGGACGGGCTGGGCGAGTTGTTCGACAACGCCACGCTGCGGGCGCTGCTGGACGACATCCAGGAGGTAGTCGACCGGGGCGTGCGGTCCCTGGCGGCTGGTGAGAAGCGGCGGTTCGACCTGCCCACGCAGTTGGTCGACCTGACCGGTGCGGTATCGGTCCTCGACGGCCCCCTGGGCGTGGACATGGCCCTGAGCGTGCTGGACGTCAGCTCCTCGCCCCGCACGCTGAACCATGCCGTAGCCGTCGTGGCCCGCGCCGGGGGGCCGCAGGCCCGGCGATTCGCCGAGTACCTGCTGGCAGTGGGTGACGAGAAGGTGTGCGCGGGGGTCCGCGAGGCGCTCGGCCGGCACCGGCGGTGAGTACGCTTTCGCCCACGACACCGAGCGGGACGCGTTCCTGTGGCGACGAGTTCCGCTTCGTCCCGCGGCGTACGGGTTGACGCAAGCGGATGCGGAGGAGCTGACCTCCGGCCGGGACTGACCGGCCATGGCCACGTCCCATCCGCTCCGAGGCCACGGGTACCGGCGCGCGCGGGCCTGCCCGCGGTGGCCGCCCTCCTCCTCGCCGCCCTGTGCACGGGCACGGCTCCCGCCGGGGCCGCCATCCCCACCGCTCCCGTCCGGCAGGACACGTTCGACGCGGCCACCGTGGCCAGGCTCGACGCGGCCATCACGAAGGTCATGAAGGAGACCGGGATCCCCGGTCTCAACATCGGTGTGTGGATCCCGGGCCGAGGCGCGTACGAGAAGTCCTTCGGGACCGCCGGCACGAAGACCGGCGCCCCCATGAAGGCCGAGTCCGCCAGCTCGCCGAGCTGCGCAGCGGTCTCTTCGACTACATCGACGACCCGCAGTGGCTCGCGGACCTGCGCGCCGACCCCGAGCGCGGCTACACCCCCCGCCAGCTCCTGGACATCGCCTTCTCCCACCCGCCGACCTTCGCCCCCGGCGCCAAATGGCAGTACAGCAACACCAACCTCGTCCTCCTCGGCCTGCTGGTCGAGAAGGTCAGCGGGCAGCGGCTCGGCGCCTACCTCCAAGAGCACTCCCCGCATCTCCTACGGTCTGGGCATCCTCGACACCTACGGCTGGCGGCCACAACGGGGACCTGCCCGGGTACGAGTCGATAGCCGTCCAGTACCCCACCGACAAGGCCACGCTCGTCGTCCTAACCTTCCCCGAGTGGTCGATGGCGTTGCCGTTGGAGCAGTTGCTCCTGTGATTCCCCGTCCAGTCGCTGAGCGAGGCCACCAGGCCAGCTTCTGGATGCACACGTCGGCAGTGGTGCAGTTCCTGCTGTCGGACGCACTGGTGACCGTCGCCCTGCCCCTGTGGGTGTCCGAGCGGGCCGACGTCGCGGTCGGCGTGGTCGGCGTGTTCTTCCTGATCAACACGGTCGTGACCGTCGTCCTGCAGCCCCGGCTCTCCCGGGCTCACCGATGCGGCCACCGCCGGCCGGGCCCTGGTCCAGTCGGGCTGCGTCCTGGCCGTCGGCGCCACGGCCTTCCTGATCGGCGGCCTCACCACCGCCTGGGCGACCTCCGCGGCCCTGGTCGTCGATGTCACCCTGTTGTCCGTGGGCGAAGCCCGGTTCACCGCAGCGGGTTGGTGGTTCTCGGTCGAGTTCGCCCCGGCCGACAAGCGCCCCCGCTTCCTCGCCGTCCACAGCCTCAGCGCCACGGAAGCCGGAGCCCCGGCCCCGGTGCGGTCCTGAGATGAGGTCATCCCTCCAGGTCGCCGGCCGTGAAGCCGGACCGCGGGCGGCGAAGGTCACGGCTCTCCCAGAAGGTGATCTGCCTCTCCTCGATGCGCCGCCGGGCCACCTCCAGCAAGTCCCCGCCCGCCGGTTCGCCAACCTCGCGGGTGTACTCGCCGAACCAGCGGGCCACCAGGGGCGCATCCGGCTCGCCGGCGAGCCGGGCCCGCCCAGGCGGCCGCGGTGCCACCGCGGTCAGGGCGGCCAGCTCGAACAGCCGCTCGCGCCGTGCCGGCCTCCAGCCACCCCCAGCTCCCGCCAGGCGCGCACCAGCGGCTCGACCGTCTCGTCGGGGCCCACCACCAGCGGCGCCGGAGGGCCGTTCTCCCGCCACAACAGGGCCAGTTCCCGCGCGATGGACTCCGACATCGGACCGACCGCTGCCCGCCGTCCGGGCACACAGGCGAAGGCGCCCACGACGGCGGCGCCGGTCCCGGCGCGTCACCGACCGAACCCCGCACCCCGGCCCGGCCGTTGTGATGAAGCCACCATGCCCATCAGGTACGTACACTCGGCCGGATCCCCTGTGGGTAAGGGAGGAGCATGCTGCTCGGCTTCGTCCAGCCGAGACCGGGACTGGTACGCCGAGCCCGGATCCGGGGGCCTGGTGTGCGTGGGGGAGGGTGTGCTGGCCTACGCGGCACCACCTTCGGCTGCAGGCCCGCGACCTGGCCGGCATGCCGAAGGCATTCAGGTTCTGCGACCGTCGTCGCACCGGGCACACCCTGTCGACGCGGTCCGGGGCCATGCTCAAGGACCCCTTGTTGACCGCTGGTTACCGCCCCTACCGGCACGTTGTGGCACGGCTTCCGGCGGGTGGGAGCATCGAGGATCGCGTCGCGGGCCTTCTGGGCGGGTCAGAGGTCGAGGTGCACCGTGACGTCGAAGAGTGCCTGTCCGGTGTTGACCGCGTAGTTGGAGTACGCCTCGTAGAAGGCGCCCGACATGGCTGACGTCGTGTTGGCAGGACCGGTGATGTCGATCCCGGTGGTGCCGACGTGGACGTTCTGGCTGGTGAGCTGGTAGGTGAGGATGTCGATGGTGGTCGGCGCCCCTCCGTTGATGACGGTCTCGGCGGTGAACTTCCTGCCGGTCAGATCGTCAACCAGGTTGCTGAATCCCAGGTTTTGGTTGTCGTCGGTGCGGGTGAAGTCGATGCCACCGTTGAGGGGGAAGCTGCCTTCCAGGGGGGTGACCGTGAGGGATCCCTCGGTGATCGGGGTCGTGACGCAGGGCGTCGGGCCGCTCTCGCTGAGGGTCGCGGGAGCGACGGCCGTCATGTGCACGCCCATGGAGTTGAGGTTGGTGACGGCGGCGGTGGTGAGGCAGAAGGTGGCGTGCCCCTTGGCCGGGATCGGGGCGGCCGCACCCGCCGGGGCGGCGGTGGCCAGCATGACGGTCAGCCCGAGGACGAACGAGCAAGCGGACATGGCGGCGGTGTTGCGCAAACGCATGAGGTGTCCTTTGTCGCGTGCATGGATGGCGGGAGTCGGGGCCACCCTAGAGCGGGATGAATACGACGAAACGGTTCTCCCGGCAGGTGTCGAGTGTCGCCGTCGATCCGATGCCGCCACCGACGCCTTCGCAGTGCCCGCACTGCTGCCCGGGGTGCTGTATCGACGACGTCCTCGCCATCGCCGGCCAGGTGAAGGGGCTCAAGCAGCCGGCGATGCGGTGCTCTTCATCCCCTCCGCACGACGCGACATCGCGCAGGTGTCGCCGACCGCGTTCGCAGGCCTGACGACATCGCGCCGGCCCGTGACCCGGTCACCTCGGCCACCCTCAAGGGCGAGAAGGCACTCAGGTCCTTCTGGTGCGGGACGCGGCGGACATTGCGCAAACCCCGTCAGCGCAACGGGACCTGGCCAAGGCCACCGCCTTGTCCGAGCACTTCACGGTGCTCGAAGACCGCCGAGCCGGAGTACGACCTCGACGAGATCACCCCACCCCGGGTGCGGACCTGGCGGGCCGAGCGGCTCAAGGAGACCGCTGCCGACGACGAGTTGATCCGCCGCAACCCATGCCGGATCAAGGGCGCGGGCAAGGAGTCGCCCGCCGAGCGGCAGACCGCCACCGTGGAGCAGGTCGACGCGCTCGCCCGGGAGCTGGCCGGGCGCTGGCCGGGCGCTGGCGGCTGCTCGTCTACATCGCCGCCTACGGTCCCGCCCGGCCCGAGGCGCAAGCTCCTCTGCGGCGGCATGACGTCGACCTCGTCAACAACGGCGTCTGGGTGCGGTCCGCCGAGCCCGAGCTGAACACCGGCAGGCGGGCACCCGGCGAGACCAAGTCCGAAGCAGGTAAGCGGTTCATCGTCCTGCCGGACTTCATGAAGGGTGATCTCAAGCTCCACATGTATCTGTACGCGGAGCAAGAGCCGGACGGGCTGCTCTTCGTGGGGGAGCGGGGCGGGCCCTTTCGGCGGACGACCTTTGGACGGAAGTGGAAGAAGGCCCGGAAGAAGGTGGGACTGCCCGACGGGTTCACGCTCTACGACCTTCGTCACACCGGGCACACGCTCTCGACGCAGTCCGGGGCGACGCTCAAGGGCACGATGGTGCGGGCCGGCCAGTCCTCGGAGAAGGCGGCGATGATCTACCAGCACTCCAACCTTGAACGCCGGCGCGAAGTCGCCGCCGGGATCGATGCGCGGGTGCAGGCATGCGAGCCGAGGCATCTGCACGGATCTGGCACGTGAGGGGTAGAGAGGTCTAGGCAACACAAAAGCCCCAGGTCGTTGACCTGGGGCTTCGTTATGGAGCGGATGACGGGAATCGAACCCGCGCTATAAGCTTGGGAAGCTCATGTTCTACCATTAAACTACATCCGCATAACGTTCCAGTTGCCTGGATCGGTATCTTTGGACACTCTACCCCATGATCGACCCCCGGTGAATCGGCCGCGGGGTCGTCGTCGTGTGTGGGGTGCACCGACAGTCGTGGGGGCGGGAGTTGGGGCGTAACGTACCCGTGCGTCGCGGTGCTCGGGCGGTCTTGGAGTGGCGGCTGGAGCGGCTCGCGATCATCCCCTAATGTGGCGATTCGTCGCAGTACGGCAGGTTGGGGAAAGGGACTCGATGGAGAACACCGTCGTCCGTTGTGCCGAAGGGCACGTTTTCAGTACCGCTTCGTTTCCGCTGCAGCACCTCGGTGCCGGCCGGATCGGGCCCGGACGGCTGCTGCGGTGCCCGCGGTGTGCGCGGCTGAGGCACGCCGTGCCCGTCGGGGCGGCGGCCGTCAAGCGATAGCGGTCCGCGGGGCGCGCGGCGCCGCTCTCGATTGGGGGTGGCCCGTGCGCACTGCGTATCCTCGGGACGTGCTTCTCTCAGACAAAGACATCCGGGCCGAGATCGACAGCGGACGGGTTCGCATCGACCCGTTCGAGGAATCGATGGTGCAGCCCTCCAGCATCGATGTACGTCTCGACCGCTTCTTCCGGGTGTTCGAGAACCACCGCTACGCCCACATCGACCCCGCCGTCGAGCAGCCCGACCTGACCCGCATGGTCGAGCCGGAGGGTGACGAGGCCTTCATCCTCCACCCCGGTGAGTTCGTGCTCGCCTCGACCTACGAGGTCATCTCGCTGCCCGACGACATCGCCTCCAGACTGGAGGGGAAGTCCAGCCTGGGCCGCCTCGGGCTGGTGACGCATTCGACCGCCGGGTTCATCGACCCCGGTTTCTCGGGGCACGTGACGCTCGAACTGTCGAACCTCGCCACCCTCCCCATCAAGCTGTGGCCCGGGATGAAGATCGGGCAGCTGTGCATGTTCCGGCTCAGCTCGCCCGCCGAGTTCCCGTACGGGAGCGAGCGGTACGGGTCGCGGTACCAGGGCCAGCGCGGCCCCACGGCCTCCCGCTCCTTCCAGAACTTCCACCGCACCCAGGTGAGGCACGAGGCATGAGCGACGTCGTACGAGAGAACCTGAACTACGAGGGATTCGGGCGGGCGGTGCGCGAGCTCGCGCAGACCATCGCCGATGACGGCTACGAGCCCGACATCATCCTCAGCATCGCCCGGGGCGGCGTCTTCGTCGCCGGCGGTCTGGCGTACGCGCTCGACTGCAAGAACATCCACCTGGTGAATGTCGAGTTCTATACGGGTGTCGGGACCACGTTGGAAATGCCGGTCATGCTGGCCCCCGTGCCCGAGGCGATCGACTTCACCGACAAGAAGGTCCTCATCGCCGATGACGTGGCCGACACCGGCAAGACGCTGAAGCTCGTCCACGACTTCTGCCTGGGCCACGTCGCCGAGGTCCGGTCCGCCGTGATCTACGAGAAGTCGCACTCGCTCGTGAAGTGCGAGTACGTGTGGAAGAAGACCGACGAGTGGATCAACTTCCCGTGGTCGGTCGAGCCGCCCGTCGTGAAGCGCGAGGGCCAGGTCCTCGACGCCTGACCGAGCGGTTGTCTGACGGCTGAGGGCCCCGGCGTCTTGTGCGCCGGGGCCCTCACTCGTCGTTCGTCGTGGGCGGCGGGCCCTACAGCGTGCCCAGCTTGATGATCGACAGCAGTGCGACGAGCTGGATCGCGGACGCGCCGAGCGCCTTCGGCCAGGGCAGGTCGTGCGACTTGCTGACGAGCGAGGTGAACAGGGCTCCGGCCGCCACCCACGTCGCCCAGCCCAGTACCTGCACGAACATGTTGTCCCCGCCCAGGAACACGGCGAAGAGCAGGCGCGGGGCGTCCGTGATGGACATGACCAGCATCGACAGGCCCACGGTCGGCTGCCACGCGCCGTCGCCGCCCAGCTGGCGGGCCAGGGTGTGCGTGACCGCGCCCAGGATCAGGCCGCAGATGACGAAGGCCACACCGGCGCTGAGGACGATCGGGACGGCGTTGGGGAGGGTGGCCTTCATGACGTCCTCGCGGGCGTCGTCGAGGCCGAAGACCGCGAGCAGGCCGTACAGGAAGGTCACGATCAGCGCCGGGCCCCAGACGGCGTAGTCGCGCATCTGCAGGAACGTCGGCCCCGGCCGCATCACGATGCCGCGCAGGAGTTCCTTCCACGGCAGCCGCGGGCCCGCCGGCGCGGCCGCAGAGGCGCCCGCGTGGTACGTCGCGCCCTGGCTGTACGGGTCCTCGCCGTACGCGAAGACCTGGGTGTGCCCCGGGTTGTCGTTCGCGTACGAGCCGCCGCCGCGGCCGCCCTGGCCGCCTTGGCCGTACGGGGGTTGCTGCTGGCCGTACGACTGGCCGGGCTGCTGTCCGTACGGCTGCTGCTCGTGCGGGTCGAAGTACTCGGGCTCGCCGTGGCCTCCGGCGGCGGGCTGCTGAGGCCACTGCTGCTGGGGAGGGTAGGGCTGTTGGCCGTACGGCGCCTGCGGCGGTTGCTGCTGCTGTCCGTACGGCTGCTGCCGCGGGGGTTGTTGGGGAGCGCGGTTGTTGTCCCGGCCGCGTCCGATCCTGAATCCAGCCACGTGATCGAACGTACCTGGTCCCGGAGGTCGTGGTGGGCGAGCTGCCGGAATAGGGGCCCTTTGCGGCTGAGCTGTGACATCCCCTAGGGGATCCCTAATGGGTTGGTTTGGGTGGTTTGCGCGGTTGGTGGGGAGTCTGCGGGGCCAAGAGCCACGAGTACGAGAAGAGTCCTCCACATGCGCAGCACCCGTCGTACCACCCTTCGTAGCGCCGCCGTCTTCGCGGGCGCGGCCGCCGTACCGGCCCTCCCGGTCGGATCCGCGTTCGCGGACTCGTCGGCGGGGCCGGAGCCGGAGGTCCTGCCGGGGGTCGAGCAGCCGGTCAACGAGCGGCCCGTGGGGGAGGAGCCGGTTGCGGTGCCGGCGGTGGATCCGACCGCGCCGCCGGCCAAGCGGGCCTTCGTGACCACGGTCAAACTCGCGGACGGCTCGATCGCCGAGGTCTACAAGATCGGCGACGGCCACTTCGAGGCCGAGGTCCAAGCGGGTCGAGATCTCCATGCCGAACGGGAACCTCCTCGGGACGGTCGACCTGAAGCGCCCCGGCGCGCGGAACGACGGCTGGACCTACCGGATCGTCCAGGACGGCAAGCGCGTGAAGTTCGTCGTCCATCGACGGGAAGGGCGGCGGGAGCAGCTGGGTGTACGGGTTCGACGGGAAGCTGATCGAGAAGTACGTGGCCGAGCGCTCGGTGGGGGCCTCGAAGGCCGGGAAGCCGGCGGCGGACCGGGTGGAGCGGCCGGACCGCGTGGGGGGCGTGGAGCGGGTGGAGCGCGTGGAGCGGGTGGTGCCGAAGGGTGGCGTGAAGGCGGGGGCGGAGGGGGCCGATGCCGGTTCCGCGGCTTCGAAGGGTGACTCCCCGGTGCTGGTTGCCGCCGGCGGTGGGATGGCTGCCGTGGGGGCGGCGGGGCTGGGCTTCGCCCTGCTGACGCGCGGGGGTGCCGACCAGTCCTGACGGGGTGGGCGGGGCCGGGGGCGGGCCGTGGGCGGGCCGCTGCGCGGGGCTTTCCCCCGCCCCGCCCCTTCCCGAAACCGGGGGCTCCGCCCCCGGACCCCGAAACGCCGGTACGGCCGGTCCCCCGGGCAGGGGACCGGCCGTACCGGCGTTTCGTCGCGGACGGGCGGCCTGACGGGGCTGCCGCCCCGCCCGTCGGACGCCTTCGGCTTCGGCTAGGCCTTGGCCTCCGGCTTCGCCTCGGACTCGGCGTCCGCCGCACCCTCCGGCTCGGGCTTCGCCGCCTGCGCGGTCTCCCCCTCGGCCGGAGCCTCGTCCTCGGCCTCGGCCGTGGTGGCGGGCTTCGCCGCAGCCTCGGTCTCGGCGGTGGTCTTGGCCTCGGTCGCAGCCGCGGCGGCCGCCTCCGCGTCCGCTTCCGCCTCGGCGGTGGTCTCGGCGGTGGTCTCGGCCGGGGTCTGGGCCTCGGCGCCGGCCTCTGCTGCCGCTTCCGCCTCGGCGCCGGCTCCCGCCGCAGCCTCCGCTTCAGCCTCGGCCTTCGCCGCAGCCTCCGCTTCCGCCTTCGCCTCCGCCTCGGCCTTCGCCTTGGCTTCCGCCGCCGCCTTCGCCTTGGCTTCCGCCTCGGCCGCCGCCTTCGCCGCCGCAGCCTCCGCCTCGGCCGCCGCTGCCTGCTCCGCAGCCAGGGCCTCCGCAGCCAGGGCCTCCGCCGCCAGTTCGGCTTCCGTCGGGGCCGGGGCCTTCACCGACTCCAGGAGGAGCTGGGCCACGTCCACGACCTGGACGGATTCCTTCGCCTGGCCGTCGTTCTTCTTGCCGTTCACCGAGTCCGTCAGCATGACCAGGCAGAACGGGCAGGCCGTCGAGACGATGTCCGGGTTCAGGGACAGCGCCTCGTCCACGCGCTCGTTGTTGATGCGCTTGCCGATGCGCTCTTCCATCCACATCCGCGCGCCGCCCGCGCCACAGCAGAAGCCCCGCTCCTTGTGGCGGTGCATCTCCTGCTGGCGCAGCCCCGGCACGGCCGACATGATCTCGCGCGGCGGCGTGTAGACCTTGTTGTGCCGGCCCAGGTAGCACGGGTCGTGGTACGTGATCAGCCCGTCCACCGGCGTCACCGGCACCAGCCGGCCCTCGTCGATCAGGTGCTGGAGCAGCTGCGTGTGGTGGATGACCTCGTACTCACCGCCCAGCTGCGGGTACTCGTTCGCGATCGTGTTGAAGCAGTGCGGACACGTCGAGACGATGCGCTTCGCCGACTTCGGCTTCTTCGTCTCCGGGTCGTCGTCGTCCTCGCCGAACGCCATGTTCAGCATCGCCACGTTCTCCTGGGCGAGCTGCTGGAACAGCGGCTCGTTGCCCAGGCGGCGCGGGGAGTCGCCGGTGCACTTCTCGTCGCCGCCCATGATCGCGAACTTGACGCCCGCGATGTTCAGCAGCTCGGCGAAGGCCTTCGTCGTCTTCTTCGCGCGGTCTTCGAGCGCGCCCGCGCAGCCGACCCAGTACAGGTAGTCGTACTCCGAGAGGTCCTCGGCGTCCTTGCCGACGATCGGGACCTCGAAGTCGACCTCCTTGGTCCACTCCACGCGCTGCTTCTTGGCCAGACCCCAGGGGTTGCCCTTCTTCTCCAGGTTCTTGAGCATCGTGCCCGCCTCCGACGGGAACGCGGACTCGATCATCACCTGGTAGCGGCGCATGTCGACGATGTGGTCGATGTGCTCGATGTCGACCGGGCACTGCTCGACGCACGCGCCGCACGTGGTGCAGGACCACAGGACGTCGGGGTCGATGACCCCGTTCTCCTCCGCCGTGCCGATCAGCGGGCGCTCGGCCTCGGCCAGCGCCGCCGCGGGAACGTCCGCCAGCTGCTCCGGCGTCGCCTTCTCCTCGCCCTCCATGGTCTTGCCGCCGCCCGCGAGCAGGTACGGCGCCTTGGCGTGGGCGTGGTCGCGCAGCGACATGATCAGGAGCTTCGGGGACAGCGGCTTGCCCGTGTTCCACGCCGGGCACTGCGACTGGCAGCGGCCGCACTCCGTGCACGTGGAGAAGTCGAGGATGCCCTTCCAGGAGAACTGCTCGACCTGGGAGACGCCGAAGACGTCGTCCTCGCCCGGCTCCTCGAAGTCGATCTCCTTGCCGCCGCTCGTCATCGGCTGGAGGGCGCCCAGCGCGGTCGAGCCGTCCGCGTTCCGCTTGAACCAGATGTTCGGGAAGCCGAGGAAGCGGTGCCAGGCCACACCCATGTTGGTGTTGAGCGAGACCGTGATCATCCAGGTGAAGGAGGTGACGATCTTGAGTGCGGCGAAGAAGTACGTCAGGTACTGGATCGTGCTCAGGTCCAGCCCGTCGAAGGCGGCGATCAGCGGGTACGAGGCGAAGAAGCCCGGCTCCCAGCCGTCGACGCCGTGCTGGACGCCCTCCAGCGCGCGCAGCGTCATGATGCAGACGCCGACGATCAGGATGACGGCCTCGACGAAGTACGCCTGGCCCGTCTTGGAACCCGCGAAGCGGGACTTGCGGCCCGCCGCGCCCGGCCGGCTCAGCTGCCGGATCACGATCAGGGTCACGATGCCGAGGACGGTCATCAGGCCGAGGAACTCGGTGAAGATCTCGTACGGCAGCCAGTCCCCGATGATCGGGATCAGCCAGTCGGCCTGGAAGAGCTGGCCGAAGGCGTTGACGATCGTCAGCAGCAGCGAGAAGAAGCCCACCGCCACGAACCAGTGCGCGAAGCCGACGATGCCCCAGCGGTTCATGCGGGTGTGGCCGAGGAACTCCTTGACCAGGGTGATGGTGCGCTGCGTCGGGTCGCCGGTGCGCGTGCCCGCGGGCACTGGCTGGCCGAGCCGCACGAAGCGGTAGATCTGCACGGTGGCACGGCCGAACAGCGCGACGGCCACCACCGTGATGACCAGCGACACGATGATCGCGGCGAGTTGCATGGAAGGGCTCCTCGGGCGGCACTTACTAAGCGGTAACTTATGAAGTCAAGGGTTGAGGTTACCCATTTCCCGCGCCGCAATGTAGGTGGGCGAGCGGTGATCTGTGTCGCTCAGGCATGCCTCAGGAGCGCCTGTGCCGACAGGCCGCCCGAGGGGTCTGAGCCAGGATCGCGAGATCCATCCCCAGCCAATGGCTCTCCACATAGTGCCGGTCCAGCAGCGCCATCTCTTCCCAGGGGAGGTCGGATCGCGCGCTGACCTGCCACAAACCGGTCATTCCGGGGCGTACGAGCAGTCGGTCGGCCCGGTCCGTGCGCGGCTCGGGGCGCGGTCCGACCAGCGACATCTCACCGCGCAGCACGTTCAGCAGCTGCGGCACCCCGTCCAGGGCGCACCGCTCCAGGGCCGTCCCCAGCCGCCCCGCCGCGTCCGTGCGCAGCCGCCGGGTCAGGAAGGGCCGCCCGGCGAGCCCGGCCGCCGGCTCCCGTACGAGGACCCGCCCGCCCTGGGTCGCGTACAGCAGGGCCGCGACGGCCAGCAGCGGCAGTGCGAGCAGCCCGGCCAGCAGGGCGGCCCCGAGGAGGTCGACCACCCGCTTGGCCGACAGGTCCGGCAGGTTCGGAAGGTCCGCCCGGCGTGCCGGGGGGCGCGGGTTCGCGGGGGGCCGTCGTACGAGGTGCCGGATCGGGGGGAGCGTGAGCGGCGGCAGCGGCATGGGGGCACCCTGCCCTGCACCCCGGGCGGTCGCGGGGTGCCGCGCAGCGCCCGCGCCCAGCATCCCCCGCTCGGCCCTCCGGGGCTCCCTGTGAGCGTAAGGCCGGGATAAAAGTTGAGTCGCCCACACTCACCTCTGTTGACGTCCGCCCGGTGATCGGGCATGGTTGAGTCTGTTCCACTCAAGTCAGCTGGAGGAAATCAAAATGGCACGTGCGGTCGGCATCGACCTGGGCACCACTAACTCCGTCGTCAGCGTTCTGGAAGGCGGCGAGCCCACCGTCATCACCAACGCCGAGGGCGCCAGGACCACGCCGTCCGTCGTCGCCTTCGCCAAGAACGGCGAGGTCCTCGTCGGCGAGGTCGCCAAGCGCCAGGCGGTCACGAACGTGGACCGCACCATCCGCTCCGTCAAGCGCCACATGGGCACTGACTGGAAGATCAACCTGGATGGCAAGGACTTCAACCCGCAGCAGATGAGCGCCTTCATCCTGCAGAAGCTGAAGCGCGACGCCGAGGCGTACCTGGGTGAGAAGGTCACGGACGCGGTCATCACCGTCCCGGCCTACTTCAACGACTCCGAGCGCCAGGCGACGAAGGAGGCCGGCGAGATCGCGGGCCTGAACGTCCTGCGCATCGTCAACGAGCCGACCGCCGCCGCCCTGGCCTACGGCCTCGACAAGGACGACCAGACCATTCTCGTCTTCGACCTCGGTGGCGGCACCTTCGACGTGTCGCTCCTGGAGATCGGCGACGGCGTCGTCGAGGTCAAGGCCACCAACGGTGACAACCACCTCGGTGGTGACGACTGGGACCAGCGCGTCGTCGACTACCTGGTGAAGCAGTTCGCCAACGGCCACGGCGTGGACCTCTCCAAGGACAAGATGGCGCTCCAGCGCCTGCGCGAGGCCGCCGAGAAGGCGAAGATCGAGCTGTCCTCCTCCACGGAGACCACGATCAACCTGCCCTACATCACGGCTTCCGCCGAGGGCCCGCTGCACCTGGACGAGAAGCTCACGCGCGCCCAGTTCCAGCAGCTGACCGCGGACCTGCTGGACCGCTGCAAGACCCCGTTCCACAACGTCATCAAGGACGCCGGCATCCAGCTGTCCGAGATCGACCACGTGGTCCTGGTCGGCGGCTCCACCCGCATGCCGGCCGTCGCCGAGCTCGTCAAGGAGCTGACCGGCGGTCAGGACGCGAACAAGGGCGTCAACCCGGACGAGGTCGTCGCCATCGGCGCCACCCTCCAGGCCGGTGTCCTCAAGGGTGAGGTCAAGGACGTCCTGCTCCTCGACGTGACCCCGCTGTCCCTCGGCATCGAGACCAAGGGCGGCATCATGACCAAGCTCATCGAGCGCAACACCACGATCCCGACCAAGCGGTCCGAGATCTTCACGACGGCCGAGGACAACCAGCCGTCCGTGCAGATCCAGGTCTACCAGGGCGAGCGCGAGATCGCGGCGTACAACAAGAAGCTCGGCATGTTCGAGCTGACCGGCCTGCCGCCGGCCCCGCGTGGCGTCCCGCAGATCGAGGTCTCCTTCGACATCGACGCGAACGGCATCATGCACGTCACGGCCAAGGACCTCGGCACGGGCAAGGAGCAGAAGATGACCGTCACCGGCGGCTCCTCGCTCGGCAAGGACGAGGTCGACCGCATGCGCCAGGAGGCGGAGCAGTACGCGGACGAGGACCTGCGCCGCAAGGAGGCGGCCGAGTCCCGCAACCAGGGCGAGCAGCTCGTCTACCAGACGGAGAAGTTCGTCAAGGACAACGAGGACAAGGTCCCGGCCGAGGTCAGGACCGAGGTCGAGGCCGCCGTCACCGAGCTGAAGGACAAGCTCAAGGGCGAGGACACCGCCGAGATCCGCACCGCGACCGAGAAGCTCGCCGCGGTCAGCCAGAAGCTCGGCCAGGCCATCTACGCCGACGCGCAGGGCGCCCAGGGTGCGGCCGGTGCCGCGGGCGACGCGGGCCAGGCCGGAGCCGCGGACGCCGCCGACGACGTCGTCGACGCCGAGATCGTGGACGAGGACAAGCCGAAGGGCGGCGCTGCCTGATGTCGGAGGAGACCCCGGGTTTCGAGGAGAAGCCCGAAGTCCCCACCGGCGCCACGGCTGACGACGCCGCCGAGCCGAAGGCCGCAGCCCCCTCCGAGGAGGAGGCCGCGGCCCCGGCCGGGGACTCCGGAGCGAAGTCCGCTCAGGACACGGCTCTGCTGGCGCAGCTGGACCAGGCCCGCACCGCGCTCGGCGAGCGCACCGCGGACCTCCAGCGGCTCCAGGCGGAGTACCAGAACTACCGCCGCCGGGTCGAGCGGGACCGCATCGCCGTCAAGGAGATCGCGGTCGCGTCCCTCCTGACGGAGCTGCTCCCGACGCTGGACGACATCGGCCGGGCGCGGGACCATGGCGAGCTGGTCGGCGGCTTCAAGTCGGTGGCGGAATCGCTGGAGACCGCCGCGGCCAAGATGGGCCTGCAGCAGTTCGGCAAGGAGGGCGAGCCCTTCGACCCGACGATCCACGAGGCCCTGATGCACTCGTACGCGCCGGACGTCACCGAGACGACCTGCGTGGCGATCCTGCAGCCGGGGTACCGGATCGGCGAGCGTACGATCCGCCCCGCGCGGGTCGCGGTGGCCGAGCCCCAGCCGGGCGCGGCCCCCAAGTCCGAGTCGGCCGAGGCCGATGCGCCTTCGGACAAGGACACGGATGCCCCCGACAAGGGCTGACGTTGAACCAGTAGCGGTACGAGAGGAGGGACACCGGGGATGAGCACGAAGGACTTCGTCGAGAAGGACTACTACAAGGTCCTCGGTGTCCCGAAGGACGCCACCGAGGCCGAGATCAAGAAGGCGTACCGGAAGCTCGCGCGCGAGTTCCACCCGGACGCCAACAAGGGCGACGCCTCGGCCGAGGAGCGCTTCAAGGAGATTTCCGAGGCGAACGACATCCTCGGCGACGCCAAGAAGCGCAAGGAGTACGACGAGGCCCGCGCCCTGTTCGGGAACGGCGGCTTCCGCCCCGGTCCCGGCGGGGGCGGCGGCTCGTTCAACTTCGACCTGGGCGACCTGTTCGGCGGCACCCAGCAGGGTGGCGGCGCGGGCGCCGGCGGCTTCGGCGGCGGGGGCGGCCTGGGCGACGTGTTCGGCGGACTGTTCAACCGCGGCGGCGCCGGCCCCGGCGCGCGCGTCCAGCCGCGCCGCGGCCAGGACATCGAATCGGAGGTCACCCTCTCCTTCACGGAGGCGGTGGACGGGGCCACGGTCCCGCTCCGGATGTCCTCCCAGGCGCCCTGCAAGGCCTGTTCGGGCACCGGCGACAAGAACGGCACGCCCCGCGTGTGCCCGACCTGCGTCGGCACCGGCCAGGTCTCCCGGGGCAGCGGTGGCGGCTTCTCGCTGACCGACCCCTGCGCCGACTGCAAGGGCCGCGGCCTGATCGCGGAGACCCCCTGTGACGTCTGCAAGGGCAGCGGGCGGGCCAAGTCCTCCCGCACCATGCAGGTCCGCATCCCGCCGGGCGTCTCCGACGGCCAGCGGATCCGGCTGCGCGGCAAGGGCGCTCCGGGCGAGCGCGGCGGCCCCGCCGGCGACCTGTACGTGGTCGTCCACGTCGGCAGCCACCCGGTGTTCGGCCGCAAGGACGACAACCTGACGGTCACCGTCCCGGTGACGATCTCCGAGGCCGCCCTGGGCGCCGACATCAAGGTCCCGACCCTGAACGGCCCCTCGGTGACGCTGAAGCTGCCGCCGGGCACCCCCAGCGGCCGCACGATGCGGGCCCGCGGCAAGGGAGCGGTCCGCAAGGACGGCACCCGCGGGGACCTGTTGGTGACGGTGGAGGTCGCGGTGCCGGCCGAGCTGTCGGACAAGGCCCGCGAGGCGCTGGAGATGTACCGCGACGCGACGGAGTCGGAGGACCCGCGCGCCGCGCTGTTCGAGTCCGCGAAGGGAGCATGATCATGGACGGCCGCCGCAGGAGCCACTACCAGCTCAACGACGACACTCCTGTCTACGTCATCTCGGTGGCCGCCCAGCTCTCGGGCCTGCATCCGCAGACCCTGCGCCAGTACGACCGGCTCGGCCTGGTCTCCCCGGACCGGACGGCCGGCCGCGGCCGGCGCTACTCGGCCCGCGACATCGAACTGCTCCGCACGGTGCAGGCGCTGTCCCAGGACGAGGGCATCAACCTGGCCGGGATCAAGCGGATCATCGAGCTGGAGAACCAGGTCGCCGCGCTCCAGCAGCGCGTGGCCGAGCTCTCGGCGGCGGTGGACGGCGCGGCGGCCGTGCTCCAGCAGCGCGAGGCCCAGGTGCACGCTTCGTACCGGCGGGATCTGGTCAAGTACCAGCCACCCGTGGCGGGCAACGCCCTGGTCGTCTGGCGCCCCGCGCCGAAGCGCCAGGGAGACTGAGGCCGCCCGCCAGGCCGGCTGACGCCGCCCTGGCACGCGCGCACAGGCCCCGTCCGGGATTCCGGGCGGGGCCCGCCCGTTTTTCAGTCGCCCTCGTCCTCCAGGATCCCCGAGCGGGCGATGAGGAAGCCGAGCTGGGCCCTGCTGCCGCTGCCGAGGGTGCTGGCCAGCTTCGCGATGTGCGCGCGGCAGGTCCGCACGTTCATGCCCAGCCGGCGGGCGATGGCCTCGTCCACGTGCCCCTCGATGAGGAGCTGCGCGATGGTGCGCTGCACGCCCGAGATTCCGCCGCGGGTGTGCTGGTACGTCACTTCCTCCTGGAGCGGCACGGCGCGGTGCCAGAGCTGCTCGAACACCTTGATGAGGTAGTCCACCAGCCCCGGGTGGCGCAGCTCCAGGGCGACCTGGCGGTCGTCGCTGGCCGGGATGAAGGCGACGGTCCGGTCGAAGATGATGAGGCGCTCGAAGAGCTCCTCCAGTGTGCGCACCTCCACCTTGCCGGCCTTGAGGAGGTCGACGTACGCGAGCGTGCCGCGGCTGTGCCGGACGGTGTGCTGGTAGAGGGTCCGGATCCGGACACCGCGGTCGGTCAGCGGCTGGTCGCGCTCCAGGGCCTCGGTGAGTTCCAGGCTGGGGCGGGCGCCGCCGGGCTGGATGGTCAGCATCTCGGTGCGGCACTCGGCCGTGGCGAGGTTGAGGGCGGCGTTGATGGGGTCGAAGCCTTCGAGGACCGTGATGGCATGGGTGCTAGCCGGATTCTGCGCACTGATGGCCAGAAACGGTTCGAACGCCTCGGACAATTCGAGTGAATCGCGCCGTCTGTCACGGATCTCGCGTTCGATCGGATGCAGCCGCTGTGCGAGTGCCACCGCCGGTGGAACCGGACGGAGGGAATTTACGTCATCAGGATCTGGCTGCAACAACGCCAGATCGAGCAGGCAAGGCGCCGTTTTGACGTCCCCACGTGCGATACGTCCCGTGCGCAGTGCGCTCGTGTAGAGCCGTGCCCCCTCGCCGCACAGCTCGGTGACCGAGTGGGGATGTGTCGCTTTTGTGCTGTTTGTGGTCAAATCTCCACCCCCCAGGGTCCTGAACATGCAAGAACATGATGCATCGTCCCTGTGGCAGCGACGTGCCTGAATGAGCCATCGTCTGACAGGCGGGGGAGAGGATTTCATCAAGTGAGGACGAAGCCGACCATGAACAAGAGAATGCTTCGCTCGGCGCTTGCCACCGTCATCTTCTCGGCTGTGGCCGGTCTGGGACTTGCCGGGGTCACCCTGGGGGGCGCTGAAGGGGGTGCCGCAGGCCTCCACGCGGCGCCGCTGGAGGACAGCGGATGGCGCGCGGCACCGTTGGACAGTGGGTGGCGCTCGACCCCCGCGGACGCCGAAGCCGGCGCCCTTGGCGTGGAGAGCGCGGCATGACCCCCGACGACCGCGGTTTCCGTCGCGAAATGGCCTCTGCCTACCGCTCCGGCTGGCAGTTCATCGACCTCGCCACCGCCATCCCCCACATAGGCGACTCGCTGATGGTCACCCTGTTCGGACAGCCCATCGTCATCACGCGCGAGGAGGACGAGGACGTCCGGGCGTACCGCTGCCTGCGCCGCCCCCGCGGCGCGCCGCAGCCCGTCCGCTGCGAGGTGCGCTACGGAATGGTCTTCGTCAACCTTGATCAGCGCGACCACCAGCTCTTCGAACCCGACATCACCACCGCCACCCCCCGCAGTGCCTGAAGCGATTCCCCCGTCGTTGCAGATCGCTCCAGGTGCTTCCCCCACACAACGGCGCCATCGTGGACCTGACCACGATGGCGCCGTTGTGATGTCCGCGTCCAGTGCTTGAACCGGACAAAGGTGAAAGCTGAACCGTTCCGCCGGTTCAGGCCCGGACCCGGGCCCGGACCCGTCGGTTCAGGCCCGGCCCATCGCCCGGTCCAGCGTGATCTCCAGGACGACCCGGTCCGGATTGGGCGAGGGCGTCCGCCCGTACCGCTGCGCGTAGCGCGCCACCGCCTCGGCGACCGATGCCTCGTCCGTACGGACCACCGCGTGCCCCTCCAGGGTGGCCCAGCGGCGCCCCGCCATCTGGCACACCGCGACCCGCGCCGGTCCCGCCTGCGTCCCCTGCGCCGCCAGCACGTTGCGGATCTTCTTGCTGTTCTTGCTGCTGATCACCCGGGCCAGGCCGGCCTCCGGGTCGTACGTGACGCCCACCGGCACCACGTGCGGGGTCCCGTCGGGGCGCGGGGTGGTCAGGGTGCAGACGTGCCGCTCCCGCCAGAAGGCGAGGTACTCGGGCGTCGGGTTGAGTACGTCAAGAGCCATGGCCCGAGGGTACGGGAGGGCACCCGGTTCGCCCTTGAGTGGAATAGACTCAACTTTGCGGACGCTGCCATACTCATAGAGCGGAACCACCCCTGTGTCCGACCCGTCTGAGAGGAGAAGTCGCACGTGGATGCCGAGCTGACCAACAAGAGCCGGGACGCCCTGAACGCGGCCACCAGCCGCGCCGTGAAGGACGGCCACGCGGATCTGACCCCGGCGCACCTGCTGCTGGCCCTGCTGGCCGGCGAGGAGAACGAGAACATCACCGACCTCCTCGCGGCCACCGAGGCCGACCAGGCGGCGGTCCGCAGCGGCGCCGAGCGGCTGCTGGCCGCCCTGCCCAGCGTCACGGGCTCCACGGTCGCGCCCCCGCAGCCCACCCGCGAGCTGCTCGCCGTGCTCGCCGAGGCCGACCAGGAGGCCGGCAAGCTGGGCGACGAGTACCTCTCCACCGAACACCTCCTCATCGCGATCGCCGCCAAGGGCGGCGCGGCCGGTGAGGTCCTTTCCACCCAGGGCGCGACGGCGAAGAAGCTGCTGGAGGCCTTCGAGAACGCACGAGGAGGACGGCGGGTGACCACCCCCGACCCCGAGGGCCAGTACAAGGCCCTCGAAAAATTCGGTACGGACTTCACGGCGGCGGCCCGCGAGGGCAAGCTCGACCCGGTCATCGGCCGCGACCAGGAGATCCGGCGCGTCGTCCAGGTCCTGTCGCGCCGTACGAAGAACAACCCGGTGCTGATCGGCGAGCCCGGCGTCGGCAAGACGGCCGTCGTCGAGGGACTCGCGCAGCGCATCGTCAAGGGCGACGTCCCCGAGTCCCTGAAGAACAAGCGGCTGGTCTCCCTGGACCTGGGCGCGATGGTCGCGGGAGCCAAGTACCGCGGCGAGTTCGAGGAGCGCCTGAAGACCGTTCTCGCGGAGATCAAGGCCAGCGACGGCCAGATCATCACCTTCATCGACGAGCTGCACACCGTCGTCGGCGCGGGCGCCGGCGGGGACTCCTCGATGGACGCGGGCAACATGCTCAAGCCGATGCTGGCCCGCGGCGAGCTGCGCATGGTCGGCGCGACCACCCTGGACGAGTACCGCGAGCGCATCGAGAAGGACCCGGCGCTGGAGCGGCGCTTCCAGCAGGTGCTGGTCGCCGAGCCCTCCGTCGAGGACACCATCGCGATCCTGCGCGGCCTCAAGGGCCGCTACGAGGCCCACCACAAGGTGGTCATCAACGACAGTGCGCTGGTGGCCGCGGCGACCCTCTCCGACCGCTACATCACCTCCCGCTTCCTGCCCGACAAGGCCATCGACCTGGTCGACGAGGCCGCGTCCCGCCTGCGCATGGAGATCGACTCCTCGCCGCTGGAGATCGACGAGCTGCAGCGCTCGGTCGACCGCCTGCGCATGGAGGAGCTGGCGCTGAAGAACGAGTCCGACCCGGCCTCGATCGAACGCCTGGAGAAGATCCGCAAGGACCTCGCCGACAAGGAGGAGGACCTGCGGGGCCTGACCGCCCGCTGGGAGAAGGAGAAGCAGTCCCTCAACCGCGTCGGTGAGCTCAAGGAGCGCCTGGACGACCTGCGCGGGCAGGCGGAGCGCGCCCAGCGCGACGGTGACTTCGACACCGCCTCGAAGCTGCTCTACGGGGAGATCCCGACCCTGGAGCGCGAGCTGGCGGAGGCCACCGAGGAGGAGGAAGAGGCCTCCAAGACGGGTGGCTCCAAGAACACCATGGTCAAGGACGAGGTCGGCCCCGACGACATCGCGGACGTGGTGGGCGCGTGGACCGGCATCCCGGCCGGCCGCCTCCTCGAAGGGGAGACCCAGAAGCTGCTCCGCATGGAGGACGAGCTGGGCCGCCGCCTGATCGGCCAGAGCGAGGCCGTACGGGCCGTCTCGGACGCCGTGCGCCGCACCCGGGCCGGTATCGCGGACCCGGACCGCCCGACCGGCTCCTTCCTCTTCCTGGGCCCGACGGGCGTGGGCAAGACGGAGCTGGCCAAGGCCCTCGCGGACTTCCTCTTCGACGACGAGCGGGCCATGGTCCGCATCGACATGTCGGAGTACGGGGAGAAGCACTCCGTGGCCCGCCTGGTCGGCGCCCCTCCCGGCTACGTCGGCTACGAGGAGGGCGGCCAGCTGACCGAGGCCGTCCGCCGCCGCCCGTACTCCGTGGTGCTCCTGGACGAGGTCGAGAAGGCCCATCCCGAGGTCTTCGACGTCCTGCTCCAGGTCCTGGACGACGGGCGCCTCACGGACGGCCAGGGCCGCACCGTGGACTTCCGCAACGCGATCCTGATCCTCACCTCGAACCTGGGCAGCCAGCTTTTGATCGAGCACAGCCTGATGGACCCGGCGCCCTCCCCGCAGGAGACGCGCGACCGCGTCCTGGAGCTGGTCCGGGCGAGCTTCAAGCCGGAGTTCCTCAACCGCCTGGACGACCTGGTGGTCTTCTCCGCGCTGAGCGCGCCGGAGCTGGCGCGGATCGCCGAGCTCCAGATCGCCGGCCTCGCCAGGCGCCTGGCGCAGCGCCGCCTGACCCTGGACGTCACCCCCGAGGCCTTGGCCTGGCTGGCGGACAAGGGCAACGACCCGGCGTACGGCGCCCGGCCGCTGCGCCGCCTGATCCAGACGGCGATCGGCGACCGCCTGGCCAAGGAGATCCTCGCGGGCGAGGTCCGCGACGGGGACACCGTCCGGGTGGACGTGGCGGGCGAGGACCTGATCGTGGGCAAGGCCCTGTAGCCGGGGGAGGCGCGAGCCCCGGCGCGTCGGCACAGGTTCCCCTTATCGGCGCCCTACTCCTGTCCGCCCTGCGCGGATCGCACGTGCGGGGGTGGACAGGGGGTGGGAGCCATGGGGGAGGATGACAACATCCGCACGAAGGGAAAACACGGTGAGCATCGACCCGGCCTCGATTCCGAACTTCGGAGGGCAGCAGCCCGATCCGCAGGCCACAGGACCGGCGGGCCCCGTCGTCCCCGACCAGGATCTGGTCAAGCAGCTGCTGGAGCAGATGGAGCTCAAGTACGTCGTCGACGACGAGGGTGACCTCGCGGCGCCGTGGGAGGAGTTCCGGACGTACTTCATGTTCCGCGGCGAGGAGGAGCAGCAGGTCTTCTCGGTGCGGACCTTCTACGACCGCCCGCACGCGATCGAGGACAAGCCCGCGCTCCTTGAGTCGATCGACGACTGGAACCGCCGCACGCTGTGGCCGAAGGTCTACAGTCACACGCACGACGACGGCTCCGTCCGCCTGATCGGCGAGGCGCAGATGCTGATCGGCACCGGCGTCAGCCTGGAGCACTTCGTCTCGTCCACGGTCAGCTGGGTCCGCGCCTCCATCGAGTTCGACAAGTGGCTCGTGGAGCAGCTCGGACTGGAGAAGGAGATCGACTCCACCGAAGGCGACAACGGCGACAAGGACGGCGACGACAACTAGTCGCCCCCGGTCACAGCGGTACGCGGGCGACCAGCAACAGGTACAGCCCGTAGCCGTACGAGAGCCCGGCCAGCCCCGCGGTCACCATGACCGCGGAGCGCGGCCGGGCTCGCGCCATTGCGGCCGCGACCGGCAGCAGCAGCGGGAACGCGGGCAGCAGGAAGCGCGGCTTCGACTCGAAGTAGCCGGCCCCGCCATAGGTGATCAGCAGCAGGACGGCGGTGTACACGAGCAGCGCCGGCGGCATCCGGTCCAGCAGCAGGAGCACCGCCAGGAACCCGGCGACGGTCAGGACCACCACGGTCACGACCGTGGCGAGCGGTACGTGCCCGCCCGTCAGCACCCGCCAGATGCTGTCCGTCGTGTACGAGCCGAAGTCGAAGCGGGAGCCCCAGCGCCGCTGCACGGTGAAGTAGCCGGCCGGCTCTCCGGTGCGTATCCCGACGGCGAGGACGTACGCGGCCCAGCCCGCCGGGGCCAGCAGCGCGGCCGCCCACACCTCGGGCGCGCGGGACCGGCGCACGAGCAGCGCGTGCAGTGCGGCGGCGGACACGGCGGCGGCGACGGCGATGCCGGTCGGCCGGGTCAGCCCGGCGAACACCGCCAGGCCCGCGGCCCACAGCCAGCGCCGGCGCAGTACGGCGTACAGGGCCCAGGCCCCCAGCGCGGCCAGCAGCGGCTCGGTGTAGGCGAGGGTCAGCACCACGGAGTGCGGGGTCGCCGCCCACAGCGCCACCAGCAGCACCCCGGCGCGCCGCCCGAGCACCAGCTCCCCGACCCGGTACACCCCGGCTGCGGCCACCGCGGCGGCGGTCCAGGCCACCAGCAGCCCGGCCCAGGGGGTGCCTCCGGCCATCCGCACCAGCAGCGGGTACAGCGGGAAGAAGGCGTAGTCGCTCTGGACGAGCCCGGTCGAGGCCCACATCTGGGTGCGGCCGTAGCCGTGCACGGCGAGGCCGAGGTACCAGACGGAGTCCCAGGAGTACCCGAGCACCCGCACGGGGCTCCGCCCGGCCCACCACGCCCCGACGGCGAGCACCACCGCCCCGCCGGCCCGGACGGCGGTGAACACCCCGAGCGCGACGAGGGCCGCGCTCACCCCGCCGGTCCGGAGCGCCTGCGGCCGCACGGAAACCGACACACTGCCCGTCGCCGCCATGAACCCCGTCTTTCCGCGCTGCGTGTGGACGTCCGACGCCCGTCCGCACGAGGAGGGCCTCGGGCACCCTAAAGCTCACCGGGTTCCGGTGGGTGTGAATCCCCCTGGAACCTCCGGTGAACTCGCACCCGCCGCCGGGATCAGAGCCGTCGCAGCCGGGCCGCGGCCTCTTCGAGGACCTCGGTCTTCTTGCAGAAGGCCCAGCGGACCTGGGTGGCGCCCGCGGCCCGGTCGTCGTAGAAGACCTGGTTCGGGATGGCGACGACCCCGCAGCGTTCGGGCAGGGCGCGGCAGAAGGCGAGCCCGTCCTTCTCGCCGAGCGGGGTGATGTCCGTGGTGATGAAGTACGTGCCCTGCGGGCGGAAGACCTCGAAGCCGGCCGCCGCGAGGCCGTCGGCGAGGATGTCGCGCTTGGCGGCGAGGTCGGCCCGGAAGCCCTCGTAGTAGGCGTCGGGCAGCCGCAGGGCCTCGGCGATGGCGTACTGGAAGGGGCCCGAGGAGACGTACGTCAGGAACTGCTTCGCGGAGCGGACCGCCGAGACGAGCTCGGGCGGGGCGGTGATCCAGCCGACCTTCCAGCCCGTGAACGAGAACGTCTTGCCGCTGCTGGAGATGGTCACCGTGCGCTCGCGCATGCCGGGCAGGGAGGCCAGCGGGAGGTGCGTGCCCTCGAAGACGAGGTGCTCGTAGACCTCGTCGGTGACGACGAGCAGGTCGCGCTCGACCGCCAGCTCCGCGACCGCCGCGAGCTCGGCCGGGGTCAGGACCGTGCCCGTCGGGTTGTGCGGGGTGTTCAGCAGGAGCAGGCGCGTGCGCGGGGTGACCGCGGCGCGCAGCTCGTCGAGGTCGAGGGCGAACGCACCGGCGTGCGGGCGCAGGGTGACCGGGACGCGGGTGGCGCCGGCCATCGCGATGCAGGCCGCGTACGAGTCGTAGTACGGCTCCAGGGCGATGACCTCGTCTCCCGGTTCGAGCAGGGCGAGGAGGGAGGCGGCGATGGCCTCCGTCGCGCCCGCGGTGACCAGGACCTCCGTGTCCGGGTCGTACGGGAGCCCGTAGAACCGCTGCTGGTGCCCGGCGATCGCGGTGCGCAGCTCCGGGATGCCGGGGCCCGGCGGGTACTGGTTGCCCAGGCCCGTCAGGACGGCGCGGGAGGCGGCTTCGGCGATCTCGGCGGGGCCGTCCGTGTCGGGGAAGCCCTGGCCGAGGTTGATCGACCCGGTGCGGGTGGCCAGGGCGGACATCTCCGCGAAGATCGTCGTGCCGAAGGAGGCCAGGCGGCGGTTCAGGAGGGGGCGGCTGCCGCCCACGGGTGCGCTCATGGGCGCCATCCTGGGGGGAACCTCTGGACTTGCTCAAGTGTGCTTTGGCGCGGGTGGCCCGGGGGCATCTCCCCTTCACACCCGGGGAACCGGGCGATGAACGGGGGTTCGGCTCATGTCTGTCATCGGTTGGGTTTTCGCCGCGCTGGTCGTCGTGTTGTTCGTGGCCCTGGTCCGGAAGGTGGTCCGGGCGTGGACCGGTGCCGATGCCGGCTCGGGCTCGGGTTCCGGCTCGGGTTCCGGCTCCTCCTGGTGGGCCGGCGGGGGCGATTCCGGCGGGGGATGCGGGAGCAGCGGCTCTTCCTGCGGCTCCTCCTCGTCCTGCGGCGGATCGTCCTCCTCCTGCGGCGGCGGAGGCTGCGGTTCTAGCTGACCCGGGGCGGCTGTCGTCAGGCGCGTGTGACGCATGGGGTTGAACACGTGAACTGTGTAGCCCCCGGGGGGATGTAAACCCAACCAAGTTGGGTAAAAACGCTGTGAGTGCCGTGCCTTTCATGATTCCCTCGGTTGAGTAGACCAGTCCTCGGACCTCCCTGGACTCCCTGTGGACCCGTGCCGGTGTCCCCCCACCCGTTGACTACCGCTGGCGGGCCCCGGCCCATCTCCCTCGCGCGTTTGCGGAGCCGACTCATGCTCACGACCCTCCAGACCACCTACACCGACACGCGTGCCGCCGATCTCGCCTGGGCCCTGGGTCGGGACCGGCTGCCCGCCCTGGCCGTACTGAACCTCGAACTGGCGGGTGCGAAGGTTGAGTTGCGCCTCCTGGGCGCCTCTCACCAGGTGCTCCTGGAGGAGGGTGGGGTGCTCTGCTCGGAGACGGTCGCCTGCATGCCCGGCAGCCGTACGCCGCTGCCGCTCGGAGTGGCCAAGCGGATGGGTGACTGGGACTACGAGTTCGCCGCGCGGGTGGAGAACCTGTCGCAGGGCTCCTTCGCGGGGCGGGCCCAGGAGCTGCTGGCGCTGGTCGCGGATCACCCGAACGGATTGGCCGGAACCTTTCCCGGCAGCCCGTACGCCTTCACCGCGATGCTCGCGCAGCGCCACGAGGGCCAGGTGCGCTGGCGGACCTGGCACGCGTACCCGCAGGAAGGCCAGTTGGTGGCCACTCGTACGAGGGTCGGCGTGCGCGCGGGCGCACCGGCCGGAGCCCTGGAGTCCGCCGCACGGTAGTGCGGGACCGGGCTGGTCCATCCGGGGGGCGCGGGCGCCGCGGGCGACCCCACACGGTTACGCCAACCGGCTGGAACCGTACGCCACTTGCACCCATGTGGGTGACGGGATGTGAGTGGGCGGTGACGTACGGTTCGCTGCATGATCGACCGTTCCGTCCCGCGCCGGGTGCTCCCGGCTCCGGAGCCGCGGGGCGTGGCGACCCACCCGGCCGCCCTGCCCGTACGGCCCCGGACCGGCCGACTCCTCGTCCTGGCCACCGTGTTCATCTGTGCCGCCTGCGGCCTCGTGTACGAGCTGGAGCTGCTCGCCCTGGGCTCCTACCTCATCGGCGACTCCGTCACGCAGGCGTCCGTCGTGCTGTCCGTCATGGTCTTCGCGATGGGCGTCGGCTCCCTGCTGGCCAAACGGCTGCGCAGACGGCCCGCCTTCGGATTCGCCGCCATCGAGGCGGGCCTCGCCCTGCTGGGCGGGCTCTCCGCGATGGCGCTGTACGCCAGCTTCGCCTGGCTCGGCGAATCGCGACCCGCGCTCGTGGCCTTCTCCTTCGCGATCGGCGTGCTCATCGGCGCCGAGATCCCGCTGCTGATGGTCCTCATCCAGCGCATCCGCAGACAGGACGCGGGCGGCGCGGTCGCCGACCTGTTCGCCGCCGACTACGTGGGCGCGCTCGTCGGCGGTCTGGCCTTTCCCTTCCTGCTGCTGCCGCTGCTCGGCCAGCTCACCGGCGCCATGCTCACCGGCACCGTCAACGCGGTCGTCGGCGCGGGTCTGGTCCTGTGGCTGTTCCGCCGCGACCTGAGCCGCCGCTCACGCTGGCTGCTGATCACCGCGCACCTCACCGTGCTCGCCGTCCTCGCCTGCGCGACCGTCCTCGCCGACGACTTCGAACGGGTGGCCCGCCGTGCCGTCTACGGCGGCGAGGTCCGCGTCGCCCGGCAGACCGGCGTACAGGAGCTCGTCCTGACCGGCCCCGCCACCGGCTCCCCGCGCTCCCTCGACCTGTTCCTCGACGGCCGGCTGCGGGTCAGCGGCTACGACGAGTACCGCTACCACGAGGCCCTCGTGCACCCCGCCATGACCGGCCCGCACGCCCGGGTCCTCGTCCTCGGCGGCGGCGACGGGCTCGCCGCCCGCGAGGTGCTGCGCTACCGGGACGTCACCTCCGTCACCGTCGTCGAGCTCGACCCCGGCGTGGTCCGCCTCGCCCGCACCGACCCGATGCTGTCCGCGCTCAACGGCAGGGCGTACGAGGATCCGCGCCTCGGGGTCGTCACGCAGGACGCGTTCCACTGGCTGCGCGGGCCCGCCGCCCGGGAGCAGTACGACGTCATCGTCTCCGACCTCCCCGACCCGGGCATCACCCCCAGCACGAAGCTGTACTCGCAGGAGTTCTACGGGCTCGCCGCGCGGGCCCTGCGGCCCGGCGGGCGCCTGGCCGTGCACGCGGGACCGCTGGCCACGCGCCCGCGTACGTACTGGACGGTCGAAGCCACCCTGCGCGCGGCAGGCCTGCGCACCGCGCCCTACAGCGCGGGCGGCCGGCTCTCCGGCTTCGCCGCCGGCCCCGACCGCACCCCCGGCACCTCCGACGCGCCGCCGCAGGACTGGGGCTTCGTCCTGGCCGGCCGGGAGCGGGTCCCCGAGCTGCGCGTCGACCGGGACGCGCCGTGGCCGCGCTCGCTGTCCACGCAGTCCCTGCACGACGCCGCGCGCGACGCGGAGCGGACCCGGGTGGCGGGCCTGCCACCGTCGACGCTGCCGCATCCGAGGTATTCGTAAGCACCGGAGATTCGCAACGACCGGCCATTCGTGAGCGCCGGACCGGGTACGCGGGGGCCTCCCCTCGGTAGGCTCGACCACATGGAGCATCAGGTGTTCGTTCCGGTACCGGCAGACGACCTCCGCGCCGTGCTGCGCGACCCCGCCCGGGTGGCCCGCTGCGTACCCGGGCTCCAGCAGGACGCCGACGCGGCGTCCGGGCCCGTGTCGGGCCGCCTCAAACTCCGGGTCGGCGGGCACACCGTCACCTACCGCGGCACCCTGACCGTCACCGAGCGGGATCCGGACCGCTTCACGGTGGCCGGAGAGGGCACGGAGATCCGCGGCAGCGGCGCCGTCAAGCTGGTCCTCGGGCTCCTGCTGGCACCGGCCGACGACGGGACGCGGCTGGAGTTCACCGCCGAGGGCACCGCCGACGGGCGCGCCGCCGCCTTTCCGCCGGAGGCCACCGCCACCGCCGTCCGCCGGCTCCTGGAACGGGCCGCCGAGCAGCTCGTGGCGCTGGCCGCCGCAGGAGCGGGGGAGCCGGTGACCGACGTCATCGCCGAGGCGGAAGAAGCCGAAGAGGCCAAGGCCGCCGAGGACGGCGACCCGGACGGGGAAGACGGCGGTGTCACCGATCAGGTCACCGCGTCCGTCTTCGACACCGAGGTGCCGCCCCCGTCCTTGGAGCCCTTCATGGACGGGGACTTCGAGGGCCTCCCGGAGCTCGACCGGATCGGGGAGATCGGCGACATCGGGGACGTCGACGAGTTCGCCGCCGCCGCGCAGCCCCCGGCCGAGGCCGCCCACGCCCGCCGCACCATGATCGGCCGCAGCGCCGAGGAGGTGGACCACGCACCCCCGCGCGGCCGCTACGCCCCGGTGCCGGCCCCCGCGTCCTCCGGCGCCGGCGCGAACCTGCGCTGGATCGCCCCGGCGGCCGCCCTCGCGCTGGCCTCGGCGGTCGTCGTCGGCCGAGCCCTGCGCCGCCGCCGCTGACCCCTGGTTAGAGTCGGGTGCATGAGTACCCAACTGAGCGCGGGCGGCGCCGAGGTGACCGTCGACCAGGAGGACGGCTGCCGGATCAGCAGCCTGCGCATCGACGGCACGGAGCTGCTGCGCCAAGGGGCGCACTTCGGCTCGTTCCCCATGGTGCCGTGGTGCGGGCGGACCGCGGAAGGGCGGTTCCGGGACGGCGGCGTCCTCCATCAGCTCCCGCTCAACCACCCGCCGCACGCCATCCACGGCATCGGCCGCGACCACCCGTGGCGCAAGGTCCGCCACGGCGACACCGATGCGGCCTTCGTCTACGACCTCGCCGACCCGTGGCCCTGGGCCGGCCGGGTCACGCAGACCGTCGAGCTGACGGCCGAGAGCCTGACGCTCTCCATGGGTGTCGAGACGTACGGCGACTCCTTCCCGGCCCAGGCCGGCTGGCACCCGTGGTTCCGCCGTGACCTCGGCACCGGCGAGGACGTGCGGCTCGACTTCGAGGCCGCGTGGCAGGAGGAGCGGGACGCCGACCACATCCCCACCGGGCACCGCCTCGACCCCAAGCCCGGCCCCTGGGACGACTGCTTCGGCATGCCGCACGGCGTGGACGTCACCCTCACCTGGCCCGGGACGCTGGAGCTCAAGGTCCGCAGCCGCGAGGAATGGGTGGTCATCTACGACGAGCAGCCCGAAGCCGTCTGCGTGGAGCCGCAGTCGGGTCCGCCGAACGGTCTGAACAGCCTCCCGCGCCTGGTCACGCCGGTCGACCCGCTGGAGATCTCCACGACGTGGACCTGGCGCCGGCTCGGCTAGCGCGCCTTTAAGCTCGGGGTCATGACTGACGTACGCGATGCGCTTCTGCAGCAGATCAAGGACAAGGCCGTCGTGCACGGCAAGGTGATCCTCTCCTCCGGCAAGGAGGCCGACTACTACATCGACCTCCGCCGCATCACCCTCGACGGCGAGGCCGCCCCGATGGTCGGTCAGGTCATGCTCGACCTCACCGCCGACCTGGAGTTCGACTGCGTCGGCGGTCTGACCCTGGGCGCCGACCCGGTCGCGACCTCGATGCTCCACGCGTCCGCCGCGCGCGGTGAGCGCCTCGACGCGTTCGTCGTCCGCAAGGCGCAGAAGGCCCACGGCATGCAGCGCCGTATCGAGGGCACCGATGTGAAGGGCAAGCGCTGCCTGGTGGTCGAGGACACCTCGACCACCGGCGGCTCCCCGCTCACCGCCGTCGAGGCCGTCCGTGAGGCCGGCGGCGAGGTCGTCGCCGTCGCCACGATCGTGGACCGCGGCGCCGCGGACGCCATCGCCGAGGCGGGCCTGCCGTACCTCACCGGCTACCGGCTCGCCGATCTCGACCTGGGCTGAGCCCGGACCGGGCGATCACGCGCCCGGGGCGGT
Source organism: Streptomyces sp. NPDC051582 (assembly GCF_040681715.1). NCBI lineage: Bacteria > Bacillati > Actinomycetota > Actinomycetes > Kitasatosporales > Streptomycetaceae > Streptomyces > Streptomyces sp. NPDC051582. The sequence continues at coordinate 185,030 of NZ_JBFAZJ010000004.1, forward strand.
CCCGCCCGGTCGCATTCGATCTTGTCCGGTCTCGCATGCTGACCCCCGGAGAACTGGTGACTTAGGTCCCCGGCACTCCGGGCACAGGTCCTGACCTGCTCTTTCCCGGCCGGGCGGAGTGTTTCACGTGAAACGGTCCACCCGGCACGGGTGGAGTGTCGCGCGGAGTCTGGAAAGATGAGCCCGACGGTTACGTCGCCCCCAGGTCAGGGCCAGCAATCGCACACTCCCCGCACATCCAAGGAGCGGACAGATGCCCATCGCAACCCCCGAGGTCTACAACGAGATGCTCGACCGGGCGAAGGCAGGCAAGTTTGCCTACCCGGCGATCAACGTGACCTCGACCCAGACCCTGCACGCTGCACTGCGCGGCTTCGCGGAGGCCGAGAGCGACGGCATCATCCAGATCTCCACCGGTGGTGCGGAGTTCCTGGGTGGCCAGTACAACAAGGACATGGTCACCGGCGCGGTCGCCCTGGCCGAGTTCGCGCACATCGTCGCCGCGAAGTACGACGTCACCGTCGCGCTGCACACGGACCACTGCCCCAAGGACAAGCTGGACGGCTACGTCCGCCCGCTCCTTGAGGTCTCCGCCGAGCGCGTGGCCCGTGGCCTGAACCCGCTCTTCCAGTCGCACATGTGGGACGGTTCCGCCGAGACCCTGGCCGACAACCTGGCCATCGGCCGGGAGCTGCTCGCCAAGGCCGCCGCCGCGAAGATCATCCTTGAGGTCGAGATCACCCCGACCGGCGGCGAGGAGGACGGCGTCACCCACGAGATCAACGACGAGCTGTACACCACCGTCGACGACGCGATCCGCACCGCCGAGGCCCTGGGTCTGGGCGAGAAGGGCCGCTACCTGCTGGCCGCCTCCTTCGGCAACGTGCACGGCGTCTACAAGCCGGGCAACGTCGTCCTGCGTCCCGAGCTGCTGAAGGACCTCCAGCAGGGTGTCGGCGAGAAGTACGGCAAGACCAGCCCGTTCGACTTCGTCTTCCACGGCGGCTCCGGCTCCTCCGAGCAGGAGATCGCCACCGCGCTGGAGAACGGCGTCGTGAAGATGAACCTCGACACCGACACCCAGTACGCCTTCACCCGCCCGGTCGCGGACCACATGTTCCGCAACTACGACGGTGTCCTGAAGGTCGACGGCGAGGTCGGCAAGAAGTCCACCTACGACCCGCGCACCTGGGGCAAGCTCGCCGAGGCGGGCATGGCCAAGCGCGTCACCGAGGCGTGCGCGAACCTGCGCTCGACGGGCACGAAGCTGAAGTAGCACCCGCCGGACCCGCACGACCGAAGGGCCCGGTCCACCGTCGCGAGACGGCGGACCGGGCCCTTCGCCGCAGCACGGCCCCGATACCCCAGACTTGGGGCATGTCCATTCACCAGAACCTGCTCGGGGGCCCCGCCCCCACCCACCTCCCCGACGAGCCGGGCCGCGAGGCCATCGCCGCGGGCACCCCTGCCGTCGAGGTGGCCGCCGCGCACCCGACCTCCTCCCTCGCCTGGGCGGTCCTCGCCGACGAGGCGTTCGCCGCCGGCCGCACCGTCGAGTCGTACGCCTACGCCCGTACGGGCTACCACCGCGGCCTCGACGCGCTGCGCCGCGCCGGCTGGAAGGGACACGGCCCGGTGCCGTGGGAGCACGAGCCCAACCGCGGCTTCCTGCGCGCCCTGCACGCCCTCTCCCGCGCGGCCGGGGCGATCGGCGAGAAGGAGGAGTACGAGCGCTGCTCGACCTTCCTGCGCGATTCCTCCGAGACGGCGGCGGACGTGCTCGGCGCCTGAGCCGCATACGGCACGCCGGGACCCCGGGCGCGGGGTCGCGGCGTGCCGTAGTGTCCGAAAAACACCTGTGACGCCGGTCACACCCCAATAGAGGGAATTCGCCAACCGGTCCTATGATGCGAGCAGGGGACCGGGGCTCCACTCACCCATCGGAAGGGGCGGACCGCTACCCGGAAGCACGTGTCGAGGAGACAGCGATGTCGAACACCCTTGATGCCTCCGGAGCCGGTTCGGACACCCCGAACCTCGACTTCGCCGGCACGACCCCGTACGAGGACTACGTCCAGGCGGACGTCCTCACCCACCTCCAGCACCCCCGCTCGGACGACCCGGGCGAGATGGTCTTCCTGGTGACGACCCAGGTCATGGAGCTGTGGTTCACGGTCATCGTCCACGAATGGGAGACGGCCGCGAAGGCCCTCCGCGAGGACGACATCCCCGTCGCGATGGACGCGCTGAAGCGGTCCCTGCGCGAACTGGAGGCGCTCAACGCCTCCTGGCGCCCGCTCGCCCAGCTCACCCCGGGCCAGTTCAACTCCTACCGCGCCGCCCTCGGCGAGGGATCCGGCTTCCAGTCGGCGATGTACCGCCGCATGGAGTTCCTGCTCGGCGACAAGTCGGCCTCGATGCTCGTCCCGCACCGCGGCGCACCCCGCGTCCACGCGGAGCTGGAGAAGGCCCTCCAGGAGCCCAGCCTGTACGACGAGGTCCTGCGCCTGCTGGCCCGCCGCGGCCTGGCCGTCCCGGAGGCGGTCCTGGACCGCGACCTCTCGCGGCGGTACGAGCCCTCACCCGAGGTCGAGGCCGTCTGGACCGCCCTGTACGCGGACCCCGGTGCCCAGCACGACCTGCACCGCCTCGGCGAGATCCTCACGGACGTCGCGGAGCTCGTCTGGCGCTGGCGCAACGACCACCTGGTCGCCACCCGCCGCGCGATGGGAGCCAAGACCGGCACGGGCGGCTCGGCCGGCGTGACGTGGCTGGAGAAGCGCGCCACGAAGAACGTGTTCCCGGAGCTCTGGACGGCCCGCAGCCATGTCTGACGCGAACGGGAGGTTCCCGGCGGACCTCGCGGCCCGCGCCGCCGCCCTCGACACCGCGGACGAGCTCGGCAAGCTCCGCGACCGATTCACGCTCCCCGACGGGGTCGTCTACCTGGACGGCAACTCCCTGGGCGCCCTGACGACCGGCGTCGCCGCCCGCCTCGCCCAGGTCATCACGCACGAGTGGGGCACGGAGCTCATCCAGTCCTGGTCCACCGGCACCTGGTGGACCGCCCCCGAGCGGATCGGCGACAAGCTCTCCCCGCTCATCGGCGCCGCCCCGGGCCAGACGGTGGTCGGCGACTCCACCAGCGTCAACCTGTTCAAGGCCCTGGTCGGCGCCGCCCGCCTGGCCCGCCCGGGCCGCACGCGGATGCTGGTCGACGCCTCCACCTTCCCCACCGACGGCTACATCGCCGAGTCGGCCGCCCGGATGACCGGCCTGACCGTCATACCGGTCGACCCCTCCGACGCGGCCGGGGCGATGGACGAGGACACCGCCGTCGTCCTCCTCAACCACGTCGACTACCGCAGCGGCCGCCTCCACGACCTCCCGGTCCTCACGGCGGCGGCCCGCGCCGCCGGGGCCGTCACCGTCTGGGACCTGTGCCACTCGGCCGGCGCCCTGCCCGTCGGCCTCGACGAGCACGGCGTCGACCTCGCGGTCGGCTGTACGTACAAGTACCTCAACGGCGGACCCGGTTCCCCGGCGTACCTCTACGTCGCCGCACGCCACCAGGGGGCCTTCGACTCGCCGCTCCCCGGCTGGAACGGTCACGCGGAGCCCTTCGCCATGACCCCGGACTACACCCCGGCGGCCGGTGCGCTCCGCGGCCGGGTCGGCACCCCGGACATCCTGTCCATGCTGGCCCTGGAAGCGGCGCTCGACGCCTGGGACGGGGTCTCGGTGGAGGCCGTACGGGCCAAGTCCCTCGCCCTGACCGATTTCTTCCTGGAGTGCGTGGCCGCGTACGTCCCGGCCGGCAAGGTCGAGTCGGTCACCCCGGCCGAGCACGAGCGGCGCGGCAGCCAGGTCTCGCTGCGCACCGAGAACGCCCGCGCGGTCATGGACGACCTGATCTCCCGCGGCGTGATCGGGGACTTCCGCGCACCCGACGTCCTGCGCTTCGGTTTCACCCCGCTCTACGTGGGATTCGCCGACGCGGAGCGTGCTGCCCGGACACTGGGTCACATTTTCGGGTGATGTAGGGGCGAAACGTCACGGCAACGGGCGGGCGGGGCTTCGGCTCCGTCCGCCCCCGTACATCCCGGCCACGGCCGCCCGCCCTCCGCCGACGCCCCTGTTCCGGCCTGATACGGTCCCGCTCTGCCGGAACACCAGTCCCACGCGTTACCGAGAGGTTGAGCCGATGACGGACCCCGCAGTCGAACGGGACGCCGCGGAGGCCGCCTCGGCCTTCGCCCATCCACCGGTCGCCCCGGACGCGACCGGGTCGTACGGGGACCATCCCGACCAGGTGATCGACTTCTACGCCCCGCGGGGTGGGGCCGCGGCGGGCACGGCCCCGTTGGTCGTGCTCCTGCACGGCGGCGCCTGGCGCGCCCCCTACGACCGCCACCACGTCACCCCCCTCGCGGACTTCCTGGCCCGCCGGGGCTTCGCGGTCGCCAACGTGGAGTACCGGCGCGGAAGTTCCCTGCCGCGCCAGAACGCCGGGGGCCACGTGGCCGGCCGCTGGCCCGAGACGTTCGACGACGTCGCCGCCGCGATGGACGCGCTCCCGTTGCTCGCCCGGGCCCACCTCCCGCAGGCCGACCCGCGCCGTACGGTCATCACCGGCCATTCCGCGGGCGGCCACCTCGCGCTGTGGGCATCGGCCCGGCACGTCCTGCCGCCCGGTTCTCCGGCAGCCTGGCGGCTGCCCGCCCCGCCGATGCTGCGCGGCGTCGTCGCGCTGGCCCCCATCGCGGACTTCGTGGCCGCGGAGGAGCTGGGCGTGTGCGGGGGCGCGTCCGCGCAGCTGCTGGGCGGCGCCGACCCGTGGGCGGAGCGCCTGCCGTTCGCGGACCCGGCGGTGCTGCTGCCGACCGGGATCGCGACGGCCGTGGTCCACGGCCGGGAGGACGTCGTGGTCCCGGCGTCGGTGGCGGAGTCGTACGTGGCCGCGGCGGCCAAGGCCGGGGAGACCGTGGGCCTGACCCTGCTGGACGGGGTCGGTCACTTCCCGCTCATCGACCCGGCGGCCGACGCCTGCGCGGTGGTGGCCGAGGAGATCTCGCAGCTCGCCTGGTAGCGCCCGCGGGCACTGAGGGTCCAGGTGACCGACCGGCAGGGCGGTACGGGAAAGGGGCGGTGCGCCACACGGCGCGCCGCCCCTTTCACTCGGTGGCTCCTAGAGGAACGAGTTGATCTCGATCGTCTCGGTGCGGCCGGGGCCGACGCCGATCGCGGAGATCGGGGCGCCCGACATCTCCTCCAGGGCCTTCACGTACGCCTGGGCGTTCTTCGGGAGGTCCGAGAACGTCTTGGCCTTGGTGATGTCCTCGGACCAGCCGGGCAGGTTTTCGTAGATCGGCTTCGCGTGGTGGAAGTCCGTCTGCGAGTACGGCAGCTCCTCGACGCGCTTGCCGTCGATCTCGTACGCGACGCAGACCGGGATCTGCTCCCAGCCGGTCAGCACGTCCAGCTTGGTGAGGAAGAAGTCCGTCAGACCGTTCACGCGGGTGGCGTAACGGGCGATCGGCGCGTCGAACCAGCCGCAGCGGCGGTCGCGGCCGGTGGTCACGCCGCGCTCGCCGCCGATGCGGCGCAGGTCCTCGCCGTCCTGGTCGAACAGCTCGGTCGGGAACGGGCCGGCGCCGACGCGGGTCGTGTACGCCTTCAGGATGCCGATGACGCGGCTGATCTTCGTCGGGCCCACGCCGGTGCCGGTGCAGGCGCCGCCGGCGGTCGGGTTCGAGGAGGTGACGAAGGGGTACGTGCCGTGGTCGACGTCGAGCAGGGTGCCCTGGCCGCCCTCGAAGAGCACGACCTTGTCCTCGTCGAGCGCGTTGTTGAGGATCAGGGTGGTGTCGGCGACGTACGGCTTGATCTGCTCCGCGTACTGGAGCATCTCCTCCACGATCGCGCCGGCCTCGATGGCGCGGCGGTTGTAGAGCTTGGCCAGGAGCTGGTTCTTGCCCTCCAGCGCCGCTTCGACCTTCTGGATGAGGATCGACTCGTCGTACAGGTCCTGGACGCGGATGCCGATGCGGTTGATCTTGTCCGCGTACGTCGGACCGATGCCGCGGCCGGTCGTACCGATCTTGCGCTTGCCGAGGAAGCGCTCGCCGACCTTGTCGAGGGTGACGTTGTACGGCGTGATCAGGTGCGCGTTGCCGCTGATGAGCAGCTTGGAGGTGTCGATGCCGCGCTCGTTCAGGCCGCGCAGCTCGGAGAGCAGGACGGCCGGGTCGACGACGACGCCGTTGCCGATGACCGGGGTGCATCCGGGGGAGAGGATGCCGGAAGGGAGAAGGTGCAGCGCGTACTTCTGGTCGCCTACGACGACCGTGTGGCCGGCGTTGTTGCCGCCCTGGTAGCGCACCACATAATCAACTGATCCACCGAGCAGGTCGGTGGCCTTTCCCTTACCCTCGTCACCCCACTGAGCTCCGAGCAGCACAAGAGCGGGCACAGGCGTACACCTCTTCCGGATGGGGCATGTCCAAGGTCAGGGGGCGTACGACGATGTACACCGCAGGCTGAGCCGTCGGACCGGTACCCCGGAATAGACGAAGGCCCTGGCGCAATAGCGCAAGGGCCTCTTGCACAAAGATGCTACCCGAGGAAGGACCGAGGTGTCGGCTCCAGAGCCCACCATGAGCCATGCGGGCGCGCCGGTAGGCGGCCTGCTCGTGCTCGTCGACCCGGTCGCCCGCCGTCTTGACGGCGAGTCCGTGCGGATCGCGAAGGATGTTCTGTCGGCGGGAGCCGCGGCGAAAATTTGCCTCCCGGACTCGCAGGAGGAATTTGCGCGGGCCCTCGCCCGCCGGGGCCATCGGCAGCCGGTGATCGTGGGCGACGACCGGGCGCTGGTCCGGGCCGTGGGACTGCTGTACCGGGAGCGAGGGCTCGGGGACGGTGCCGTTTCGCTGATTCCGGTGGGGCAGGTGGGGTCGCTGGGACTGGCGCGCTCCCTCGGTGTCCCGCTGTCGGCGGTGGCGGCGGCGCGGTCGGTGCTGGACGGGGCCGTACGGACGCGGGACCTGCTGGTGGACGACAGCGACGGGGTGGTGCTCGGGGACCTGCGGATCCCACCCGTCCGGGCGGCGGCGCGGCCGCCCGGGCCGTCGGTGTGGAGCGCGTACCGCTCGCTGGTGCGGACGCTGGTCCCCTCGGGGGCCCGGGTGGGGCACCGGCTGCGCGTGGAGGCGGACGGGCAGCTGCTGGTGGACGTGGACCGGGCGGTGGAGGACCTGCGGGTGGTGCCGGTGTCGTCCTCCGGCGCGGTGGCGGAGGTGACGCTCCGGCTGGCGGGCGGCTCCTCGCTGCGGGTGAACGCGGCCTCGGTGACGGTGTCCGGTTCGGACTTCCGCTACCGGGCGGACGCGCTGGTGGCGGGCCCGGTCCGGCGCCGTACGTGGACGCTCCGACCGGGGGCCTGGTCGCTGACGGTGCCGAGGGGGTAGCGGCGGTACTGCCTGTGCGGCGATGCGGGTTACGGGCCGCGGGCCGCAGGCCGCGGGTTGCGGGTTGCACGGGCTACGGGTTCGGCAGGTCCAGGGTGGCCCGGTGGGCCCGCCAGCGGTCCATCATGGCGTGCATCTCGCCCTGCAGGAACTCGAAGAACGCCGCCGTCTCCGCCATGCGCGTGCCCGCCGGGGTGTCCGTGCCGACTCCGGCCGCGCCGTCGCGGAGGGTCTTCTCGAAGAGGGCCAGCACCTGGTCCCGCCGGGTGAACGTCTCGTACCAGAGCTCGTTGTGCAGGACGTACCGGTCCCGCCGGGAGCCCGGCTCCCGCTCCCGGCTGACCATGGTCACCTGCGTCAGGTACGCCACCGCCCCCGACACGGCGGCCGGGCTGATCCGGAGCGCTTCGCTCAGCTCCGCCGAGGTCATCGACCCGCTGTCGCTCGCGAGCAGCTGCGCGAAGACCCGCGAGGCCATCCGCTGCATTCCCGCTTCGGTCAGCTGAGCGGCGAACCGTTCCACGAAGCGGGAGACCGCGGCCTCGTCGCTCCGTACGTCAGGTGCCTGGGTGTTCATGTCGTCCGCCACCTTCCCGACTTTATACGTTTCCCGAGCTTCACAAGTTTGTGAAAGTAGCGTACGTTCAGAATCATGACGAAGGCAATCAGTGTCGCCGGACTCCACAAGGCGTTCGGCCGCACCCACGCACTGGACGGCCTCGACCTCTCGGTCGCCACCGGCGAGGTCCACGGCTTCCTCGGCCCCAACGGCTCCGGCAAGTCGACCACCATCCGCGTCCTGCTGGGCCTGCTGCGCGCCGACTCCGGAACCGCCGAGCTGCTCGGCGGCGACCCCTGGGCCGAGGCCGTGGAGCTGCACCGCCGCGTCGCCTACGTCCCCGGCGACGTCACCCTGTGGCGCAACCTCTCCGGCGGCGAGGTCATCGACCTCTACGGACGGCTGCGCGGGGGACTGGACCGGGCCCGGCGCGCCGAGCTGATCGCGCGGTTCGAGCTGGACCCCACCAAAAAGGGGCGTACGTACTCCAAGGGCAACCGGCAGAAGGTCGCGCTCGTCGCCGCCTTCTCCTCCGACGCCGAGCTGCTCATCCTCGACGAGCCCACCTCCGGGCTGGACCCGCTGATGGAGGGGGTCTTCCAGGGCTGCGTCGCCGAGGCGCGCGCCGCCGGGCGGACCGTGCTGCTCAGCTCGCACATCCTGAGCGAGGTCGAGACCCTCTGCGACCGGGTCAGCATCATCCGCAAGGGCCGCACGGTGGAGACGGGCACGCTGGCCGACCTGCGCCACCTCACGCGCACCTCGATCAGCGCCGAGCTCGCCGGACCGCCGAACGGCATCGCGCACCTGCCGGGCGTGCACGACGTGGAGGTGCGGGGGCTGAAGATCCGTCTCCAGGCCGACACGGACAAGCTGGACGCCGTACTGCGCTCGCTCGCCGACTCCGGGGTGCGCTCGCTCACCTCGACACCGCCGACGCTGGAGGAGCTCTTCCTGAGGCACTACGCGGAAGACGTCCACGGGGGTGGCGTCGACGGCGGCGTGAAGGCGGGCGCGTCCCGATGAAGAACCAACTGGCCGGCACCGGAACGCTGCTGCGCCTCGCGCTGCGCCGCGACCGCGTGATGATTCCGGTCTGGATCATGATCGTGGCGATGCTGGTGCTCAGCCTGCCCGCCTCGCTGGAGTCGGTGTACGGGACGGCCGCCGAACGAACCCGGCTGCTCACGACGATGAACACCAACGGCTCGCTGCGCGCCCTGTACGGGCCGGCCTTCGGCGATTCCATCGGCGCCCTGACCGCCTGGCGCGGGGGGATTTTCGCCGGGGTGCTCGCCGGGATCATGAGCCTGGTCATCGTGGTCCGGCACACCCGCGAGGAGGAGGAGACGGGCCGTCAGGAGATGATCTGCGCCGCGATGGTGGGCCGCCGGGCGCCACTGACGGCCGCCCTGCTCGCGGCCCTGACGGCCAACGGCGCGGCCGCGCTCCTGGTGACGGCCGGGCTCGCCGGGCGCGGGGCGGGAGGCGCGCCGGCCCTCGGGCTCGGCATCGCCGCCACCGGAATGCTCTTCGCGGCCCTGGCCGCCATCGCGGCGCAGCTCACCGAGAGCGCCCGGCTCGCGAAGGGGCTCACGGGAGCCCTGATCGGCGCGGCCTTCGTGCTGCGCGCCGCCGGGGACGCCGGGAGCGCCGGGGGTTCGAGCGCGCTGACCTGGGTGTCGCCGCTGGGCTGGCTGGAGCACGTACGGGCCTTCGCGGGCGAACGCTGGTGGGTGTTCGGCCTGTTCGCGGCGGCCGTGGCGGTGCAGGTGGCGGCGGCGTACGCGCTGGCCGGCCGCCGTGACGTCGGCATGAGCTTCCTGCCGGCCCGGCCGGGCCCGGCGCAGGGCCGGCTCGCCGGGGCGGGGGCGCTGGCCTGGCGGCTCCAGCGGGGCAGCCTGATCGGGTGGAGCCTGGCGTTCCTCGCGGCCGGGGTGGTCTTCGGCGGGATGACGGACGGGGCCACGCAGCTGGTCGGCGACAACGAGCGGACCCGCGAGATCATCGAGCGGATGGGCGGGCAGAGCGGGATCGCGGACGCCTTCCTCGCGACGATGGCCGGGATGCTCGGCATGATCGCCGCCCTCTACATCGTCTCGGCGGTGCTGCGGCTGAGCGCCGAGGAGTCGGGGCAGCGCGCCGAGCCGCTGCTCGGACACGCGGTCGGCCGGGTGCGCTGGGCCGGAGGCCATCTCGCGGTGGCGTTCGGCGGCTCGGCGCTGATCCTGCTGCTGGCGGGGCTGGGCCTGGGGATCGGGCACGGCGAGGGGGTGGGGGCGGCGGTGGGCGCCACGCTCGCCCAGCTCCCGGCGGTCTGGGTGATCGGAGCCCTCGCCGCACTCCTGCACGGAGCCGCCCCGCGGTACGCGGTGGCCGCCTGGGCGGTGGCCGGCGGCGCGCTCACGCTGGGGTGGATCGGCCCGGCGCTGAACCTCCCGCAGGCCGCCTTGAACCTCTCGCCCTTCGCCCACCTGCCCAAGCTGCCGGGTGCCGACGCCCTGGACCGGGCCCCGCTGCTGGTGCTGACCGCGCTGGCGGCGGCCCTGTTGGCGGCCGGCCTGGCGGCACTGCGCCGCCGCGACCTGGTCGCGTAGCAATCGACCCGAACTGTCAGAACTCCACGAGGAGTTCGTCCAGACCGCGGATGACGTACCCGTCCCGCCACCGAGGCTCCCGTACGAGCTTCAGGGGCGGGACGCCGTCTGCCAGCAGGGCCCCGAACGAGGCGGTCAGTTCCCGGCGCGCGAGCGGTGCGCCCAGGCAGTAGTGGATGCCGGCGCCGAAGCTGAGGTGCGGATTGTCGGCCCGTACGAGGTCCAGGGCGTCGGGCCGCTCGAAGCGGGCGGGGTCCCGGTTCGCGGACCCGAAGAGCAGCGCGACCTCGGCTCCGCGCGGGATGACGGTGTCGCCGACCCGGAGGTCGTCGAGCACCCAGCGCTCGAACAGCTGGAGGGGCGTGTCGTAGCGCATCAGTTCATCCACAGCTGTGGACAACTTTTCGGAATCGAGCGAGGCGAGCTGTTCGGGGTGGCGGAAGAGGGCCCACCAGCCGTTGACGGTGGTGTTCACGGTGGCCTCGTGGCCGGCGTTGAGCAGGAGGACGCAGGTGGAGATCATTTCCTGCTCGCTGAGCCGGCCCTCGTCGTCGTGGGCGGCGATCAGACCGGAGATCAGATCCTCGCCGGGCTCCTTGCGCCGCTCCGCGATCAGCCCGCGCAGGTAGGCGCTGAACTCCTCGCTCGCCCGGACCGCCCGCCGCGCGGTCTCCTCGTCCGGGCGGAGCTCGTACATCCCGCAGATGTCGGCCGACCAGGGCCGCAGCAGGGCCCGGTCCGATTCCGGCACCCCGAGCAGCTCGGCGATCATCGCCACGGGCAGCGGCTCGGCCACGACGGTGAGCAGGTCCCCGCCCCCGTCGGCGAGGAGCCGCCCGACCAGATCCCGGGCCATCCGGTCCACGGCGGGCGCGAGCTGCTCGACGGTGCGCGGGGTGAACGCCTTGGACACCAGCCGCCGTACGCGCGCGTGGGCGGGATCCTCCAGGTCCAACAGGCCGTTGTCGTTGAGGACATGGAAGGGTTCGTGCCCCGGGGGCGGTGCCTCGCGGCCGAACTCCTCGTGCGAGAAACGGTGCAGGTAGGTCCGCCCGAGCCTGCGGTCGCGCAGCAGCGCGCTCACGTCGGCGTAGTGCGGTACGAGCCACTGCCCGGTGGCCTCCCACCACAGTGCCCGTCCCTGCTCCCGCAATTCGCGGTAGGCGGGATAAGGATCGGCGACGAACGCGGCGTCCCACGGATCAAAGCCCATCCCGTCACTGTAGAAGACCGCCCCGCGCCCGGCCGGAACTCGCCGGGTGATCCCCGCGCGCCGAAGGCCCCGCCCTCACTGGCGGTGAGCCCCGCTACGCCGGGCTCACCAGGCGGGTCTCGTACGCGAACACCGCGGCCTGGGTGCGGTCGCGCAGGCCCAGCTTCACCAGGATCCGGCTCACGTGCGTCTTGATCGTGGACTCCGCGACGATGAGCCGGTCCGCTATCTCCGCGTTGGACAGCCCCTGCGCGATCAGCACCAGTACCTCCGTCTCCCGCTCGGTCAACTCCCCGATCCCGGCCGGATCCGCCGGCTTCGGCGGGGTCGACAGCTTCGAGAACTCCAGGATCAGCCGCTTGGTGACCGTCGGCGCCAGCAGCGCCTCGCCGGAAGCCACCACCCGCACCCCCTCGGCCAGCTGCCGGGCCGAGGCGTCCTTGAGCAGGAACCCCGAGGCCCCGGCGCGCAGGGCCTGGTACACGTACTCGTCGAGGTCGAAGGTCGTCAGGATCAGCACCTTGGCGTCGGTGTCCGAGGCCACGATCTCCCGCGTCGCCTCCAGCCCGTTCATCACGGGCATCCGGATGTCCATCAGCACCACGTCCGGCCGCAGCGCCGCCACCTTGGCGATGGCCTCGCGGCCGTCCACCGCCTCGCCGACGACCTCGATGCCCTCCATCGCGTTCAGCAGGACGGAGAAGCCCTCCCGGACCATCATCTGGTCGTCGACGATCAGCACCCCGATCGTCATGACGACTGCCCCGGGCCCTGCGCCTGCCCCGAAGCCGTGTCCTGGCGGCCGCGCACCGGTATGAACACCGCCACCTCGTACCCGCCCGCCCCGGTCTCCCCGGCCGTCATCTCACCCTCCAGCATGGCCACCCGCTCCCGCATCCCGGTGATGCCGTGGCCGGCGCCCGGCGAGGGCCGCACGTCCCCGGTCGCCGCCGCGTTGACCACCCGTATCCCCAACCCGCCCAGTACGTACGACACCTCGACCGAGGCGGCCGCCCCCGGGGCATGGCGCAGGCTGTTGCTCAGCGCCTCCTGGATGATCCGGTACGCCGACAGTTCCACGCCCGGCGGCAGCTCGCGCGCCGCACCCGTCACCGTCTTCTCCACGCTCAGCCCGGCCTCCCGCACATTGGCCAGCAGCCCGTCCAGCGAGGCCAGCGTCGGCTGCGGGGCGTCCGGCGCCTCGTAGTCCGCGGAGCGCACCACACCGAGCACCCGGCGCAGCTCCGTCAGCGCCGCCACCGCGTTCTCCCGGATGGTGGCGAACGCCGCCTCCAGCTCCGGCGGCGGGTTCTTCACCCGGTACGGCGCGGCCTCCGCCTGGATCGCCACCACCGACATGTGGTGGGCCACCACGTCGTGCAGCTCGCGCGCGATCGTCGTCCGCTCCTCCAGCAGGGTCCGCCGGTCCCGCTCGACGGCCGTGACCTCCTGCTGCGCGCTGACCTCCTGCTCCGCCTCCCTGCGTATGTTGCGGACCGTCACCACCAGCAGGGCGACCGCCAGGAGGAAGGCCATCGGCATGATCTCGACCGGCTCCCCCCGGCCGAACCCGACCGGTATCGCGATCCCGACCCCCAGGGTGATCAGCCACATCCAGACGGCCGCCCGGGGCCTGGTCCGCATCGCGGCGACGGTCACCGTCACGAGATAGGAGACGAAGGCGCCCGGCGAGCCGGGCCACACGTCGTTCATGCCGGAGCCGACCACCATGAGCATCCCGGCGGCGACCAGGGCCGCCCAGAACGCGCCCACGGGCCGCACCAGGGTCATCAGCACCGGCGTGGCCGCGATCAGCCCCATCACGAGGGTGCTGCTCGGTACCAAGTACTCCCCGCTGGTGGTGGCGGTCAGCATCACCACGAAGAACGCGGTGAGCCCCACGACCGCATGCGGGAAATGCGCCAGGTGCGGCCGTATCCGCCCGGGGAGCCGGCGCACCACCGGCCCGTCGGTGCGCATCGGCGCCAGCGGCCGGTAGGCGAAGGCGTCCGTGATCAGGTCTTGGCGCAGGCTCCGGAACAGGCCGGAGGCCATCCGGATCTCGGGTGTCCGGGGGTTCACCCGGGAGGTCGTCTCGCTCATACCCACACCGTAGGTCGGCCGCCCCCTCGTCCGCGTCGCCGCTGAAGGGGATATCCCGGCCTCCCCCTCAGGTACTACCCGGGGCACTCAGTAGCCCGTCGGACGGACCAGCCCCGTCTCGTACGCGAACACCGCGGCCTGGGTGCGGTCCCGCAGGCCGAGCTTCACCAGGATCCGCCCCACATGCGTCTTCACGGTCTGCTCGGCCACCACCAGGTGCGCGGCGATCTCCGCGTTGGACAGGCCCTGCGCGATCAGCGACAGCACCTCGGTCTCCCGCTCGGTCAGCTCGTCGATCCGTGCCTTCGAGGGCGCCCGCGGCGCACCCATCCGGGAGAACTCCGTGATCAGCCGCTTGGTGATGTTCGGCGAGAGCAGCGCCTCACCGGCCGCCACCACCCGCACCGCCTCGGCGAGCTGGTCGGCCGACGCGTCCTTCAGCAGGAAGCCCGAGGCTCCGGCGCGCAGCGCCTCGTACACGTACTCGTCGAGGTCGAAGGTGGTCAGCACGAGCACCTTGACGGTGGAGCCGGGGGCGGCGGTGATGACCGAGGTGGCCTCGATGCCGCCCATCCCGGGCATGCGGATGTCCATCAGGACCACGTCCGGTCCGAGTGCGGCGACCTTCGCCACCGCGTCGGCCCCGTCCACGGCCTGGCCGACGACCTCGATGTCGGGCTGGGCGTTGAGGAGGACGGTGAAGCCCTGCCGGACCATCATCTGGTCGTCGGCGATCATCACCTTGATCGGTTCGGCCGGAGTGCTCATGCGTCCTCGTCAGCCCTTCTTCGTCTCGGGATCCATCGGGAGCACGGCGCTCACCTCGTACCCGCCGTCCGGGCGCGGGCCGGCGGCGAGCTCGCCCCCCAGCATGCCCGCCCGCTCCCGCATCCCGAGCAGACCGTGTCCGGCGCCGTGCGAGGGCGGGGCCGGCCGCGTCGGCGCGCTGTTGGCGATGCACAGGTGAAGTTCGCGCGGCCCGTAGGCGATGCCGACCTCCACCCGCGATCCGGGGGCGTGGCGCAGGCAGTTGCTCAGTGCCTCCTGCACGATCCGGTACGCGGTGAGCTCGACGCCCGGGGTGAGGGGCCGCCTGATGCCCGCGATCTCGGTGGTGACGGCCAGTCCGGCCCCGCGCACGTTGTCCACGAGACCCTCCAGTTCGGCCAGGGTCGGCTGCGGATGGTGCGGGTTCGCGGGATCGTCAGGCTGCTCGGAGCGCAGCACGCCCAGCACGCGGCGCAGTTCCGTCAGGGCCTCCAGCGCGTTCTCGCGGATGCCGGCCAGGTTCTCCTTCAGCTCCTCGGAGGGGTTCTCCACCAGGTGCGGGGCGACCTGCGCCTGGATGGAGATCACCGACATGTGGTGGGCCACCACGTCGTGCAGCTCGCGGGCGATGCGGCTGCGCTCCTCCAGCAGGGTGCGCCGGGCCCGCTCCTCCTCGGTGATCGTCTCCTGCTCGACGAGCTTGCCGCGGGCCAGGCGGGTGGCCCGCAGGGCGTACCCGAGGAGGCCGACGAAGCCGAACAGGAGAAGCGCGCCGAGGACGCTGCTCTGGCTGTGCTCCGGTTTGAACAGCAGCTCGGCCAGACCGGTCAGTGCGATGGGGACGGTGACGGCGACGACGGTCAACCGGGGTGGCACGCGCAGGGCCACCAGCAGCAGGACGGGGGCGAACGCGATGATTCCGGCCGGCAACCAGGGCCAGCTCTGGCCGTCACCGACGTTGTCGTGGATCGACCAGGCGACCACGCCCGCCGCCAGCAGGCCGAGCCACCAGCCGGCGATCGGCCGGAACATCGCGAGGACGATGGCGGCGCCGGTCAGGATCGCGGCGACCAGCGGGACGCCCCCCTGGTCGTTGTAGTGGTCGCTCATCTGCTCCGTGGTGAGGAACCCGAAGAAGAGCGCGGCGTAGACGACCGCGACGTGCGGCAGCCGGGCCAGCCAGCGCGGCCGGGACATCCTGGGCAGCGGATCGCGCTCGACGGTGAGCAAGTCGAGGGCCAGGGTCCTCAGGAGCCGGCCCCGGGGCGCGCGGGCCCTGCCGGAGTCCACTTCCACTTCCACGGCGGGCGGTCCGCTCTGCTCGTTCACGTCGCCCACCCTAGGCATGGGCCGTCACCTCTTCGGGCGCCCGCAGGGAAATCGTCCCGGAGGACCGGCGGTCCCGCTTCGGCCGCCTGGCCTGCTCGTACGTACGGAACGCGGCCCAGCAGACGCCCAGTGCGGCCGCGAACACCGGCAGCCACAGCAGCCGGGCCGCCATCCACTGCGGGGAGTCGGGCACGGTGTGCAGTCCGGGCAGATCGGCGGGGGCCAGCAGTCCCAGCGCGGTGACGGCCATCATCGCGGTCTGGTGCCACAGGAAGATCGTCATCGCGGACAGGTTCATCAGCGCGACCTTCGCCCAGACCCGGGGCCGCCGCATGGCCCGCTCCAGCGGCCCGCGGAGCAGCAGGGCCAGCCCGCACTGGGCCAGGCCGAACGCGACGGCGGCCAGCGTCGGCGGGTTCAGGTTCGATATCGGGGCCCCGGGGACGCCGACCATGGAGGCCGGATACCCGCACCACAGGACCAGCCCGGCGGTCGCGGCGGCGCCCGCGCCCAGCAGCAGGGCGGCCGGGGTGCGCCGGGCGAACGCCCCGCGGGACCAGGCGGCGCCCAGGGTGTAGGGGACGAGCCAGCCGGCGGCCACATTGACCCAGCCGATCCACTCCGGCCCGCCGAGGCCGAACCGCCACAGGTCCACACCGGCCACCACGGCCAGCGGCCACAGCGGGCTCAGCCGCGCCACGAGCGGTGTCGCGGCGGTGAGCACGGCGAAGACGAGGAGGAACCAGAGCGGGGAGAGGACCAGCTTGACCAGCGTCCGGACGGTCTCCGGCTCCGCCCCGCCGAGCAGCATCCCGGCCGCCGCCACGGTCCACAGGGCGAGCACCGCGGCGACCGGCCGGAACAGCCGTGACAGGCGCTGCCCGACCCACACCCCGTACGGGACCCCGCGCTCGCGCGCCGCGGCGTACCCGAGGGCGGCGACATGGCCGCCGACCAGGAAGAACACGGCCAGCGTCTGGAACACCCAGGACACCGGTGCCAGCCAGGGCAGGTGGGCCAGCGGACTGGTGTTGCTCAGGCCGCCGTTGGCAGTGGTCAGGGCGGTCACCAGCCAGTGGCCCAGCACCACGCCGAGGATGGCGAAGGCCCGCAGGGCGTCCACGGTCCGGTCCCGCTCGGCGGGCGTCCCGGCGTCGATGCGGTCCGCGAGGACGGACCAGCGGGCGCGGAGCTTACGCATGGGAGACCTCCGGGTCGGTCGGGGCGACGGGGGCGGTGCCGAGGACGATGCGGGCCAGGCTGTCGAGGGACGCGGTGCCGGGCTTGAGGTAGTCGCTGTGCCCGCCGGGGCCGGCCGCGAAGGGCCGGGCCCCGAAGGCCGGGTCGACGGGGTCGGTGCCGAAGCCGAGCCCGCCGAGGCGGACATGGGGGACATGGCCGATCCAGTCGGCCCCGCCGCGCCCGGCCCAGACCCGGGCCCCGGTCGGCAGTCCGGCGGCGGAGCCAGCGCCGGTGCCCGGGCTGCCGAACAGGGCCATGTCCGTGACTGCGGGGCCGGTGGAGGTCCGGGCGCAGACCACGCTCCCGTACGAGTGGCAGAGCAGGGACAACCGGGCACCGGGGGCGGTACCGCGCCCCAAGCGCTCCAGGAAGGGGCCCAGTTCGGCGGCGGCCGCATCTGCCCGGTCGGTGCTCAGCACGGTCGAGCTGACCGTGCCGGGGGTGTCGTACCCGAGCCAGGCGACCACGGCAGAGCGGGGATGCCCGGCCAGGAGGCGCTGTTGCAGGGCGACGGCCCCGGCGCGGAACCTCTGGTAGGTGTCCAGCGTGGTGTCGGAGCCGGGCACCAGGACGGCTATCCGGTCGGCGCCCTCCAGATCGCCGAGCACCTCGACGGCCCGGCCCTTGCCGCGGCCGTCGAAGGCGAGGAACCGGGCGGTGCCGTCCGCTCCCATGGCCTCCAGCTTCGCCGCGCGGCCGGTGCGTCCGGCCTCCCGCGCCATGCGGGCCGCCTCCGCGAGGTTGGCGCGGTTGGCCTCGTACCGGTCGGGGAGCGCGGTGGCTTCGGCGAGCGCGGCCGGCGCCGGGGCGGGGACGTCGGGGGAGGCCGCGGCGGACACCGGCAGCACGACGGCCGCGGCGACGAGCCCGGCCAGCAGGGTGCGCCGCAGCCGGCCGCGCTGCTGCCGTTCGGCGGGGCGTCGTTCGAGGCGTCCATCGGGGCGTCCTGCGGCGCGGGTCATGGCGGGTCCCTTTTCCTTCGCTCGGTCCGGACGCGCTGTGTTCGCGTCATCTCCGGTTCCGAAGTTAGGAATTGAGGGGCATCGTCGGCGTCCCGCTGCGGAGCCCCCTTTCCGCGTGGCTCTGAGGTATGACACGGCAGACCTGAGAGCCACGCCGGAAGAGGCCGGTCACCCCCCGGACCATGCCCGGGGATGCATCCCCGGGGCTCTGTCCCGATCCGAAAGGCATGGCCTAGGGTCCCGGGATGACCAACGGAGACTGGCGCAACGACCGGATAGGCAGCGCGCATCGGGGCGAGAACCCGACCGTGCTGCGCCGCCTCGACCAGGGTTTCGCCGTGATCGGGGACCGGCAGTTCCTCCCCGGGTACGCGGTCCTGCTGACGGACGACCCGTCAGTGACCCGGCTCTCGGACCTGCCGCGGGCGCGCCGGACGGCGTACCTCGGCGACATGGAGCGGCTCGCCGAGGCCGTCGAGCGCGCCTGCCGGCGGCTCGACCCGGCCTTCCGCCGGGTGAACATCGAGATCCTGGGCAACACCGACCCGTACCTGCACGCCCACGTCTGGCCCCGCTACGACTGGGAACCCCCGGAACTGGTCCGGATGCCGGTGTGGCGGTACGAGCAGGAGGAGTACTGGCGGGGCGCCCGCCACGAACTGGGCCCCCGGCACGACGGCCTGCGCACCGCCATCGGGGAGGAGTTGGACCGGCTCGCAGCGGGATAGGACGTGGTCTCCCGACCGGCCGGACGCCGGACACCCCCTACGGCGCCGTCGCCCCGTCGGCTCCGGTCGTCCCTTCGGCCAGCAGCGCGTCCAGGGCCTTCGTGAGGCGGTCCAGGACCTCGACCGTTTCGGCGAAGGCCGCCTCGCCCAGCTCCTCCGCGAGACGGGTGGCCAGCGCGGCGTGGGCCGGGGTGATGCGGGCGACGGCGGCACGCCCCTCCTGCGTCGGGCGGAGCAGCTTCGCGCGCCGGTGCGCCGGGTTCGGGACGTACTCCGCGAGGCCCTTGGCCGCCAGCAGGTCCGCCACGCGCTGCACGCTCTGCCGCGTGATGCCCATGACCCGGGCGATCCCCGCCACCGGCAGGGGCTCCGGGAGCACCGCGCCCAGCACCTGCCACCATGCCGCGGTCAGTCCGGCCGGCCCCGCCAACTCCTCGGAGATCGCGAGGAACCGGCCGTTCAGGCCGAACACCCCGAGCGCGGTCCGGCTCAGCAGGTCCTGCCGGGCCCGCACCGAGGAGACCGACGAAACCGACGAAACCGACGAGACCGAGGAAGGGGAGGGCGGGGAGGACGGGGAGGACGGGGCGTCAGGCATCGCCGCGCTCCGCCGCGGCCATCAGCACCGGGAACGCGCTCGCGTCCGAGTCGTGGAACAGGCGGTACCAGGCGTCCAGGACCTCCGGCGCGTAGACGTCCAGCCGGGCGAAGACCTCCCGGGCGAAGGCGACCGGTTCCGTCGGCCCCGCCGTGATCAGGTCGCCGTCCGTCACCGCGTCGGCCTCGACGTACCGCCCGGCGCCCGCGTAGCCCGGCTGGTGCGCCAGGTAGGCGGCTGCCGCGCTGGTGTGGGCGTGTGCGTCGAGCAGGCCTTCCCGGGCCAGGCCGGCCGTGGCTCCGCAGATCGCCGCGACCGGGACCCCGGCCGCCAGGAACTCCCGCGCCTTCGCCGCGAACGGTGCCAGCCCGTCGCCGGAGTCCCACAGGGAGGCACCGGTCAGGATGAGGAGGGAGGAGTCCTCGGGCGAGAGGTCCGCGAGGGCCAGGTCGGGCTGGACGCGTACGCCTCCCATGGTGGTGACCGGCGCTCCGGCGGCGAAGCCGACCGTGCGGACCCGGTGGCCGCGCTGGGTGAGGTGTGCGGTGGTGTGGCCGGTCTCCCAGTCCGCGTACGTGTCGTACACCGCGAGGTGCACCGGCCGGGCGCCGGCCGGTGTGGTGGGAACGGAGGGAGTGGTGGGAGTGGTCGTGCCGGTCATCGTCATCGCCTCTTCCGTGCTTCCGTGCTTCCGTGCTTCCGTCTTCCTGTCGTATGACAGAAGGCTGTCACTTCGACAGTTTGCTGTCAATAGTCGGCCAGTCGGCTGCCACCAGCCGCCACCGGCCCCCGTTCCCGCATTACCTGCCGACAGACTGCCGAGACCGGGCCCCCACCCGCAGACAGTCCGCCGATATCCCCTCCCACCTGGGCACTCTTAGCGTGGCCGCATGACCCCTCACGTCACCACGGGCAACCCCGCAGACCTCGCGGCCACCGGAGCGGCCGTCAAGGCCGCCGACCGCGCCCACGTCTTCCATTCCTGGTCCGCCCAGGCCCTGATCGACCCGCTCGCCGTCGCCGGGGCCGAGGGGTCGTACTTCTGGGACCACGACGGCCACCGCTACCTCGACTTCGCCTCCCAGCTGGTGAACACCAACATCGGCCACCAGCACCCCAAGGTCGTCGCCGCGATCCAGGAGCAGGCCGCCCGGCTCTGCACCCTCGCGCCCGGCTTCGCCGTCGACGTCCGCTCCGAGGCCGCACGCCTCATCGCCGAGCGGACCCCGGGCGACCTCGACAAGGTCTTCTTCACCAACGGCGGCGCCGAGGCCGTCGAGAACGCCGTCCGCATGGCCCGTCTGCACACGGGCCGGCAGAAGGTGCTGTCGACGTACCGCTCGTACCACGGGGCCACCGCCGCCGCGATCAACCTGACCGGCGACCCGCGCCGCTGGCCCTCCGACACGGCGGCCGCCGGGGTCGTGCACTTCTGGGGACCGTTCCTCTACCGCTCGCCGTTCCACGCCACCACCGAGGCGGAGGAGTGCGAGCGCGCCCTCGCGCACCTCGCCGACACCATCGCCTTCGAGGGCCCGGCGACCATCGCCGCGATCATCCTGGAGAGCGTGCCCGGCACCGCCGGGATCATGACCCCGCCGGCCGGCTACCTCGCGGGCGTGCGCGAGCTCTGCGACCGCCACGGCATCGTCTTCATCCTCGACGAGGTCATGTCCGGCTTCGGCCGCACCGGCAAGTGGTTCGCCGCCCAGCACTGGGACGTCACCCCCGACCTGATCACCTTCGCCAAGGGCGTGAACAGCGGGTACGTGCCCCTCGGCGGCGTCGCCATCTCGGCCGCCATCGCCGAGACCTTCGCCACCCGCCCCTACCCCGGCGGTCTGACGTACTCCGGCCACCCCCTGGCCTGCGCCGCCGCCGTGGCGACGATCAACACGATGGAGGAGGAGGGCGTCGTCGAGCACGCCGCCCACCTGGGCGCGAACGTGATCGGTCCGGCGCTCGCCGAGATCGCCGAGCGGCACCCGTCGGTCGGCGAGGTCCGCGGCCTCGGCGCCTTCTGGGCGCTGGAGCTCGTACGGGACAGGGGGACGCGCGAGCCGCTCGTCCCCTACAACGCGGCCGGGGCCGACAACGCGCCGATGGCCGAGTTCGCGGCTGCCTGCAAGGCCTCCGGCCTGTGGCCCTTCGTGAACATGAACCGCACCCACGTGGTCCCGCCGTGCAACGTCACCGAGGCGGAGGCCAAGGAGGGCCTGGCCCTGCTGGACGAGGCGTTGACGGTCGCGGACCGGCACACCACCTCCGCCTGACCGGGGCCGTCCGAGACGGAAACCACCCGCGTTCGATCGGTTTCGGCCTCGCTGCCTGGCCTAAGGTGTCCGAAAGTTCTACCGAGGAGACGGACCCCTATGCCAGGCAGCGGCGCTGTCACCCGCAACACACTTCGCCAGCAGATCGCGGACGCGCTGCGTGACGAGGTGCTGGCGGGACGCCTGCCACCGGGCACCGAATTCACCGTCAAGCAGATCGCCGAGCAGTACGAGGTCTCCGCGACCCCCGTCCGCGAGGCGCTGGTCGACCTCTCGGCGCAGGGGCTGCTGGAATCGGTGCAGCACCGGGGCTTTCGGGTGCGCGCCTTCTCCGTGGACGACTACCGGGGCATGATCGAGGCCCGTACGCTCATAGTGGACGGGATCTTCCGGCGGCTCGTCGAGCGCGGCACCGCGCCCGGCTCCGGCGAAATGCTGGTGTCGGTGCGCCGTCGTGCCGAGGAGGCGTGCAGGGCCGCGGAGAGCGGTTCCCTCGAAGTGCTGATCGGCTACGACCTGCGCTTCTGGAGGGAGTTGAGCGGGCTGGTCGGCAACGCGTACATCTCGGATTTCCTGCACCGCATCCGCGTGCAGTGCTGGGTCTTCGCCGTACCGCACCTGAAGGCGGCTCCCGATCCGCACACCGGGCTGTGGTCCGGCCACAACGAGCTGGTGGACGCCGTGACGCGGGCCGACGCCGACGAGGTACGGAGCCTCGTGCACGCGTACAACCAGCGCGCGCTGGACTGGGCCGCGGGCCTGAAGGCGGTCGGCGCATGACCGACACGACCGCGACCGGCGAGACGGCCACGGGTACGGGAACCGGCACGGGCACGGGCACCGGCGCTGCAACCGGCACCGGCGAAGCGGCCGCCCCCGCCTGGCTCGGCTCCGTCGGGCTCTCCGTCGTCATCCCCACCCACGACGACGCGCACCGGATCGGCCCGACGCTCGACGCCTTCCGCGCCCATCTCGACGCCCACATCGGCACCGGCCCCGGCGACTGGGAGCTCGTCGTCGCCGACGACGCCTCCACGGACGGCACCGCCACCCTCGTCGAGGCCGCGGCCGCCGACGAACCCCGGATCCGGCTGATCCGCTCCGAGCAGCACCGCGGCAAGGGCGCCGCGCTGCGCGCCGCAGTGCTCGCCTGCGCCGGGGACCGGGTGCTGCTCGCCGACGCCGGGCTCAGGACGCCGCCGGCCGAGCTGGACCACCTGGAGCGGGCACTCGGCCCGGAGGATCCGCAGAACGGGAGCGAGAACGGGAACGGGAACGGGAGCGGGAGCGGGAGCGGGAACGGGAGCGAGAGCGCGACCGCCGTCCTCGGCCGGACGGGAAACCGCCTGGTCCGCGCCCTGGGCGTCCCCGGGATACCGGGCTTCCGCGCCGACACCTGCGGCTTCGCCCTCTTCGACGGCGACCGGGCCCGGGCCGCCTTCGGCGCCTGCGTCCTCGACGGCCCGGCCATCGACGCCGAGGTGCTGCGCTGGATGCGCCGCCAGGGGTGGAACGTGGCCGAGGTACCCGTCCGCCGCACCCCGAAGCCCGCCGCCCGCCCCCGCCCCCGCCCCCGGACAGCAGCCGCAGCCGCAGGCGACCGGCGCCGCGCGCTGAAGGAGCTCTTCCGCCTGAACTCCGGCGGCCTCGCCGTCGCCGCCGTCTTCCTCGCCCTCTCCGCGTACGTCTTCCACGGCCTGTGGGCGGACCTCGACGGCCGCTACCTGGCGGACGCGCTCCAGGACCAGAACCAGTGGGAGTGGTTCGTCGGCGTCGCCACCGACAACATCACCCACCTGCGCAATCCGCTCTTCACCACGGCCCAGGGCATGCCCGACGGCGTGAACCTGATGGCCAACGCCACGATGCTCGGCCTGACCGTCCCGCTGATCCCGGTCACGCTCCTGTTCGGGGAGACGGTCACCTTCGCGCTGGTCCTGACGCTCGGCATGGCCGCCAGCGCCTGGACCTGGTACTGGCTGATCCGCCGCCGCCTCGTGCAGAGCCGCTGGGCCGCCGCCGCGGGCGGGGCGCTCGCCGCGTTCGCGCCGCCGATGGTCTCGCACGCCAACGGCCACCCGAACTTCGTCGTGCTGTTCATGCTCCCGCTGATCATCGACAGGGCCCTGCGCCTGTGCGACGGCAGGAACACCGTCCGCGACGGGGTGCTGCTCGGCCTGTTCGCGACGTACCAGATCTTCCTCGGCGAGGAGCCGCTGCTCATCGCCGCGCTCGGCATGCTGGTCTTCTCGCTGGCGTACCTCCTGGTCGACCGGCGGCGCGCGCTCGCGGCCGCGCAGCCGCTGGGCCTCGGCCTGGTCATCGCCGCGGGCGTCTGCGTGCCGCTGCTGATCTACCCGCTGTACTGGCAGTTCTTCGGCCCGCAGAGCTACCACTCGGTCCTGCACGGGGACAACGCCGGCAACAGTCCGCGCGCCCTGGTCGAGTACGCGGCCCGCTCGCTCTTCGGCGACGCCGAGACGGCCGGACGGCTCTCGCTGAACACCACCGAGCAGAACGCCTTCTACGGCTGGCCGCTGCTGGCGCTCGGCGTGGCCGTCTGCGTGTGGATGTGGCGCAGCAAGCCGGTCCGCGCGCTCGCGATCACCGGTTTCGTCGCGCTCGCGCTGTCCCTCGGGCCCTGGGTGCCGATCCCGCGCACCGACGTCGTGCTGCCCGGGCCCTGGCGGCTGGTGGTGAAGCTGCCGCTGTTCGAGTCGGTGATCGAGGGGCGCGTGGCGATGGTGTGCGCCCCCGTCCTGGGCGTGCTGCTCGCGCTCGCGCTGGACCGGATCGTACGGATGCGCACCCGCGAGCTGCGCACGCTCGGCCTGCTCGCGGCGGCGGCCGCGCTGATCCCGGTGCTGCCGCTGCCGCTGGCCGTACGGGAGCGGGCGCCGGTGCCGGCGTTCATCACCTCGGGCGCCTGGAAGGGCTACGTCAAGGACGGCGAAGCACTCGTTCCGGTACCGCTGCCGGACCCCGGCCAGGCGGACGCGCTGCACTGGCAGGTCGAGGCCGGCTTCGGCTTCCGGCTGGCCGGCGGCTACTTCAACGGGCCGTGGGGACCCGACCGGATCGGCATCTACGGGGCCACCCCGCGCCACCTCTCGAACCTCCTGCGGGACGTCCGGTACGGGCAGCAGCCGCCGGAGATCACCCCGCAGTGGCGGGAGCAGGCCCGCCAGGACCTGGAGTTCTGGAAGGCGGGCGCCGTCGTGCTGCCCTTCCAGGACCGAGGGGTCGAGCTGCGCGACATGATCAGCGAGCTGCTGGGGCGGCAGCCGCAGAAGGTCGAGGACGTCTGGGTGTGGAGGGTGGGTCCGGGCCGGGTGTAGCGGGCGGCTCCGGCGCGAGTTCCGCCCCAGGTTCTGCGCAGCCCTTCGCGGAGGGTGTTCGGCGCACTACGCTGGCGGGATCGGCGACATCGACTGATCGGAGCCCGCGTGGCCTGTGACCTGTGGCTGGTCCCCCTTGTCGACGTGCTGTGCCACAGCCCCGACAACCCGTTCGCGGAAGAGATCGCCTCGTACGACAAGGCGCTGGGCGAGGCGGGTCTGCCGTCGGTGCCCGTGTTCGCGTACATGCCGGGCCTGAGCGGGGACGTGGCCCCCGTCGCCGGCTTCGACTACGACGCCCTGCACTTCCTGCGGCGGGCCTACCTGCTGCAGATCTGCGGACTGCCGGTGACGCCGGTGGACGAGCTGGGCGGGGACTACGAGCAGCTGCTGGAGATGTTCGAGTCGACGGCGCAGCAGTCGCACCTGGTGTGGCACTACGACCACGCCGGGGCGTACGTGCCGGTGGACTTCGCGGTGCCGCTGGCCAACGAGGAGCTGTTGGCCGGAGGTGGCCCGCTGGGCTCGGCGCAGGGCCTGCTGCGCGAGCTGATGGTGGTGGCGCCGGCGATCGGGATCGACCCGGGCAATCCGCCGGGGGCTCCGGCGGCGCCGGGGCGGCCCACCTCGCTGGAGGAGCCGGCGGGGCCGATTCCGTACGACGAGAGTCCCTTCGCACGGGAGCGGCACGTGTGGCTGGGCCTGCACGCGGCCGCGACGCGGAGCCTCGGCCAGGGCTCGATGATCATCTTCAGCTGACCGGCATCGGGTCGGGGGTTCGCCCCCGACCTCCTCACCCCCCCCCGGCGGGGCCGCCTTCAGCGGGGCTGCTCCGGCGGGCGCTGGCGCGGCATGTTGGGGCGGGTGCCCGGGGGCAGCGGGAAGCGGGTCGGCGGGAGGCCCGCCTCCGCCCGCGACGACGGGGCGCCGAGCGACTGCATCACCAGCGGCGCCGGCCCCGAGGAGAACTCCACCATCCACTCCGCGGTCTCGGAGCGCACCAGCTCCGTCACGTCCTCCGAGAAGCGGCGGAGCACGGTCAGGCACCGCTCGGCCGCCTCGCTCGCCGTGCCCTCCGTGGGTCCCAGCACCTCCCGCACGTTCTCCGAGGCCCAGTCGAACTGCAACGTCTGCAGGCGGCGCTGCACCGCCTGCGCCGTGGCCACGTCCCGCATCCAGCCCGAGGTCAGGCCGAAGAACCGGTCGCAGGCCAGGCAGGCCGCGGCCAGGAGCAGCGCGAGGTAGCCGTACGAGGCCACGCCCGGCGCGGATCCCGTCAGCTCCAGCAGCGGGACCGCGGCCCCGGCCACCGCCCCCGCGGCCGCCCCGACCCGCAGCACCCGCGCGCCGCGGCGCTTCCACGCCCGGTCGGACAGATACCACTCCGCGGTGCGCAGGGCATCGGCCTCGACCCGCCGGTAGAGCTCGTCCAGCCGCTCGGCCGGCTCGCCCCAGTCCCCGAGAGGGAACGGTCCGCCGGTCAGATCGCCCGCCGCCATCGGTCCGCTGCCCTCCTCCCGGGAGTCCCGGGGTTCCCGGGGATCCCGGGGTGGCCCCTCGGGCTGCATCTCCGGCTGGCTCACCCGGCACTCCCTCTGCCTGCGCTGACGTGTGGTGGTGCGCGTGTGCGCAATGATGCGCATGCTCTTCCTACCTTCGAATGGCGGCCCGTGGGCGACGAATCCCCGGTTTTCCGCCCGCAAGGAGGTCTCCATCAGGTACGCGCACGCCCCGTCTCTCACTCGAAAGAGTTGGTCCTCACGGCGTAGGGCGCGCCGCGCGGGGAGCACGTAGGCTCGGATTGACCAAGCCGCCCAGTCTTGGACCGACGCGACGGAGTGAGTGACCTGTGATTCCCGGTGGTGGCCAGCCCAACATGCAGCAGCTGCTCCAGCAGGCCCAGAAGATGCAGCAGGACCTCGCCGCGGCCCAGGAGGCGCTCGCCCAGGCCGAGGTCGAGGGCCAGGCCGGCGGCGGCCTGGTGAAGGCGACCGTCACCGGCTCCGGTGAACTGCGCGCGCTGGTGATCGACCCGAAGGCCGTGGACCCGGCGGACACCGAAACCCTCGCCGACCTGGTCGTCGCGGCGGTCCAGGCGGCCAACGAGAACGCCCAGGCGCTCCAGCAGGAGAAGCTCGGCCCGCTGGCCCAGGGCCTGGGCGGCGGCAGCGGCATCCCCGGCCTCCCGTTCTAGCCCGCAGTCCGACACCCGAACCCGCAACCGAACCCGCAACCGAACCCGCAACCCGAACCCCGCAGCCCCACCGCAGAACGAAAGAAGGCAGTCCGTGTACGAAGGCGTGGTCCAGGACCTGATCGACGAACTGGGCAGGCTGCCCGGCGTCGGGCCCAAGAGCGCGCAGCGGATCGCCTTCCACATCCTGCAGGCCGAGCCCACCGACGTCCGCCGCCTCGCGCACGCGCTGCTGGAGGTCAAGGACAAGGTCCGGTTCTGCGCGGTGTGCGGGAACGTGGCGCAGGAGGAGCGGTGCAACATCTGCCGCGACCCGCGCCGCGACACCACGGTCATCTGCGTGGTGGAAGAGCCGAAGGACGTCGTCGCGATCGAGCGGACCCGCGAGTTCCGGGGCCGGTACCACGTCCTCGGCGGTGCGATCAGTCCGATCGAGGGCGTCGGCCCGGACGACCTGCGCATCCGCGAGCTGCTGGCGCGCCTCGCGGACGGAGAGGTGACCGAGCTGATCCTCGCCACCGACCCGAACCTGGAGGGCGAGGCGACCGCCACCTACCTCGCCCGCATGATCAAGCCCATGGGCCTGAAGGTCACCCGCCTGGCCAGCGGGCTCCCCGTCGGGGGAGATCTGGAGTACGCGGACGAGGTCACGCTGGGGCGGGCCTTTGAAGGAAGGCGACTTCTCGATGTCTGACGCAATGCTGCACGCCCTGGGAGTGGATCCGGACGACTTCGCGGCCTCGATCGCGGACCAGATCGAATCCTTCATCGTCGCCGTCACCGAGGTGGCCAAGGGCGAGGACCCGGACAGCGCGGTGCCCTTCCTCCTCCTGGAGGTGTCCCAGCTGCTGCTGGCGGGCGGCCGGCTGGGCGCGTACCAGGACGTCCTGCCCGACGAGCGCTACGAGCCCGACCTCGGCCCCGAGCCGGACGTGGACGACCTGCGCGAGCGTTTCGCGCTCATGCTGGAGCCGGTCGACGTCTACTCCGAGGTCTTCGACCCGTACGAGCCGCGCAAGGCTCCCGTCGCGCACCGGATCTCGGACGACCTCGCCGACGTGGTGGCGGACCTGCGGCACGGCCTCATCCACCACCAAGCGGGCCGGACCACCGAGGCGCTGTGGTGGTGGCAGTTCTCGTACTTCACCAACTGGGGTCCGACGGCCTCGGCGACGCTGCGCGCCCTGCAGTCGCTGATCGCCCACGTACGGCTGGACCAGCCCCTGGAGGCCCTGGACGGCCTGGACACCGACGAGGACCTCGCCGAGGACGACCTCGCCGAGCAGGCCGGACGGGTGATGGCCGAGGAAATCGGTGCCCAGCTGGGTCTGCCGGGGAAGTAGGGAACCCGGTTCCTGGTCTGATCGTCTCATGATGTGGTACGAAGCGGTCGGATCGCGACCGCTCGTTACACTGCACCAGCAATGAGACGGACTGAGCGAGGAGCGCACGTGGGCCTTGTCGTGCAGAAGTACGGAGGCTCCTCCGTAGCCGATGCCGAGGGCATCAAGCGCGTCGCCAAGCGGATCGTGGATGCCAAGAAGAACGGCCACCAGGTGGTCGTCGTGGTTTCCGCGATGGGCGACACGACGGACGAGCTGATCGATCTCGCCGAGCAGGTGTCACCGATGCCTGCCGGGCGCGAATTCGACATGCTGCTGACCGCCGGAGAGCGGATCTCCATGGCCCTGCTGGCCATGGCGATCAAAAACCTGGGCCACGAGGCCCAGTCGTTCACCGGCAGCCAGGCAGGCGTCATCACCGACTCGGTCCACAACAAAGCGCGCATCATCGATGTCACGCCGGGCCGTATCCGCACCGCGCTGGACGAGGGCAACATCGCCATCGTCGCCGGCTTCCAGGGCGTGTCGGCGGACTCCAAGGACATCACCACCCTGGGCCGGGGCGGCTCGGACACGACCGCGGTCGCGCTCGCCGCGGCGCTGGACGCCGAGGTCTGCGAGATCTACACCGATGTCGACGGCGTCTTCACCGCGGACCCCCGCGTCGTGAAGAAGGCCCGGAAGATCGACTGGATCTCCTCCGAGGACATGCTGGAGCTCGCGGCCTCCGGTTCCAAGGTGCTCCTGCACCGCTGCGTCGAGTACGCGCGCCGCTACAACATCCCGATCCACGTCCGCTCGTCCTTCTCCGGACTGCCGGGCACCTGGGTCAGCAACGAGAATCCGCAAGGGGACGCGCAGGTGGAGCACGCCATCATCTCCGGAGTCGCTCACGACGTCTCCGAAGCCAAGATCACGGTCGTCGGCGTTCCGGACAAGCCGGGCGAGGCCGCGGCGATCTTCCGCGCCATCGCGGACGCCGAGATCAACATCGACATGATCGTGCAGAACGTGTCCGCCGCGTCCACCGGCCTGACGGACATCTCCTTCACCCTCCCCAAGGCCGAGGGCCACAAGGCCATCGACGCCCTGGAGAAGGCGAAGGGCCAGATCGGCTTCGACTCCCTGCGCTACGACGACCAGATCGGCAAGATTTCCCTGGTCGGCGCGGGCATGAAGACGAACCCGGGCGTCACCGCCTCCTTCTTCCAGGCGCTGTCCGACGCGGGCGTGAACATCGAGCTGATCTCGACCTCCGAGATCCGCATCTCGGTCGTCACCCGCCAGGACGACGTCAACGAGGCCGTCCGCGCCGTGCACACGGCCTTCGGCCTCGACTCCGACAGCGACGAGGCCGTCGTCTACGGAGGCACCGGACGATGACCGAGACCCGGTCGACCCCGGCTCCGGCGCTCGCCGTGGTCGGGGCGACCGGAGCGGTCGGCTCCGTCGTGCTCCGGATCCTCTCCCAGCGGGCGGACGTCTGGGGTGACATACGCCTGATCGCCTCCGGGCGCTCGGCCGGCCGCATGCTGGCCGTGCGCGGGCGGGAGTGCGAGGTGCTCGCCCTCACCGAGGACGCCTTCGAGGGCATCGGGCGGGGCGACGTGGTGCTGTTCCTGACCCCGCCCGAGGTCTCGGCCCGCTGGGCCCCGGCCGTCGTCATGCGCGGGGCCGTCGCCGTCGACCAGTCCGCGGCCTTCCGGGAGGACCCCGAGGTGCCGCTGGTGGTGCCCGTGGTCAACCCCCGGGCCGTACGGGCGCGCCCGCGCGGCATCGTCGCGGGCCCGGACTGCGTCACGGCCGCGATGATCGCGGCCCTGGGCGCGCTGCACGCCGAGTACGGGCTGGCCGACCTGACCGTGTCCTCGTACCAGGCCGCCAGCGCGGCCGGGCGGGCCGGCTCCGATGCGCTGCGCCGCCAGCTGTCGCTGGTCGCCGGAACCTCCCTGGGCGAGCAGACCGGGGACGTGCGCCGGGCCGTCGGCGAGGACTGCGGTCCCTTCGCCGCCCCGCTCGCGCTGAACGTGGTGCCGTGGTCCGGTGAGCTGCGGGACGGCGGCTGGTCCTCGCACGAGCTGGCCGTACGGGCGCAAGTACGCCGGGTCCTGCACCTGGACGCCCTCCCGGTCGCGGTGACCTGCGTACAGGTGCCGGTGCTGACCGGGCATTCGCTGAGCGTACGGGCGCGGTTCGAGGCCCGGGCGGACGCCTCGCACGCCCGGGAGATCCTGGAGGCCGCGCCGGGCGTGGTCGTGGTGGACGACCCGGCGGCCGGGGAGTTCCCGACTCCGGTGGACGCCGCGGGCACGGATCCGGCCTGGGTGGGACGGCTGCGGGGCTCGCTGGACGATCCGCGCTCCCTGGAGTTCTTCGTGTGCGCGGACAATCTGCGCAACGGGGCCGCCCTGAATGCCACTCAGATCGCGGAACTGATCGCTGGTGAATCCGCGTAATTCACTTTGTAGGATCAGTGCTGATCCCTTGATCAAGGTGATGGCCTGACTGCCGCCTGGACGAGCGGGGCAATCAGGAAGAGCGAGTACGCATGAGGGCAATGGGAATTTTGCTGGTGAGGCGGCCTCACGCGTACAACCCTGGCGGGGGGACGCGTGTCCAACTGGCGTGGCAGAGGCACTTCTCGACTTCGCCGTCGTACCGGCGCGCAGCGCACTCGGTGCGCCGCTCCGGCCTTCCCGCGCGCCCGCGCCCGGCGGGTTCCCCGTGATCCTTCCCGTTCCGCCGGCCGCGGCGCCGCTCACCGTGCCCTCCGCCGCACCGACCCGGGGCGCCCGCGTGCCCGCGCCCCGCGATAGCGCGGAGGCCGTGGCGAACGGGGAGGAGGCGGCCGCCGAGCCCGTCGTCGTGGCCGGCACCACGGTCGACCACCTCACCGAGACCTACCAGGCCCACTACCGCTCCCTGCTCGGCCTGGCCGCGCTGCTCCTCGACGACACCGCCTCCTGCGAGGACGTCGTCCAGGAGGCGTTCATCCGGGTCCACTCGGCCCGCAACCGGGTTCGCGATCGGGACAAGACACTGGCGTATCTGCGCCAGACCGTCGTCAACCTCTCGCGCTCCGCGCTGCGCCGCCGCATCCTCGGCCTCAAGCTGCTCTCCAAGCCGATGCCGGACATGGCCAGTGCCGAAGAGGGCGCGTACGACCAGCTGGAACGGGACGATCTCATCAAGGCGATGCGCGGACTCCAGCGGCGTCAGCGCGAAGTGCTGGTGCTGCGGTACTTCGCGGACATGACGGAGGCCCAGGTCGCCGAGACGCTCGGCGTCTCGCTCGGCTCGGTCAAGGCGTACGGATCGCGGGGCATTGCCGCGCTGCGGGTGGCGATGGAGGCTGCGCAGTCATGATGGACGACCACACCCCGCCGGGCGGGGCGGGCGAGGAACAGGCGCTGCGGAGCCTGCTGCGCGGAGCCGTCGAGGGCCTGGAGCCCTCCCAGGACGCGCTGGAGCGGCTGCGGTACGCCGTTCCCGTACGCAGGACCCGCAAGCGGCAGGCCCTCGTCGGGGCGGCGGTGGCCGCGCTGCTGGCCGGTACGGCCATCCCGGCGGCCCTGCACCTGCACATCACCGGGGGCGAGGGCGGCGGCGCCGACCACTCGGCGATGGCCGGGCACGGCGAGCAGTCCGCAACCGGGGCCGGCGGCGGCACTTCCGATCCGCACCAGGACGGCGAGGGCGCCCCCCGGCCCGGCAAGGCCGCCGGCCCGGGCGCGCAGACGGCCGGCACCGGCGCGCAGCCGGACGCGCAGGAGGGCGGCGCCCCGACCGGCGGCGGTACGGCCGGCCCGGACAGCGCGGGCGCGACCGCGGGGGCCTCGGCCGGCACCGGCCCGCAGCCCCCGGTGACGGCGGCGACCGGTCTGCCCGGATGCAGCGCGGAGCAGCTCGGGGTGAAGGGCAGCGCCAAGTCCCCGGAGGCCGACGGGAAGGTGTACGGCAGTTTCAAGGTCACCAACGTCTCGGCGCGCGGCTGCACGGTCACCGGCCCCGACACCGTGACGGCTGCCTCCGTGTCGGCGCCCGGCCGGTCCTCGGGGGTCACCGTGGTCGGCCACACCGCGGGGGATCCGGCGGCCGGGCTGCCCGACCCGGCGGCGGAGGCACCGCTGCTGCTGCTCCAGCCGAACACGGCGTACGAGGTCCGCTTCGCCTGGGTGCCCTCGGCGCAGTCCTGTCCGGCGGCCACGCCCGATCCGGAGCCCAAGCCCCCGGTGGACGCCCCGGACGGCGGGCAGGACTCGGGGGCCCGAACCACGCGTTCGGATCCGGACACCACCGGCAAGGCCCCGGAGCCGACCGGGGTGGAGGTGACGCACACGGCGCTGCCGGGTGCGCCGGCCACGCAGACGACGATTCCCGCTGCCTGCGGGGGGACGGTCTACCGGACCGGCGTCATTCCGCTGGACGCGCCGAAGCCTTAGCGGCGGCCGGGGCCGGGGCGGCGGCCGTGGCGGCGGGTGCCGTGACGGCGTCCCCGGGCACCAGCCCCGCCTCGGCATCGCGCAGGGTCTCCACCTCGCGGCGGTAGAGCCGGAACCACATGAACAGCACGAACGCGGCGAAGACGAACCACTCGCCGGTGTAGCCGAGGTTCTGGAAGGCCTTCAGGTCCAGCCCGGTGTTGCTCGGCGCCTGCGCGGGCACCGGGGTCAGGCCCTCCGCCGGGGTCTGCACCGTCAGCCAGGCGTCGTACAGCTCGTAGGGCACGAGGTTGACCAGCGAGGCCGCCCCGATCACCCCGAGCTGCCCGGCCGGCAGCCCGCCCTCGGCGTACACGCCCTTGCTGGTGGAGCTCTCGGAGGCCTGGAGCGCGCCGGTCACCTCGACCCGCCCGGTCGGCGCGGCCGGGGCCCTGGAGGCGTCGGCGGTGCCCGGCAGCCAGCCCCTGACCACGGGGACGGCCTTGCCGGAGTCGGTCCGCAGCAGGTTCAGGACGTAGAACCCGCTCTTGCCGTCGAGCCGCCGCTCGGGGACGAGCAACTGCTCGGCGTACTCGCCGGAGGCGGAGGCGAGGCGTCCGGAGGTCTTCTTGTCCACCGGGAGCAGCGACTCCAGCGGCGCGGCGGCATCGAGGGCGGGCCGTTTGGCGCCCGCCTCCTTGTGGCTGTCGACACGGTCCTCGAACCGGCCGAGCTGCCAGGTCCCCATGAACAGGCAGACGGGGACGGCGAGCGCGACGAAGACGTTGATCCCCCACCAGCGCGGGGTCAGGAGAAACCGGTGCACCCCACCACCGTACGGGGGGTGCACCGGATCACCGGGGCCGGGGCCACCGCCACGGCCGCATCACGCCCTACTTCGGAAGGTGCTTCTGCACGAACTCCAGCTCCATCCGGACCTGCTTGATCCGCTCCTCCACGACGAGGGAGCCGTGCCCGGCGTCGTAGCGGTACACCTCGTGCACCGCCCCGCGCGCCGCCAGCCGCTCCACGTAGTTCTCGATCTGCCGGATCGGGCAGCGCGGGTCGTTGACGCCCGCCGCGATGTGGACGGGGGCCTTCACCGCGTCCACGTACGTGAGCGGCGAAGAGGCCTCGAAGCGGTCCGGGACCTCCTCCGGCGTACCGCCGAAGAGGGTGCGGTCCAGGGACTTCAGGGCTTCCATCTCGTCGTGGTACGCCGTCACGTAGTCGGCGACCGGTACGGCGGCCAGGCCCACGGCCCAGGCCTCGGGCTGCGTGCCGAGCCCCAGCAGGGCCAGGTAGCCGCCCCAGGAACCGCCGGAGAGCACCAGGCGCGCCGGGTCGGCCAGGCCGGAGGCCACCGCCCACTCCCGGACCGCCGCGATGTCCTCCAGCTCGATCAGGCCGACGCGGTGCTTGAGGGCGTCGGTCCACTCGCGGCCGTAGCCGGTCGAGCCGCGGTAGTTGACCCGGACCACCGCGAAACCGTGGTCCAGCCAGGCCGCCGGGGTCGCCGCGAAGGTGTCGCTGTCGTGCCAGGTCGGCCCGCCGTGCACCTCGAAGACCGTCGGGAAGGGGCCGTCGCCGTGGCCCCGCGGCCGCTGCGCCAGCGCGTGGATCCGGCCGCCGGGGCCCTCCACCCACACGTCCTCCACCGGCACCGAGCCGGGCGCCCGGAAGCCGGGAGGGTCCAGGACGGTCCCGCCCGCGGTGGACCGTACGGCCGAGGGCTCGGCCGCCGAGGACCACTGGTACTCCACCGTGCCGTCGGGCCGGGCGCTCGCGCCGGAGACGGTGCCGGGCGGGGTGTCGACCTTGACGAGCTCGCGCGCTGCCAGGTCGTAGCGCCAGAGCTCGCTGCGCGCCTCGAAGCCGTGCGCGATCAGCAGCGCGGAGCCGTCCGGGTACCACTCGGCGCTGACGTCGCCCGGCAGCTCGATCGCCAGGTCCTGCTCGGACCCGGTGGCCACGTCCCAGACCATCGGCTCCCAGCGGCCGCGCCGCTGGTGGCCGACGAGCAGCCGGGTGTCCCCGGCGACCGGCGCGAAGCCGAGCACCTCCAGGCCGAGCTCCACCGTCCCGTCCCGGGAGTCGTCGAGCTCGGCGACGGTGGTCCCGTCGAGGGTGACCACGCGCAGCGCCGAGTGCATGGCGTCGCCGTGCTCGGTGTGCTCGATCGCGATCAGGGTCCCGTCGTGGGAGAGGTCGCCGACGCCGGCCGACTCCCGGTGCCGGTAGATCACGGCGGGCTCCGTGCCGTCCGGGCGCACCACGTGGACGGTGGTCCCGTCCTCGTCGGTGGACCGGCCGACGACGGAGGTCCCGTCCCGCCCGATGGCGAGCCCGGCGGGGTACGAGGGCTCCAGCCCGGGGGTGGCCGGCTCGTCGGGGCCGCCCGCGAAGGGCTGGCGCACCCAGGTGCCGAACTCGTCCCCGTCGGTGTCGGAGAACCACCAGATCCACTCCCCGTCGGGGGAGAGGGTCCCGTCGGTGGTCCCGTTGGGCCGGTCGGTGGCCTGCCGCTGGCCGCCGGTGGCCCGGTCCCAGGCGTAGAGCTCGTACGTCCCGGTGGCGTTCGAGACGAAGAGCGAGCGGTCCGGAGCGTCCTCGGCCCAGTCGGGCAGCCCGACGCGCGGCGCCCGGAAGCGCTTCTCCCAATCGGGCACGGCCGTGTTGTCAGTCATACCCCCATGTAACCCGATTGGCGCTGCCGAATGGTCGTGGCGGGCGGGAGGGGGCAGCGTGGGCGGGGTCCCACCCAGCCGTTTTCCAGTTCCAGTGAGGAGTGATCATGGCGAAGCAGCGCAAGGAACAGACTCACGAGGACCGTCGGTCGTCCGAATCCGGGATGCCGAGCAAGCCGGCGATGCTGGTAGAGGACGTGCGCGAGGCGCAGACGATGGCCATGAAGGAGGACCGGATGCGCGAGCAGCAGCGCCGCAAGGGCGGGCGCGGCTGACCCTCGCTCCGGATGCCCCCTCCCGCGAACGGAGGGACAGTGGAGGGCGTAGGCCCTCCGGTGCGTCCCGATGTGTCCCGAGGAGGAGCGATCATGGCCAAGAAGGCTCGTGCCGGCACGTCACAGGCCGCGGAGCGTGAGCGGGAGCGGGCGAAGAACACGGCGGCCGAGGCGCGCGCGAAGGCCGCGGTCAAAGACGTGCAGTCCGTCTCCGCGAAGACGCGGGGCATGCAGCAGAAGGCCCAGGCCAAGCGCGGCTGAGCCAGGCATGCGGTGCAGGACGACAGGACGTCGTGGCCCGCGGTTTCCCCGGAAACCGCGGGCCACGGTCGTAGGGTGGCCGCATGCGGATGATCGTCCGGGGTGCCCGGCTGCTCCACACCGAAGGACTGTCCGACGTGGAGGTCGCCGAGGACGGGCGCATCGCGCGGGTGGTCCCGTACGACGACCAGAAGGAGCCGCCGGCCACCGGTGTGCTGATCGAGGCGCACGGCGGGCTGCTCACCGCCCCCTTCGTCGAGCCGCACATCCACCTGGACACGGCCCTGACCGCCGGGGAGCCGCGCCCGAACGCCTCCGGGACGCTGTGGGAGGGCATCGCCTGCTGGAGCGAGCGCAAGCGGACCCTGACCCGTGAGGACGTCGTCGCGCGCGCCACGCAGGTGCTGCGCTGGCAGGCCGCCCAGGGCGTGCTGCACGTACGCACGCACTGCGACGTCACCGACCCCGGCCTCACCGCGCTGGACGCGCTCTTGGAGGTCCGCGACCGGGTCCGGGAGTTCATGACCCTGCAGATCGTCGCCTTCCCGCAGGAGGGCGTCGTCTCCTTCCCCGGCGGCGAGGTGCTGCTGCGCGAGGCGGTGGCGCGCGGAGCCGACGTGGTCGGGGCGATCCCGCACTTCGAGGACACCCGCGAGGACGGGGTCGCCTCGCTGGGCATCGCCTTCGCGGTGGCCGAGGAGCACGGGCTGCGCGTCGACGCCCACTGCGACGAGATCGACGACGAGCAGTCCCGCTTCGTGGAGGTGCTGGCCGCGCTCGCGCTGCGCACGGGGCTGCGGGAGCGGGCGACGGCCTCGCACACGACGGCGATGGGCTCCTACGGCGGCGCGTACAGCTTCAAACTCCAGCGGCTGCTGTCCCGTTCCGGGATCAACCTGGTCTCCAACCCCTTCGCGAACCTCAATCTCCAGGGCCGCTTCGACGGCTACCCCAAGCGGCGCGGGCTCACCCAGGTCAAGGAGATGCTGGCGGCGGGCGTCAACGTGGCCTTCGGCCACGACGACGTGATGGACCCGTGGAACGCGCTCGGCACCGCGAACCCGCTCCAGACCGCCCTCGTCGGGCTCTACGCCGCCCAGCTCACGGGGGCGGACGAGATCCCCGTGGCGTTCGAGATGGTGACGGAGCGCGCGGCGCGGGTGCTGGGCCTGACGGACGCGGAGTACGGGATCGCCGAAGGCGCCCCCGCCTCCTTCGTGCTGCTGGCGGCCGAGACCCCGGCGGAGGCGGTGCGCCGCCAGGTGCGGCCGCGGTACGTGGTCGCGCGGGGGACCGTGCTCGCCGAGACGCCGCCCGCTCCGACGCGGCTGAACTGGCCGGGGGAACCGCCCGCGGAGGTGGACTTCCGCCGGTCGTAGGACGGCGCCTCCCGCGGCGGTAGCCTGCGCGCATGGCGAGGGATTCGTGGGATTCGTGGGACTCCTGGGACGAGGACGGAACTCCGCACCCGCTCGCGCTGCGCCGCAGCGGCCGCAGCGAGCAGGAGCCGGACCGGCTGCCCGAGGTCCGGGAGCTGGAGGTGCTCGGCTGGGAGCCGGCGCCCGGGGAGACGCTGTGGGCGTTCCTGCCGTACGTGTGGCCCCCGGCGGCCCGGACCTGGATCCCCGACCGGTCCACCCACTGGGCGGTGGAGACCCTGCTGGACGGCGAGGGGCACATCACCGGCGTGGAGGCCGCCCCGCTCGCCGACCCCGATCTGCACGACCTCGACCGGGAGGCCGAGGAGGTCCTGACGGGCCTCGGGATCCCGCACCGGCCGCCGGGCCGCCTGTGGCTGCTGCGCCCGCCCGGCTCCCTCCCCGCGGTCGGCGCGGTCCTCGACCGGCTCCGGGCGCTCGCGCGGGAGCGCGGGGTGGAGGTCCGGCCGTCGGCCGAGTTCCTCGCCCTGGTCCGAGCCGAACTCCGCTCCCTGAGCAACACGTAAGCGCGACACGCCGGTTCGCGCCCTTGCGTCGGCGAAGAACCGGCTCCACCTCGTCCTCGCGATCGCCGAGATTGCAGCCGCGACCCCGGGAAGGCAAATATTTCTTCGCCGCGACGGGCCTGCGCCGCGGTCGCTTATGGCGAGAATCCATGGTTTTCCCCCGCGTCGGGCACGCCGTGCGGGCGCCCCCGTGCGCGGGAGCGCCGTCATGCGGGCGTGGCCGGGTCCTCCGCGCGAGGAGGATTTCCGTGGCTCAACTGGGCCGTACACGTTTCCTGATGCGCCGTTTACAGACAGTAAGCCCCCGAATGTAAAGTCCAATTCGCGCCACCAGATTGTTCTGGACTCAACTGAAGTGTTGTCAATATGCTGGTGCGTGCCGAAGTCCAGGACTTCTGCATGGCCAGTCGATTCTTCGGCTGAGCCGGAATTGGCCCCGGGGTCGGAGATCACCCTTCCGGGGCGTGCCGCCCGTACCGACGCCGTGGCGGCGATCCAAGAGAACCAGAGCGCGCCGCCATCCGATGACCTCGGTCGCGGCGGGCCGAAACGGGGAAGGGCCGTGCCTCATGACGTATGACACCTCCGGGGTTGTCGCCGAGCTCAAGAGCCGTAATCTGCTCCCGGACGCGTACGAGACGGTGTTCGCGAGCGGTTCCCTGATCAGAGGCTGGGGCAACCCCACCAGCGACCTGGACGTCCACGTGGTCACCCGGGACGTCTGGACCAGCACGATCGACGAGACCAACCACGTCGCGCTCGAACCCAACACGCTCCAGTACGAGGGGACGTTCGTCGACGGCCGCCGCTGGGACGTCGAGTACTGGACCGCGTCCCAGATCGAGCAGGTCCTCTCCAAAATCTCCCAGGAGCAGTTCGCCGACGGCCAGGGCACCTGGCGTTCCCTGAGCTACCACGAGATCGCCATGCTGGAGCGGCTGCCGTACGCCGCGGCCGCCGACGGCGGCGCCTGGCTGGAGGCCACCCGCGAGCGGCTCGCCGCCTCGGCCCACCGCTCGGTGCTGATCGTGAACTCGCTCAAGCAGGCCGACAGCTACACCGAGGACGCGGCCGGCCAGATCGCCCGGGGCGATCTGCACAGCGCGGTCCTCGCGACGAAGAACGCCTTCAACCACTCGGTCGACGCGCTCCAGGCCAGCCTGGGCCAGTTCGGCAGCCTGTGGCCGAAGTGGCGGGCCCGGCGGATGGAGATCCTCGACCCCGGCCTGCTGCCGTTCGAGGCGTACTGGGCCATCGAGACGATGCGCTCCTTCGACCCGGACCACCCGCGCAAGTGGGTCGAGGAGACCATCGCCGTCTGCCAGAGGATCTCCATGGAGGTGTCGGTCTGATGCCGCTCGACGAGACGAACCCGCAGGTGGGCCCCGGTTCGGTGGCCTCACTCCCGCTGAACGTGAAGATCCGCAACCACCGCGGTACGACGGTGGTCGGCGGGTACGAGCACTTCTTCGAGCTGACCGGATCCGCCGCCCACATCTGGCGGCAGATCGACGGGAAGCGCACCGTCACCGACATCGCCGGGCTGATCGCCGAGGAATACGACATCGATCGGGAATCCGTGGTGCAGGACATCGTGGAGCTCTTCACGGAACTCGCGCAGCACGATGTGGTGAACATCGTCCAGGACGATTCTCGGGGCTGAATTCTTTCGGGGGCCACCGCCCCCGCCTGTTTTTCCCGTGGGTGAGACATTACGGGGGCCACCACATGCTGGACGATCTCCAGTTCGATGTATTCGGTCCGCTGACCGTACGGCGGAACGGAGAATTATTGGAAATTCCGCGGGCCAAGCACCGCGTCGTTCTGGCGGCCCTGCTGCTGCACGCCCCCCGCACGCTCACCGCGGAGGAGCTCATCCAGCAGTTGTGGGGCGGGGAACCCCCGCTGACCGCCCGCAAGACCCTTCAGGGTTACATCGCCCGCCTGCGCAAACTGCTGGGCGCCGACGCGGTCGTCAGCCGCGCCTCCGGCTACGCGATCGCAATCGGCACCGAGCGGCTCGACCTCGACCGGTTCAATACCTTCCTCCAGAAGGCGGAACTCACCACCGAACCCGCCGAGCGCGCCCGGCTGTTCCGGACGGCCATGGAGCAGACCCACGGCACCCCGCTCGTCGACATACCCTCGGAATACCTCCAACAGGGCGACGGGGCGGCCCTGCTTGAACGCTGGCTGAATGCCACGGAAAGCTGGGCCGACGCCGAAATGGCAGTGGGCCGTCACGCCGACGTACTGCCCCGGCTCAGGGCCCTCGTATCGGAACACCCGTTCAGGGAAAGCGCGTGGAGCCGTCTCATGACGGCCCTGTACCGGGCGGGCCGCCAGGGCGAGGCCCTCGCCGCGTACCAGGAGGCGCGGCGGCTGCTGGCGGACGAGCTCGGCGTGGAACCCGGCGAGGAACTCCGCGCCGCCCACCGGCGGATACTCGCCGGGCCCACCCGCTCCTCCGCGGACCCGGCGCAGGCCCGTCCCGTCCCGGCCGGTCGCCGGCCCGACCGGGCCGAAGCGCCCGCGCGCCAGGGCGGCGCCGATGCGCCCGCCCGCCGGGGACGCCCGTACACCCTCCCGCCGCGCCTGGCCGAGTTCGCCCGGCCCGGCATCGAGGCGGACCTGATCCGGCGGCTGCGCGAGGTCTCCCGGGAGGGCGCGGAGCGCACCGCCGCGCAGACCCTGAACCTGTACGGGGCCGCCGGGGTCGGCAAGACCACCATGGCGGTGCGCGTCGCCCATGCGGCCAGCGCCGCGTTCCCCGACGGCCAGCTGTACGTCGAGCTCCAGCGCGGCGACGCCTTCCGCGAACCGGCCGAGGTGCTCGGCGAGCTGGTCCGCGCGCTCGGCGTCGCCCCCGGCGCCGTTCCCGCCGAGCCCGGCGAACGGGTGGCCCTGTACCGGGGGCTGCTCTCCCACCGGCGCGTGCTGATCGTGCTGGACGGGGCGCGCGACGAGGCGCAGGTACGGCCGCTGCTGCCGGCCTCGCCGACCTGCGCGGCCGTGGTGACCAGCCTGGAGATGCTGTCCACCCTGGGCGGTACCCGGCACGTGCGCCTGGGGCTGCTGACCGAGGAGGAGTCCCGCGAGATCCTGGCCCGGATCATCGGCCGCGAGCGGGTGGCGGCCGAAGAGGGGGCCGCGCGGGACCTGGTGCGCCACTGCGGCCGGCTGCCCCTGGCCATCCGGATCGTCGGGGCGCGCCTGCTGGAGCGCCCGCACTGGCGGCTGGAGACGCTCGCCCGGCGCCTGGAGCCGGAGCGCAGGCGACTCGACGAACTGGCGGTCGGCGACCTCGGCGTCCGCGACAGCCTCGCGGTCGGCTACGCGGCGCTGGACGCCCCGGAGCGCAGGGCGTTTCGGCTGCTGAGCCTGCTGGAGATGGCCTCGTTCTCCGTACGGGTGGCCGCGGCCGCGCTGGGGCTGCCGGAGGACCGTACGGAGGAGGCCCTGGAGCGGCTGACCGCGCAGCACCTGCTGGAGGCCGATTTCGTCAAGGGCAGCGGGGTGCGCTTCTCGTACCACCCGCTGGTGCGGCTGTACGCGCGGGAGCGCACGTTCGACGTGGACTCGATGCCGAGCCGGCACGGCGCGGTGCAGAACGCGCTGGCCGCCTGGTACGCGAGACCGGCCGGAGCGCTGGTACCCCTGCGGGCCACTCCCTCCGCGAGCGGCTGCGCGGCCCGTGCCCACGCCGTCGCCGCGGCGAGCCCGCTGCCACCGGAGCTCGGCTTCACCGCCTGAGCCCCCCCCCGCGCTTCACCCCCCCACGTCCCCGCGATGCCGTCTGGCGGGGAGAGCCGAGGAGAGCCCACCTTGATCGAACGCTATTGCACTCCGGAGCTGGCCGAGCTCTGGACCGAGGAGCACAAGTACGCCACCTGGACGCGCGTCGAAGTGCTGGCGACGACGGCCCAGGCCGAACTGGGCGTCGTGGACCGCGGCGCTCTGGAGGACATCCGCCGCGCCCCCGTCCCCGCCGTCGCACGGGTCCGCGAGCTGGAGCTCACCCGCGACCACGAGATCCTCGCGTTCCTCGCGGCCTACACGGAGACGATGCCCGTCGCCTCCGCACGGTGGGTGCACCACGGGATGACGAGCTACGACCTCGTCGACACCGCCCTCGGACACATCCTGGCGCGCTCGTGCGACCACGTGCTGAATGCCGCCCGTACGTTCGCCGAACTGCTCGTGGAACGCGCCCTGGAGCATTGGGACACGGTGTGCATCGCCCGCACCCACGGCATCCACGCCGAGCCCACCACCTTCGGCCAGAAGCTGGCCGTGCACGCCTTCGCCCTCCACCGCTGCGCCGCCCGGCTGGCCTCCGCCCGCGCCGCCGTGGCCGTCGGGACGCTCTCCGGGCCGGTGGGCACGTACGCGCACATCTCCCCGTACGTGGAGGAGTGGGTCTGCGGCCAACTGGGCCTCGGCGTCGAGCCGATGCCCACCCAGGTCGTGGCGCGCGACCGGCACGCCGAGCTGCTCTCGGCGCTCGCCGTGACGGGGGCCGTCGTCGAGCAGTTCGCGCTGGAGATGCGGATGCTCCAGCGGACCGAGGTCGGGGAGGTCGACGAGCCGCGGACCAGCGCCTACCAGGGGTCGAGCGCGATGCCGCACAAGCGGAACCCGACGACCAGCGAGCGGCTGTGCGGGCTCGCCCGGATCCTGCGCTCCAACGCCGGTGCGGCCTACGAGAACGTCGCCCTGTGGCACGAG
This sequence comes from Streptomyces sp. NPDC051582, assembly GCF_040681715.1. Lineage (NCBI taxonomy): Bacteria > Bacillati > Actinomycetota > Actinomycetes > Kitasatosporales > Streptomycetaceae > Streptomyces > Streptomyces sp. NPDC051582. The sequence goes on from NZ_JBFAZJ010000004.1 coordinate 228,060, forward strand.
CGGGACCTCGCGCACTCCTCCGTGGAGCGGGTCATCCTGCCCGACAGCCTGACCGTGGCCCACTACCAGCTCGTGTCGGCCGCCGCGCTGCTGCGCGGGCTGCGGGTGTTCCCCGAGCGCATGGCCCGCAACATCGACGCCACCCGGGGCCTCGTCTACAGCTCCGAGGTGTTCCTGGACCTCGTCGACGGGGGCCGGGACCGCGAGGAGGCCTACCGGCTGGTGCAGGCCGCGGCCACCGAGGCCTGGGAGCGCGGCACGAGCCTGGCCGAGGGGCTCGGGTCCCGCGGTGTGGACGTCACCGCTGCTCCCATGGACCCGCGGCGCTTCCTCGGAAACCGCGACCACCTCAAATCCCGACTGAACGAACTGAGCAAGGAGCTGCAGCAGCATGTGGAAGTGTGAGCCCGTCGTCGGTGCCAGCCTCGACGTCGCCGAAGTCACCGCCCTGTACCGCGCGTCCACCCTCGGCGAGCGCCGCCCCGTCGAGGACGTCGAGCGGTTCACGCGGATGCTGGCCGGCGCCAATCTCGTGATCACGGCCCGCCTCGACGGTCGGCTCGTCGGCATCGCGCGCTCGATCACCGACGGCTCGTACGTCACGTACCTGAGCGACATCGCCGTGGACGCCGAGTTCCAGCGCCGCGGCGTGGGCCGGGACCTGATCCGGGCCACCCGGGAGGCCGCGCCGCAGGCCAAGCTGGTGCTGCTCTCGGCCCCGGCCGCCGTCGCCTACTACCCGCACCTGGGGTTCAGCCGCCACGAGTCCGCATGGACCCTCGATGCGCTCGGCTGAACCCGGGTCCCGCACCGATCCCGAACCGCCGCGAATGACCTTCCGTAGGTGACGACCATGCAGCTGAAGACGCCCGGATTCGATGCCCAGGTCAAAGCGGCCGCCGAACGGGCCCGCGCCTGCGGCCTGGCCGCCGACGCGATACGGATAGCGGCCACCCTCGACGGGATGGTCCCCGAACAGATCGGCCGGGCCGCCATGGGGCTCGGCGAGCGCGTGTACACGGAGATCGCCGAGTCCCAGGTCGCGGGCTTCGCCCCGACCGGCGGCCCCGGGACCGCGCCCGACGACGGCGCCGGGGACCTGCTGGTGCTGACCGGGACCGGGCGGCTGCGCGTCGTCCCGGCCGGCACCCGGCCCGCCGGCCCCGAGGAGGCCGAGCCGCTCGGCACCCTCAAATGGCAGAACCGGCCCGCCTCCCTGGGCCGGCTGTGGGCGCTGGCCCAGGACGTCCAGCGGATCCAGTTCGAGGAGGTCCACCGCTGGCTCGCGCAGCAGGACGCCGACTCCGTCCGCCGGCGCATCGACGCCGTCGGCCACGCCCTGGTCCACATGGCGCCCGTCCTGCTGTACGTCGGCGACCGCTGCTACAGCAACCTCGGCAAGTTCAGCAATCTGCCCGGCCGTTCGCTGGCCGCCGGGGCCGGGGCCTCCGTACTGACCCCGCTCCGGGAGACGCAGGCAGCGCGCTGGGCCCCCGAGGACGCCACCTTCGTGGTCTGCCTGAACGCGCTCATCGGCTCGGGCTCCCCGGTCCGCGCCGAGGAGTTCAACGGCGTGCAGCTCACCCCGGACCTGCTCGCGGGCTTCCTGCGGGAACGCATCGAGACGTACGGGGCCCCGGTCCCGGACCTCGCCGGCCGGCCGACGGGCGCCGCCCTCGACGCCCTGGCCGCCGCCTGCGCCGCCGCGCGGACGGAGCGGTTACGCGGCGGCGCCGTGTTCTACCGCGAGATCAACGGTGCCTCCCTGCACAAACGCGAGCGGATCATGGCCGAGCCGCTCGGCTGGGACGAGCTCCCGGCGCCCGTGGCGGGGCTGCTCTCCGGCGCCGCGGGCCGGCCCTTCCCCGTGGCGGCGCCGCCCGCGACCGTCCGGGCGTACGCCGACGAGGTCGTGGAGCGCGTCGTACGGCTCGCCCCGCCCGAAGGGTTCACCAGCGCCTACGAGGGCTTCCTGCACCGGTTCTTCGAGACGCTGGCCGGGGCCCTTGGCTGCGACGTGGTGATGGGACGGGGCCCCAAGAGCGTGGCCGTCCTGCACAGCGGGCACCCGGCCGAGGACCGGATCGCCCTGGCCACCCGCGATTTCTACTGCTGCGTCGCGCCCGGCGCCGCGTTCGTGCGGAGGTTCGCCGAGGACCGGGCCGCCCTCGCCCGGACCCTGTCCGCGTACAGCGCGCGCATGCGCTACAACACCTGGCACTACCTGCCGCACAGCATGTCCTGGACCGAGGAGTCCCCGGGCCGCGAGGACTGGTTCTTCGCGCCGATGACCGCCGACATCACCAACTGGTCCGACCAGCACCACACCGGGCACGTCACCTTCGGCGTCCGGCACGCCCTGCGCATCCCGCTCGGGATCGAGCTGGAGGGCGCGTACCGCCCCGGCCTCTACGACCTGCGGCTGCTGCGCACCTGCGGCGCCGAGTTCGAGCGGGCCGACCTGCGGGCGGCGATGGTGGCCGGGCGGATCCAGGCACTGCTGCACCAGGCGGCCGCCGACCGGGGCCTGGAGGTCCGCGATTTCGACAACGGCTGGTACCGGGATTTCCATGGCGCCTGACCTGCCCGGCGCCCGGAACCCGCCCGCAGCCGACCCCGACCGGCCCGGATCGCCGTACGCCGGCATCCGCACGCTGCGCGCCGCCTACGGGGACGGCAGCCTGCTGCCCTCGGAGCACCTGGCCGCCACCTTCGGGCTGATCGACCGGTGGGAGCCGCGGATCGGCGCCTTCCTCACGCTCGCCCGCGAGCGCGCGACCGCCGAGGCCGAAGCCGCGGACCGGCTCCTGCACCGGTACGGGAACTCCGTCTGGCGGGACCGGCCGCTGCTCGGCATGCCCGTCTCCGTGAAGGACCTGACCCCGACGGAGGGCATCCGGACCACGCGCGGCTCCCTGCTGCACGCCGACGCCGTGCCCGGCGCGGACGCCCCGGCCGTGGCCCGGCTGCGGGCGGCCGGAGCCGTCGTCATCGGCAAGACCAACACCTCCGAGGGCGGGTGGAGCGCCGCCGGCGTGAACCGGCTCCAGGGCCCGACCCGCAACCCGTGGGATCCCGCCCGCAGCCCCGGCGGCTCCAGCGCCGGGGCGGCCGCCTCGGTGGCCGTGGGCATCGGGGTCGGCGCCACCGGTACGGACGGCGCCGGGTCGATCCGGATCCCCGCCTCCTTCTGCGGGGTCGTCGGGTTCAAACCCTCGCTGGGCCGGATCCCGTACGTGCCCCAGAGCCCGGAGGAGCTCTCCCACCTGGGGCCGCTGACCCGGAGCGTCGCCGACGCGGCCCTGCTCACCCAGGTCATGGCCGGCCCCCACCCGGCCGACCCGCTGTCCTACGGGGAACCCGGTGAGCCGGTCGGCGATCCGGCGCGGGCGGCCGCGCTCCTGCCCCGCCTGCGCATCGGCTGGATCCCCTCGCTCGGCGCTCCCGCTCCCCGGCCCGCCGTCGCGGCCCTCGCCCGGCGGGCGGTGGAGGCGCTGGCGGCCCGGGGGCACGAGGTCGAGGAGATCCCGCCGCCGTTCGAGGACCCGTACGCGGCCCTGGAGACGATCCTGGCCGGCTGGGAGGCGGCCGCGCACCCCCGGGACCTCGAAGAGGTCGCGGGCCGCCTCGACCCCGGCCGGCTCCGCGTCATCCGGTACGGGCGCACGCTCGGCGCCGCCGCCCTGGCCCGGGCGTACGAGGCGCGCGCGGTGCTGCGGGTCCGCAGCCAGGCCCTGATGCGGCGGTACGACCTGCTGGCCATGCCGACCGTGGCCATCGCCCCGTTCGCCGCCGGTCTCCACGAGCCGCCCGACCCGGTCCGCAAGGGCGCGCTGGACTGGCTGGCCTGGGCACCCGAGGCCTACACCTTCAACCTGACCGGCCAGCCCGCGGTGTCCGTCCCGGCGGGGCTCTCGCCCGAGGGCCTGCCCGTCGGCCTGCAACTGGTCGGCGGGCGGCGCGAGGACCTGCGGGTCCTGGCCGCCGCGTACCAGCTGGAGCAGGCCCGCCCCTGGCACCACCACTACGCGGCGCTCTCGGCGCGATCGCCGCAACCAGCAAAGGAATCGACATGACCGAGGCCACGACCGAGGCCACGACCCAGGCCATGACCGAGGCCACGACCGAGGCCACGACCCAGGCCATGACCGAGGCCATGACCGAGGCCACCACCCGGGCCACCCCGCAGGCCACGACCCGGGCCACGACCGAGGCCGCCACCGCCCGCGAGGCCGACGAACGGCGCTACGCCCGCTTCGCCACCGGCAGCGTGGGCTTCGTCGGGCGCCACGGACTGTGGAGCGCGGAGCAGCGGGCCGCCGCCGAGGCCCTGGAGGAGACCCTGGCGGGCCTGGAGTTCGTACGGGTGGGCTTCGGCGATCCGCACGGGCTGATGCGCTCCAAGACCCTGACGGTCGAGGCCTTCCGCACGGCGCTGCGCAACGGCATCGACATGAGCCCGGGCCCCTTCGTCTTCGACACCGGACACGCGGTGGGCGTGGACTTCTTCGCGCCCGGCGGCGGCATCGGCGTTCCCGAACTGACCGGCGCCGGAGACTTCCTGATCGTTCCCGACCCGCTCACCTTCAAGGTGCTGCCGTACACCGAGGCGGCCACCGGCTGGGTCATCGCCGACGAGTACCTGCGCGACGGCACCGCCCACCCGCTCTCCAGCCGGGCCGTGCTGCGCCGCCAGTGCGCCCGCGCCGCCGGGCGCGGCCTGAAGTACGTGGTCGGCCTGGAGGTGGAGTGGTACGTGACCCGGCTGACCGGCGCGGAGCGCGGCCCGGGGGCCGCCGCGCGGGCCGCCGCGACGGTCGGCGGATTCGGCGTCCAGGGCGAGCCGCCCGCGGTGGAACCGGTCGACGGGGGCTACCAGTTCAACCTGGACACCCTCACCGACGGCCTGATGTACCTCGTCACCCCGCTCGCGCGCGCCCTGCGCGAGCTCGGCCTGCCGCTGCGCACCGTGGAGCACGAATCGGGGCCGGGCCAGCTGGAGTTCACCTTCAGCCCGATGAACGGCCAGGACGCCGCCGACGCCATGCTGCTCTTCCGCACGGTCACCAAGCAGATCTGCGCCCGCCTCGGCCACCACGCCTCCTTCATGGCGCTGCCCCGGCTGGAGCGTTTCGACCCGAGCGGCTGGCACCTGCACCAGTCGCTGTTCGACACGGCCGCCGACCGCAACGTCTTCATGGAGCGCGAGGGGACCGCCCTGCTGTCCGAGGAGGGTCTCGGCTACGTCGCCGGACTGCTCGAACACGCCGCGGAGACCGCACTGTTCTGCATCCCGACCGTCAACGGCTACCGGAGGCTCGACGAGCGGCACTCGCTCTCCCCGGACCGGATCGTGTGGAGCGCCGAGAACCGCGGAGCCCTGGTCCGGGTCCTCGGCGGCCCCGGCGAGGAGTCCACGCACGTGGAGAACCGGATCGGCGAGCCCTGCGCCAACCCGTACCTCTACCTCGCCGCGCAGCTCGCCGCCGGGCTGGACGGCGTCGAGCGCGGGCTGCGGCCGGGCGCGCTCGCCGAGGACCCGCACGCCCCCACGGCGGCGGCGCTGCCGCGCGACCTGGCGGAGGCGGTGGCGGCGATGGAGGGCAGCGCCTTCGCCCGGGAGCTGCTGGGCAAGCCGCTCCAGGACTGCCTGGCGCAGCTCAAGCGCAGCGAGGTGGCCCGGTTCGGGGAGTGGCTGGCCGTCGCGGGGCCCGCCGGCCCCGGCGAGATCACCGCGTGGGAGCACCGTGAGTACTTCGGCGCGTACTGACGCCTCCGGCGACGGCCCCCGCAACAGCCCCCGCGAGGACACCCGCGACGGCCCCCGCCGCGAAGCCCGCGACGACGACCGCGGCGACCACCACATGGCTTCCGTACGGCGACGGCCCGTGGCGGATCTTCCGAAGGGACTTCAACAGTGATCGTTGCGATGGACGGACCCGATGGCGCGGGCAAGAGCACCCAGGTCAAGCGGCTGCAGAGCTGGGCCGAGAGCCAGGGCCTGTCGTTCCGCGTCGTCGGCAAGTGGCAGGTGTTCGCGGAGGCCGAGGTCCCGCAGGCCCGGTTCCTGCGCGGCACCACCCTCGACGAACTGCGGGTCTGCATCGCCGAGATGCCCAACCCGGCCCGGATGCTCTTCCTCGGCTGGCTCAACACCCTGGCGGCGGAGCGCGCCCGCGCCGCCGAGGCGGACCTCGTCGTCCTCGACGGCTACTGGGTCAAGCACGCCGCCACCGAACTGCTGGCGGGCTGCCCAGAGGAGCTCGTGGACGCGATCGTGCACGCCATGGCGCCCGTGGACACCGTCGTCTTCTTCGACGTCACCCCCGAGGAGGCGCTGCGCCGCAAGAAGGGCGACATCACCCCGTACGAATGCGGCCGCGATCCCGAGTGCCGCCCGGAGAGCTTCCTGGCCCACCAGGCGGCCACCCGTGACGTCATGCTCGACTGGGCGGACCGGCGCGGCTGGGACGTCGTACGGGCGAACACCGCCGAGGCGGCGGCGCAGCAGCTGCGCAAACTGCTCGCGCCGAAGCTGGGGGTCGTGGTCAACCCCCGTCCGTCCGAGGCCGGCGCCCGCCCCGCCGGCGCCGACGCCCCGGCGGGCCACTGATGCCGGGCGACGGGCGGAGCCTGAGACGCGGCCTGGCGGCCGCACTGTTCGTCCGCTACCTCGGGGCGGGCAGCTGGGCCCCCCTCCAAGTCCTCTTCTTCGTCCGGTCCGTGGGACTGTCCACGGGCAACGTGGTCATGGGGCTGACGGCGGCCGGGCTCGCGGGCCTGGTCGCCGGACCGCTGGTGGGCCGGCTCGCCGACCGGTTCGGCCCGCGCGAGGTGGGCATCGCGGGGCTCGTCGCCCAGGCGGCCGCCGCGGGCGCGCTGCTGCTGGTGGAGGGCATGGCCGGGTTCCTCGTGGTGATCACCCTGATCGCCCTGGGGCGCGGCGCCTTCCCCGCGATCAGCGGGGCGCTGATCGCGTACGTGGGCGGGGAGGACCGGGTCGCGTACCGGGCGCGGATCTACTCCCTCCAGAACCTCGCGATGGTCTCCGGATCCCTGCTCGGCGGGCTGGCGCTGCAAGCCGACACCCGGACCGCGTACGTGATCGCGATCTGCGCCGACGTCCTCTCGTACCTCGTCGCCGCGGTGCTGGTGGCCCGGCTGCCGCACCTGCCGCCGATCCCCAAGGACCCGGGCAGCGGCCGGCACCACGCGCTCGCCGACCGCCCGTTCCTCGCGGTCAGCGTGCTCGCCGGGACCCTCGTCATGTTCGACGTCTTCATGACGGTGCTGATGCCGGTGTGGATCGCCGAGTACACGAAGGCTCCGCGCTGGACGGTCTCGCTGGTCTTCGCCTTGAGCTGCGCGCTCGTGGTGCTGCTCCAGACCAGGGTCGCCAAGGGGGTCGAGACCCCGCGCGACGGGGCGCTGGCGATGCGGCGCAGCGGGCCCGTCATCGCGGTGGCGATGGGGCTGGTCTTCGCCGCGGCGCACGCCCCGATGTACGGGGCGATGGCGCTGATCCTGATCGGCACGGCGGCGCTGACCTTCGGGGAGATGCTGTTCACGGCGGGGGAGTACGCGCTGTCGTTCGGGCTGGCCCCGGAGCACGCGCAGGGCGAGTACCAGGGCGTCTTCTCGGTCGGGGTCGGCATCGGGGGCGCGGTGGCGCCGACCGTGCTGAACGCGCTGTGCCTGGGCGCGGGCCCGGTGGGGTGGGCCGTGCTCGTCACCCTCATGGTCGCGGCCGGGGCGGCGGTGCCGCCGGTGGCGGCGATCGCCGAGCGCGGGCGGGGCCGGCGCGAGCGCGAGGAGGAGGGGGAGCGGGAGCGGGAGCCCAGACCGGCCGGGTGAGCGTCGCGGCCGGCCTGGGCCGTCTTGGGGGTGGGGGCCCTTCTCGCGGAAGCGGCCCCTACCGGCCGCGCGCGTCCACCAGCCGCGCCACCCGCGACTCGATCCCCGGGTCGTGAGAGGCGTACTCCTCGCGCCGGGCCTTCTCCTCGGCGCGTACGCGCTCCAGCACCGGCCCGGTCCACGGGGCGTCGAGCACGACGCCCCACAGGGGTTGGAGCCGGGCGGCCCGGGACACCTTGGCCTGGAAGGCGTCGCAGCTCAGGTCCACGGAGTCGTAGCCGTGGGCCGCGCCGTACTTCACGGCCTCGTAGTAGGTGAGGTTGAAGTAGAGCTTGGCCTCGCGGGCGATGGAGTCGTCCAGCCCGTGCGAGCGGGCGTACATGGTGTTCCCCCAGAAGAAGTACTGGGTGAAGCCCACCATCCGCTCGCCCTGGTAGGCGCCCAGGATCCGGCAGTTGTCGTCGAACAGCGTGGCCTGCTGGGCGAAGCGCTCCGACTCGCTCTCGTCGGTCACCGGGTGCCCGTACCGGATGAGCACCTGCGCGGAGAGCGGGCCGAGCAGGTGGTGGCACTCGGAGAGGCGCTTGACCTCGGTGCGGCAGCCGGCGTCGGTGTAGCGGCGCATCTCCCGGCGGATGGAGGTGAACTGGTGCGAGGTGAAGCGCCTGCGGTAGCCCTCCAGACCGTCGGGGTCCACGGGCAGGACGGCGGTCGCGTCCATCAGCACCACCTGGTCGCGGGGGCCCAGGTGCGACAGCAGCCGCTCCACCGACTCGTCGGTGAGGTAGAGCAGGGCCGCGAGGCCGCCGCCTTCGGCGCCCAGTGTGCGGAACCGGTCCAGTACGGTCCGCACCCCCGCCGCGGCGAGCGGCCCGGAGGTGCCGGGGGCGACGATCACCTCGCTGGTGTAGCCGAGGCGGGTCCCCCCGAGGAGCAGCGGCCGCTCGGGCGTGGCCGGCTCGGCGGCGCCGGGGAAGAGGACGGCGGGATCGTAGAAGTGCGGGACCTTCCCGGTGAAGCGGTGGGTGGGCAGCCCGGCGACGTACGAGCCGCCGCAGGCGGCGACCAGGTGGCGGGAGGCGGCGTCGGCCAGTTCCTCGCCGTAGAGCAGCCAGCGGTGGGTCGAGTAGAGGGCGGCGTCGCCCGCGAGGGCGTTCCACCGGTCGGCTTCCGCGTCCCGTATCGAGGTGAGCTCGACGAGCTCGGGGCCCTTCGAGCCGTCTCCGCGGCGGGTTGCGCCGTCGGCCGCGCCGTCCGTCCCTGTCGTCGTCACGCTGTGCGTCCTTCCCGATCGCGATCGAGTGCGCCGGTCACGGTAGCCACCTTCACCCGCCCGCGCGGTCGAGGACACGAAAGTCGGCCATCCCGGCGTCGATCCGCAGATAGGCCAGCCGGGCGGCCGTCGCGCCCCGGCTCTCGTACGGGGCGACGGCGGCGGCGGTGAGCTCCTCGGGGTCGGCCTGCGGATCGGTCTCCAAGTGGTCCGACACGGTCGTCTGGACGAGGTCGGAGTCGGCGTCCACCGCCATCCGCTCGGTCAGCGTGATCGTCAGCCCGTAGCCGTGCGCCGCGGCCCAGGAGCGCAGTTCGCCGTCCGTGACGAGCCGCTCGCCCGCCTGGAGGAGGAGCGCGGTCAGATGCGCCGTGCCGCCCGCGGCCAGGTGCCGGGGGAGTCCGGCGAGCACCCGGCGGCCCACGCCGAACCCGTCCTCGCCGCCCTCGTGGGCGGCTTCCCGGCCCGGTGCGGCGAGGGTCGGCAGGAAGGGGATGTTCGCGATGACGTGGTCGTACGGTGCCACCCCGGCCGGCAGCGGTGCGTACAGGTCTCCGACGAGGACCTCGATCCGGTCGGCGACCCCGTTGATCTCCGCGTTGAGCCGGGCCACTTCGGCGGTCTCCGCCAGCAGCTCCACCAGCGTGGCCCGGGCGCCGCGGTGGGCGGCGACCAGCCCCTGGAACCCCGGTCCGGAGCACAGGTCGAGGACGCGCGCGCCCGTACGGAACCCGGTGCGCCGAGCCAGCGCGATGGAATCCCGGCCGAAGTAGTGGCGCACGGGGAACGGGCTCGGCGGCTCCGCGAACAGCCACACTCCGGCCGAGCGGAACAGGCTGACGTCGAGCAGCCGGACCTCGGCCCCGCGCTGGTGCGCCACCCCGCTCTTGACCAGGGCCGGCAGCGCCCCGGCGAGGGCGGGCGGCAGCCGGTCGGCCGCCGCGGGCTCGCCGAGCAGCAGGAATCCGGCGAGGGCGCGCAGCTCCGCGTCGAGGCCGCGGGCGCCGGCGGCCCATTGGCGGCGGTCCACCGAATCCCCGGGGAAGTCGGCCAGGAATTCGGCGAGGCCGAGCCGTTCGAGCTCGGTGACGATCCGCGTCACCGGACGGCCCCGGCCGTGCGGTGCGCCGGGAGCCCGATCCACGTGCGGAGCATCAACCGCCCGCCGTCCACCGGCCCGTCCTCGTCGAAGGCCGTCCGGCCGTGCACGATCGACCGGTTGTCGATGAAGATCATCTCGCCCGGTGCCAGTCGCCCGTGCGTCTGCAGATCGCGCCGCTCCAGCAGCGAGTCCAGCAGGTCCAGCGCCTTGACCTGCTCGGGCGTCAACGGCGGCACGTGCGGGTGCCGGTGTCCGATCTCGATGTAGTCCCGCAGGTAGTACATCCGCTCCCGGCCGTCCCTGGACTCCAGTACCGGCCGCTCGGTCGTGAGCGGCACCCCCGGTGTGTCGTCCCGGGTGTCGAAGTGGACGGCCAGCCGCAGCGCCGCGAGCTCTTCGGGGTGCCCCCGGAGGATCTCCAGCAGATCGCTGACGTGCACGGTCACCAGCGCCCCGCCGCTGGCCGCCTGCCGGACGCAGAACAGCGTGAAAATGTCCGGAAGCCGCCCCGGCCGGTGCGCGGCGTCCGTGTGCAGGCTGCCGCCCTGCCGGCTGTCCGAGTAGCGGCCGGTCGCCCCCTCGCCCAGCCGCACCCCCCGGTCCCGTACGTCCCGCAGCAGGGCCCCGGCCCCGTCCTGCGGCAGCAGGTCCCCGGTCAGCCGGGAGACCGCGACCGTGAACCGGCGGGCCTGCTCCTCGTCGAGGTGGTCCAGCCCGCTCAGCACGAAGTAGCCGGGCCGGGCGTCGAGGTGGCGCCGTACGTACTCCCCGAGGGTCTCCCCGAACTCCCGGGACCGGTCGGTGCGTACGTCCTCCTCCCCGCCGCGGGCGACGGCCGTCGCGAGCGCGCGGTCGACGGGGTGTCGGACGGCGGAGAACGGATCGCTGCTGTTCATCTCAGATCAGACTCCCAAGACCTGGCTGCCGAGGCGTTCGGGAACCAGCCCCGAGCCCCGCAGCCACACGGCTATCTCTTCCGCGCAGTGCGCGACCCCCGCTATCCCGCTGCCCTCGACGGCCCGCAGCACCGCCCCGGCCGCCGCACCGCGGCTCTCGCCGAGGGCCAGGACCTGCGTGACGATGTTGTCGAGGACGACCGGCCCGCGCACGTCCAGCGCGCAGTTGTACGTCACCCCCGGCTCGGGCGCCAGCTCCAGGGCGCTGATCCGGCCGGGCGCCGCGCCCGCCGCAGGCCCGATGAACAGGCGGGCCTCCAGGCAGTGCGTGTCCCGGTCGACGCGGATGCGGCCGGGGGCGGGCAGCGCGCCCTGCGCCAGCTCCATCTGGAGGGCCACCACGTCCAGGCCGGTCTGCGCCTCGCACATCCGGTAGGCCAGCGGCAGCCGCCCGTTGACCTCCAGGAAGTAGTGGCTCCGGGCGCCGACGATGAACTCGACCGTCGCCACGCCCCGTAACCCCATCCCGGTGACGAGCCGGGCCGTGTCCGCCCGCATCCGCTCCACCAGCTCCGGGGCCACGCCCTGCACGGGCGAGGCCTCCAGCAGCTTCATGCTGCCGTCGACCAGCAGGCTCTCCCGCTCGCCGAGCGGGTGCACGGTCCCGGCGTCGTCGACGGCCACGGTGACCCCGACCACGGCGCCCCGCTCCACGTACCGCTCGGCGTACCAGCCGTCGCCGGCGCGGCTCCCGGCGCCCGCTTCGCTCCCGGCGCCCGCTTCGCTCCCGCCGCCCCTGTCGCTCCCGCCGCCCTCGTCGTCCGCGACGAGCGCGAGCGCCCGCTCCGCCTCGGCGTCCGTCCGCACGATGCGCACGCCCAGACCCCCGCACCCCGTCACCGGCTTGAGGACGACCGGCAGCCCGATGTCCGCGACCAGCTTGGCCACCCCCTCGTGCCCGGTCGCGTGCGGCAGCACGGGCAGGCCCAGCCGGTCGGCGGTGGCGACCGCGTGCTCCTTGTCGCGGGCCGCCGCGAGCACCCGCGCCGTCGGCCCGACGAAGGCGATCCCCGCCGCGGCCAGCCGCTCGGGCAGCTCCGGATCCTCCGCCAGGGCCCCGTAGCCCGGGTAGACGGCGTCGGCGCCGCAGCGCCGGGCCGCCTCGACGATCCGGCCCACGTGGTCGTACGTCTGCGCGAGCCCGGTGCCTTCGAGGTACTCGACGCCGTCCGCGGCGAGCGCGTGGAGGCGCTGGGGGTCCGACGCGGCGACGACGGCGATCGGCGACCATCCCAGCGTGCGGAAGGTGGCGACGGCCCGGGCCGCGATCGCACCGCGGTTGGCGATCAGGACTCTTCTCATGGCCTTCTCCCAGCGCCTCTCGTGGCGATCGGTGGCTCGCGGGTGGTTTCAGTTGCCCGGACGCGGCTGACCGAGCGCCCGGTAGTGCGTGACCAGCCGCCGCCGCTCGTCCAGTACGTGGAAGGCCAGCGCCGGGGCGAGCTCGTGGTCCACGGCGGGCAGGCCCTCGAAGGGCAGCGGCACGGTCGAGGCCACCCCGGGCGCCACGAGCAGCGGCCGCCCCGCGAACGTCGTGGCCGCGGCCACGTGCGCGTGACCGCACAGCAGCGCCACGACCTGCGGGTGCCGTTCCAGCACCGCGGCGAGGCGCTCCTCGCCGAACTGCCGGACCCGGTCCACGTACGGGGTGTGCAGGTCGACCGGCGGGTGGTGGAAGCAGACGAAGACGGGCAGCTCCCCGCCCTCGGCGGTCAGCGTCCGGTCCAGCCACCGCAGGGTGAGGTCGCTGAGCAGGCCCTCGTCGCTGCCCGGGATCGTCGAATCGCACAGCAGGAAGACGGCACCGGGCACGCGGACGACCCGGTTCAGCTCCTCGTCCTCCGGCGCCGCGTCGAGCAGGCCCGTACGGAACGGGCCCCGCCGGTCGTGGTTGCCGGGCAGCACCAGCACCGGGTACGGCAGGTCGAACAGCTTGCGGGCCTGGGCGTACTCGTCCGCCGTCGCGTGGTCGGCGATGTCACCGGAGACCAGGACGGCGTCGATGGGTCCGGGCATGTCGCGCAGGTGGTTCATGACGGTCAGCGCGCGCTGCGTGGCGCGCTCCGAGAGGTCCAGATGCAGATCGCTGACATGGGCGATGACGGTGGTCGTCACGACGGGTCTTCCTTCCGGGCTTCGGCCGCCGCGGCCTGGAAACGGGCCCTGACCTCGGCGTTGGTGTGCGCCGAAGTTACCCGCGGGGGCGTGGGCCCACCCCTGCCGATGTGCAGCGCCACCAGATGCGGGCCGGGCCGCCCCTTGATCTCCCCCAGACGGGCGGTGACCTCCTCGGCCGTACGGCAGAGCCTGCCCGTGCGGTATCCGGCCGCGAGCGCCAGCTCGTCCCAGCGCATGGCCGTGGCGCGGGTGCGCTGGCCGCCGGTGGAGTCGTACGCCCCGTTGTCGAGCACGAAGTGCGTCAGGTTCGGCGGCCGACGCTCGCCGACGAGCGCGAGCCCGCCGAGGTGCATGACCGCCGCGCCGTCGCCGTCGATGACCACGACGTCCCGGTCGGGACGGTTGATCGCGGTGCCGAGGCCCAGCCCGACGGCGTGCCCCATGGAGCCCTGCATGTAGAAGTTGCGCCGGTCGTCGACGATCCCGAAGAGCTCCCGGCTGATCATGCCGGTGGTGCTGTAGACCAGCGCGTCGCCCAGGTGCCCGGCGATGAGGGACACCGCCTCGCGGCGGTCCATCCCCGCGTCCGAGGGGGCCGCGGGCACCGGATGGGCGCCCACGGTCTTCGCCGGTACGAGCACCACGAAGGAACGCCGCTCGCCCCGGGCCCGCTCCGCCCGGTCGAGGAGCGCGCCCAGGCTCTCCTCTGCGGGATCGAGGATGCCGTGGGCGACCCCGAGGGCCTCCAGTACGCCGATGGTCCCCGCGCCCATCGCCGCGTGGTGCGGTTCGTCGTCCCCGGCGTCCGGCCAGCCGCGCAGGCTGACGAAGAGCAGCAGGGGGATCTCGTACGCCATGGTCAGCGAGGTCAGCGGGTCGAGGAGGTTGCCGAGCCCGGAGTTCTGCGCGAGGACCGCCGCCCGGGTCCCGGCCAGCTCGGCGCCGGCCGCCATGGAGAGCGCGATGCCCTCGTTCGGCGCCGGCACGTAGCTCTCCCGCTGCTCCAGCAGCGCGAACGGGCCCTTGAGGAAGGAACACGGCACCCCGCTGAAGAACCCGTACCCGCGGCGGTCCAGCTCCGCGCAGAAGAACTCGGCGCCGATCATGCGCTCCACTCCTCCCACCGGTTCACCTGCGTGAGGCCGAACAGCTCCTTCATCGGGGCGATGGCGTCCTCGACCCCGCCGGTCCCGCCCCGGAGCCGGATCTCGCCGAGGACGTCGCGCATGGCGGAGACCGAGGCGCGCAGCGCGTGGTTCGCGTAGATCACCATCGAGACCCCGGCGGCCTCGGCCTCGGCGAGGTCCCAGTGCGGGTAGGTGGTCGGCACGACGACCACGGGCCTGCGGGCCCGCCAGGCCTGGAGGAACTCCAGGATCTCGATCGGCGTGGACTTCTTGGAGTGGATGAGGATGGCGTCGGCGCCGGCGTCCGCGTACAGGTGCGCGCGGCGCAGCGCCTCGGTGAGCCCGGCCCCGGCGATGAGCGCCTCGACGCGGGCGATGACGGTGAAGTCGGCGGTGGTGCGGGCCCGTACGGCGGCCTGGATGCGGCCCGCGAACTCACCCGCGTCCTCCAGGTTCTGCCCGCCGCCGAGGAAGCTGTTCCGCTTGGGGAACACCTTGTCCTCCAGGCAGATCCCGCCGATGTCGGCCGCCTCGAACTGGCGGACCGTACGGACGACGTTGATGTTGCCGCCGAAGCCGGTGTCGCAGTCCGCCAGCAGCGGCAGCCCGGTCGCCTGGTTCACGTGCGAACAGGCTTCGAGCAGCTCGGACATGGTCAGCAGGCCCAGGTCGGGCAGGGCCCGGGAGGCGGATATCTCGAAGCTCGACGCCCACAGGCCGTCGAAACCGGCCTCCTCGACGAGCAGGGCCGTCAGCGCGTCCCGGGAGCCGACGATCCGGGCCAGTTCCCTGCGTTCCAGTAATTCGCGCAGTCGCGTCGCCTTCGCCACTATTCCCCGGCCCTCTGCGCGAAAAGGCCGTGGTGGGTGCCGTCCACGTCCTTCCCCGCCGACTCGAACACGCAGTGCCAGTGGAAGGAGCCGGGCCGGTCGTGCTCGGCGTCGGTGGCGCTGAGCAGGCGGAACCCGGGGTGCAGGCGCAGCAGGTCGGCGGCGTCCACGTACAGGTGCGGGTGCACCTTGTCGTCGGCCGCCCCGGGCTGGCGGAAGGTGTTGGGGCTGACCTCGGTGCCCCGCCCGTACTCGTGGTTGCGCCGGGAGAGCATCGTGGACTGGTAGATGCCGCCCGGGCGCAGGACGCGCCGGACCTCGTCGATCACGCGGCCGAGGCCGGCCTCGTCGTTGTGGTAGACCACGTTGAAGGCGAGGACGTAGTCGAAGCTGTCGTCCGGGTAGGGGAGTTCGGCGAAGTCGCCGATGTCGAGGGCGACCCGCAACCCGCGCCTCTCGCTCTCCTCGCCGGCCGCGCGCACCGCCGCCTCGCTGGCGTCGGTGCCGAAGCTGGTGAACCCGGCCTCCGCGAACCAGAGGGCGTGCCGGCCCACGCCGCAGCCGAGGTCCAGTACGTCCTGCGCGCCGAGCCTGCGCAGCCGCGCGGCTTCGTCCACGACCCACGGGTGCGGCCGCGACCAGTCGCCTGTGCGCCCGCTGTCGGTGCGCCAGACCTCGTCCCAGTAGAGATGGGCTGTCATCGGAAGACCTCGCTCGTGATTACTTTTCAGGGGGCGTCGACGGGCTCCAGCAGGCCGGCTTCGAGCGATCCGTCCAGCAGCGGCCGCATCGCGTCGAGTGCGCAGCCGGCGGCGGCGAGCGCCTCCGACAGCGGCCGGCGCCCGTCGAACCCACGCAGCAGCCGGAGCCAGTCCGCGTGGGTGAGGTGGTCGATGACGAAGCGGATGCCGCCGTCGACCACGACGTACGAGGTGTTCGCACCCGGTACGTCGTCGAGCACGAGGACGCCCTCGGCGAGGCGGAACACCGAGGCCTCCTCGATCCGTTGCCGCGGGAAGAGCTCCTGGACCTCGGGGCCCTCGAAGTCCGTGACGCGCAGTGCGTACGGGGCCGGCCCGTTCGGGGCCCGGCTGCCCGGGACGTCGACGGCCATCAGGTCGAGGATGCCCAGGTTGACCACGCGCAGGAGCAGTTCGACGTGGCCGGACGTCTGGTCCCGCTCCAGCCGGCGCAGGGCGCGGTGGATGTTCGCGCCGTCGAGGTACTGGGCGGCGCGCGGGGAGGAGAGCGCCTGCTCGACGAGCTCGTCGCCGTTCTGCGCGAGCATGCGGGTGAAGGTGCGGTGCGTGTGGCGCACGCCCTCGCCCTCGTAGAAGGCCAGCTTGGGCCGGCTGATCACCTCGGCGGGCAGGATGTCCCGTACGGCCTCGCGGATGACCCGCTTGTCCCAGAAGAGCCGCTTGCGGTAGGCGCGGGGGACGGTCGCGAGCAGTTCGATGATGCGGTGGTCGAGGAAGGGGACGCGCGCCTCGACGCCGTTGCCGGAGGCGGTGCGGTCCTCGACCCAGAAGTTGTACTGCTGCATGTCCCGGAACTTCCAGGCCAGGTAGGAGCCGTACGGGTCGTCCACCGCGCCGGGCGCGTACGCGCCGACGGCGTCGTCGCTGAGCAGCGGCAGGTCGGTCCCCTCCCACCAGGCGGAGAGCGCGGACTGCGAACCGAGCGCCTTGCGGCGGGCCATCGTCCGCAGGTTGCCCTCGAAGTCCTCCCAGTCGCCGCCGCCGGAGAGGGCGACGCTGTAGCCCCCGCTGAACTCGTCGGCGCCGGAGCCGAGCAGGATCGCCTTCAGCTCGGGCCGCTCGGCGCGGGCGAAGCGGTACATCTCGCTCTTGTAGAACTGCTCGGGGCCGCACAGCGGCGTCTCCATCAGCCAGAGCAGCCGCCGCCACTCGTCGGGGGAGGGGATGCGCTCGGCCCCGAAGGCGACCTGGTGGTGGGGCAGTCCCAGCAGTTCGGCGCTCTCGCGGGCGTACTGCGCGTCCTTGTTGACGACGGTGGCGCCGGTCAGCGCGGAGAAGGTGTGCAGTCCGGTGTGCGCGGCGAGGGCGGTGATGGCGGCGGAGTCGAGGCCGCCGCTGAGGAAGACGCCGATCTCGGCGTCGGCCACGAGGCACTCGCGCACGGAGGAGGCGAGCAGATCGCCCATGCTCTGCACGAAGAAGCCCTCGGGCAGCCCGCCCGCTTCGGCGGGAGCGGGCAGCTCCCAGTACCGGTGCACACGGGTGTCGCCGCCCCGCAGGCTGATGTCGACGATGCCCCCGACGGGCACCTGATCGATGCCGGAGAACCAGCTCATGGCCTCGTCGTGGCTCATGACGGGGGCGGAACTGAGCCCCTGGTCGGCGAGCGCCCGCGCCCAGTCGAGCTCGCGCGGACAGTCGGGGTGCGCGAAGAGCGCCTTGACCTCGGAGCCGAAGAGCACGGTGTCGCGGTTGCGGTGGATGAACAGCGGTTTGATGCCGAGCCGGTCGCGCGCGAGCAGCAGCCGCTGCTCGCGCAGATCGATGACGGCGATCCCGAACATCCCCCGCACGTCGTCGAGGAACCCGAGCCCCTTCTCCAGGTACAGATGGAGAAGAACCTCGCAGTCGGACTCGCTCCGGAACCGAACCCGCCCCTCGAACCCCTTCTTCAACTCCCGGTAGTTGTAGATCTCCCCGTTCGCCGCGAGGATGACGTTCCCGTCCTCGCTGATGAACGGCTGCCGCCCGCCCTCGGGGTCGATCAGCGCGAGCCGCGTGAACGACATGCACGCGGGCCCGGTGTGGTGGAACTGCATGTCGTCCGGCCCGCGCGGCCGCAGCGCGTGCGCCATGTCCCGGAGGATCGCGTCGGCGGACCCCGCGAGGGCGCTTCCGTCCGTGTGGGCGAATCCTGCAATTCCGCACATAAGACTTCCGATTCCCCTGTGACTGGTGACGGGAGCGGACATGCCACGCCTCCAGGAGGGGAGGCGTGGCATGGGAGCCGCTACTAGCGGACAGCGGCGACGATGGTGCCCTGGTCGACCTTCTTGGCCTCCGGCTTGACGTAAACCTTCATCTGATTCACCTCCGCTCGGCGTCAGCGGTCATCTACTGCCGAACAGCATCCCGACGCCCGGTATCCCCCTGGTGGCCCCCCAGTGGCCCCGGGCCGGCTGCCGCCACCCGAGGCCGCCCGCCTGCAAGGCGCTGAGGGCCGACGGCCAGTCAGCCAAGGGCCGGCACATCGGCTCGCGCTCTTGCCTTCGGCGCCGGCTTCGCACTCCCACTCTTGACGCAGAAGCCGCCGCAAGCGGCCACACAGAGCTCCTGCCCCTCGGCACCTCTTCGGGAGGCCACCGGAAGCCGGAGCAGTTCCAGGAAGTGGGGTTCCGGCTCGCGCAGGCCGGTGGGAGAAGTGGCAGGCATGGAAACCTCCTGAGGCTGGACGCCAGGGAAACGGTCCCCTCCATCCCACCCGCCCGCCGCGTTCCCACCGTCCTCCGAGTGGAGGAAACGGCAGACGACCCGTCTGAAGGGGCCCTCGTCCTCTCGTCCGCGGCCGGGACCGAGCCGGACTCCACGAACGACCGGCGCGCCTTCCCGCAGGCGATCATGAATGGCCAGGAGGAGGAGGCGGTCTACCGGAAGCAGGTCCCTCTGGTGATCCAGACGGGGGCGACGGTCCTGGACGGCATCTCCGAGGAAGATCCAAAGCCGTGGTCACTCAGTTGTTCACCCAGACGCAGAAAGAGCCGGCGCAGATTGCTCTGCACCGGCTCTCACCTGGTCTTACTCTGTCGGGGTGGCGGGATTTGAACCCACGACCTCTTCGTCCCGAATGAGGTCCACCCAAGATCCCCACCAGCACGAACGACGTTTCCCCTGGTCAGCGCGGTGGGCTCGAATGGTCTGGGGCAGTCTCAAGGGGCCTCGGGGAGCAGATCGGCTCCCAGCTGGCTCCCAGCGGGAATCCGGTTTGGCCGATGCCGCCAGGATGGACTAATCCTTTGACGGATCGCTGAAGCGCTGGGGTCACCCGTACAGGCTCAGGTGAGTCGGTGCGTTGCGGGGCTTGCGGCTGCCCGTCGCCATCACGGGGAGCGCCGAGAATAGAGTTGGACGGACAGGGATGGGTCCTCGCTAGGCCGGACGACCCGATGGAAGCCGTCCCTAAGCTGCCGGGGATATGAGCGAGCAAGGACAACCAGAAGCACCGGCCGATCAGTGGATGCCGCCGGAGGGGTCGTGGGCGTCGTCGGCCGCGACCCGGCGGAGCATGCTCGGCAACCGGAATCGCGATACCGCACCCGAGCTGCTCCTCCGCTCGCTCGTCCACTCAGCTGGACTGCGCTACCGGGTGGCTGCAAAGCCGCTCCCCAAGATGCGCCGCACGGCCGACATGGTCTTCCGCCCTGTGAAGGTGGCTGTCTTCATCGACGGCTGCTTCTGGCACGGCTGCCCGGAGCACTTCGTGATGCCCAAGACGAACCGGCCGTACTGGGAAGACAAGATTGGCCGGAACATCCAGCGAGACCGGGACACGGACAACCGTCTCGCGGAGGCCGGCTGGCTGGTGCTCCGCTTCTGGGAGCACCTCGAACCAGAGGCGTGTGCCGCCACTGTCATTGAGGCAGTGGCCGCCAGGCGGCGGGAGGCCGAAGCCCCGAAGCGTCCGAGGAAGACCTCCTGGCCGCCAAGTCGCTGACAGAAATCATGCCGCGGGTGGCCTCCTTGGCCCCGTTACGAGATGGTGCTGATCAAGCTGGCGGGGCCTGGTCAGCTCGCGTCGTGGGCCACCTGCAGTCGTATGGTGCCCTTTGCCGTGTGCAGAAAGGCGTCTCCCTGTCCGGCCAGAGCTTCGGCCCCGGTCTCGTCCAGAATGATGCGGCTGTCGGTCGCGGTCTTGACCCGCAGGGCGAGTTGGGCCGGGAAGTTGGAGCGGATGGTCGTCGAGATAACATCCGCGCTCGGGCGCTGAGTGGCTGCGATGACGTGGATGCCCGCAGCGCGGGCCTTCTGTGTCAGGCGCTTCAGCAGCGCTTCGATTTGCTTCTTCTCGACGGGATCGCTGGTGAGGTCGGCGTACTCGTCCAGGACGATGACGATCCATGGCTTTCGGTCTGCTTTGTCGACCTTAGCGTTGTACTCGACGAGCTTGCGCGTGCGGATCGCCTTCATATCCTTGTAGCGCACATCCATCTCTTCGGCGGCTTCCCCAAGAATTTCTATGGCGTCGGTGGCGTCCATGCCGATCACGCCGTCAAGGTGAGGGTCGTCCTCGAAGTCGACGAGCTCGGTGCCCTTGGGATCGACGAGGCGGAGTCGCAGGGTGCTCTTGTCGTACCGGACCAAGCCCTTGAGGATCGTGTCCAGGGCAACGGACTTTCCTGATCCTGTAGTGCCGGCCACCAGCAAGTGCGGTGAGTCCGCGGAGGACAGATCGATGGTGACCGGGTTGCCTTCGATGTCGGCGCCCAGCGGGGCGATGAGGCTCTCGGAATCGGCCGGGCATCGCTGCCACAGCGCTTTGGCGTCGACCCCGTACTTCTCGTCGTCGATCTTGGGGATCTCGAAGAGCACGGAGCCGCGGTCGCTGCGGGTGCGAATGCTGAACCCGGAGGGCAGTGCCAGAGCCAGGAAGATCTCGTCGCGTCGGTTGGTCAGCTTATCCACGCTGACCCCAGGGTTGGGGATGAACCGGAAGATGTAGAAGCCGGGTCCTTCATGCCACTTGCCGACCTCCGGGGCGGTGACCGCGACTTTGTGGCGGGCGAAGACGTCGGCGACCTTATTGTATCGAAGCCTCAGCTCCTCCTCGGTGAGCCCACTGTGGTGAGCCTTTGGAAGGACAGGATCTGCCTCTGCGGCATGGTGGCAGGCAACTACCGCTCCCTGTGCGTGTATTGGAGCAGCCGCTCCGATAGCCTCGACAGGCGCCGTTGATTCTTCCGGAATAGGTAGTTTGATAGAAATGTAGGCTGAGGGAGTCTCGGCGGCAGTGTCGGGGACCTTCACGGTCCCTCTGAGGCCCTCAGAGGCAACAAGAGGGTTCGCATCGGTGGGGTCCTCGTTGGCGCACAGAGCACCGATGAGGTCCAGTAGCTCGTGCTTGTTCAGCCTCACCAGAGTGTGCTTGCCGAGGCCTCCGACCACGGGGGCCGGCTGGTCGTCCTCAGCTGAGATGGCCACGGCAACGCCGGCGACTTGGCCGAGCCGGACATCCTCGGAGCGCAGGGCGTCAAGGACCTTCGCCTCGACCTGTCGGGGGTCGTCGTTGCCGATCACAGTGCGAGCTGGAAGGTCTGCGGCCTTCAGGGCGTTTCCACTCGTCTGAGCGATCGCGGCTGCAAGTTCGTCCAGCCAGAAGGGACGGTCGTGGCGAGACTCGCCGTCCGAGCGGAAGGCATCCTCGCACAGGTCGGTAGTGCGGTTGAGTTGTTCCTCGGCCGAGCCGACGTCGAAGGTCTGGCGGAACTTGGACTCGGCGACCAGGACATCCAGGCGAACCGTCCCGTCGTCCTGGACGGTCAGCACGAAGCGGCCCAGATCGGCACGGGTTTTGTGTCCTCGGCCGAACCAGCGGTGGTGCTCGTCGAAGCTGATCCAGGTGACTAGGCTCGTGCCCTGTCGAGGGACGGGGAACTGCTGGTCAATGACAAACCGGGTGGCGACCAGGCCGACGACTTCGTTGACTGTGGTGCCGATACCGAGGGAGCGCAACACGGCGCCAGGGGCCACATTGCGGCCGACCTCGTAGATCCGCCTAGCGGTGCCTTCGGAGTCCTGCGAGGTGACGACCCCGATCTGCTCCAGCCGGCGTCGTAGTCTCTGGACGACGAACTGCTGGCCGGTCTGCGAGCTGACAATGAGGGTGTAGGACTCGTTCTTGCCGACACTGGGCTTGACTAGGATGACGTCAGGGCGGTTACGCAGGGCATCGATCTGCTCACGGCCGATGAAGCTGTCAAGGGTGACGACCCAGTGGGCCACGCGGTGCAGGGTGGCGAACAAGTCCTGGTGTTGGTCGAACTGCACCTGCATCTCGAAGTAGTCGATGCCATCGACACTCTCCCGGGAGACCGGGGAACGGCGGTCGTAGCGCACGCACAAGGTCGACCAGGACTCAAGAGTCTCGTCGGAGGTCTCAGGCAACATTGCTCTAACAACGTTCTCGCTGGTCTGAGCCAGGTTGTGTGAGGCCGGGTGCTTCCAGGAGTTGAAGGAGCCCGACAAGGATTCCTTCTTTGTGCTCTCCTTGATACTGGTCTGGGTGCCAAACAGCGCCGGAGCCAGAGCGAGGTCGATCGTGTCTTCCAGCCCTGACAGGTCTGCCTCCTGATCGGGCTCCCATGCTTGCAAGATGAGTTGGACGTCGGGCAGGAAGCTGTCCTCGGACATCTCAGCGCCGGAGAACTGCAGGTCGAAGCCCTGGATGATCTCGTGATGGGTGGCTTGGGGAGCCAGCACGACCAGATCAACCTTCAGGCGAGGGTTCTTGGCCCGCACCTGCTTTGCCACGCGCATGGGCAGGACAGGGTCGCCGTTGCGGTCCAGAAGCAGTACACGTAGGCCGTCGAGCTTGTGGGGGTAGGTCGTCAGGTAGTCGGTGATGACGCGGACCATCTCGTCGATCGCCGTCTCGTCGACGCTGGAGAGCCAGTCCTTAGACTCGTTGCCGCCGTAGCGGACCGGAGCGTACTCCTCGTGCCCGGCCGATTCCCGCATCGGAATGGCGATCGTGCTGCCGGGCCCGACTAGGACCGCCGGTGTCCCATGTGGGGAGATACGGTCGATGGCGTCGAAGAAGAGGTCTTCGTTCTCCTGGTTGAGGCTCAGACCTCCTTCTTTGTTCAAGGCGGTCTCGATGCTGCTGGCGGCCTCCGCGTAGTTCCTTGCCAGCCAGCGCAGCTTCAGGGGGTGAGTGGCCAGCATCATCATGCGGTGATCGGCCAGCCCGATGACATCGGTCAGCACGACGGCCTCAAGGTCTGCGTTCGGAGCGTTGTCGGGAACCAGGGCAGTGCGAGCTTCGCGGAGTATGCCTTCCCAAGCGCGTACGTAATCCTTGATGTTCCCGGCGTCAAGCCCGTCGGAAAAGCGCTCGAAGTGCTCCAGCTTGAGGCTTTCCAGCTGACCGGCAAAATATGACGCGGGGACAGGCACAGGCTCATCGACCTGCCAGTGCCGGGGGTCATTGAATTTGTCGAGGAAAGTGTCGAACGTCAGATTGCTGGCATGGCCAGGGGGGGTTCGCCAGCCGTGGATGAGGGCCGCCAGTGCGATCTGCCCGGGGATTCCCAGAGGGTCCCAGCGGAAGCGTCGCTGGGCGGCGCCGTCCATCTCGACCAGGATGCGTAGTGGGGCCCATTCGGTGGTCGTGTCAAACGGCTCGTCTTCCTTCGGCAGGGGCGGCTTGGCCCGGTCCAGCAGGCAGGGCTTGACCTCCAGGGTCAGCCGAAGACCAGTGGAGTCCCGGATGTCACACAGGGTGCGTGCGTAGAGGAAAGCGAATAGCCAGCGGCTCCACCGCCCAGCTTCCTGATTGCCTTCAAGCCCGACGACGACGGAGCCTTCCTCTTCGTCGGAAAAGTAGGTCAGCTCGCGCAGCAAGGCACGCAGTGGGTCCTGGACGAACTGAGAGTCCGGGAAGGCAAGCTTCTCGACTTTGCGGCGTGACCGCCTAGACAGCAGATCGGCCAGAACTTCGGCCCCACCGACGGGTGCCTCGTCAAGGAAACGCTGTGCGGCTTCCTGGTCTCCGCGGTCAAGCGCGCCTTCGATCACCATGGCATCGAACTCGTCGACCCGCTCTGCGTCGGTCCTCTCGATCTCCTGCCGGACCTGCTGGCCCAAGCCGACTTTTGTGGACTTCTGCTCGAAGACCTCAAGCCAGAGGGTCAGGTCCTGCTCGCGGCGCAGCTGACGAGGATCCTGCGGGGTAGAACCAGTGCGATTGAGGTTGAGTACGAGGCTACGCATGCGTGCTTTGGCAGTCTCGGAGTCTGTACCGATGTGGCCCAGCGACTGCTCGCTGAACTCGGCCGTGGCGATGCGGTCTATCAGGTCTTCCTCGGTGATCTCCTTGCCGGTCGGCTGCTTGAAGGCACTGACCGAGACGTTCTTCTTGATCCGGGCCGGCAGCGCTGCGGGCTTGCTGAAGAGTCCTTGGTCCGGAAAGAGGTCAAGAGTGGGCAGGGCAGCAGAGATCTCGGGATAGACCACGTCTGACGTGTGGACCTGACTTGCTGCAATCTTCTGCGCGGTTTCGACCAGGAAGGCCGCCCAGCGGTGCAAGGACCGGCGCTCCTCATCGGTGATGGCACGCCAGATCTCGGACAGAGAAGTGGTCATCAGGGCTGGAACGTCGCCAATGCCACCCACCTCCCGCCACGCTTCTGCCATGAACCTATCGAATCCGCGCTCGCCGGAGGCGTTGTGGTGGTCGCCCAGGATCGTGGCATCGTCAAGAGCGTTCATGGCCGCCAGCCCCTGGGCATCCGGAGACTGCCCCCACTCAAAGAGCAACACTGCCGTACCCTGTCCCGAATTCCGCCACTTGGTCAGCTGATCCTGCGGTTCCAGCAGGTAATCAGCAGGTACGCCTTCGATTGGCTCCGAGGTGCCAACCTTGACGACAATCTGATGGTCCGGTGACCCCGACAGCCTCTGGGCCGTGCGGCGGAGGGCCTCGGCCACGGTCGGCTGATCGAAACCGCTGACTCGCAGGCTGGCACGGGCCCCACTGATCTCGGTGACCTTGCGCAGCGCTTCGTCGGCGACGAACCGACCGAGCGCTCGGATGCTGATGTCGGTCACCGGGGCTCCCCTCGAACCATGCTGGTCGCATCTGAATACTGAGTGAGCAGACCGATGGCGGCCAGCTTTTCGCGGAACGCCTTGCCGTTGTGATCAAGGAACGACGGATCGACCTCGTAGGCCAACGGGCTCGCAGCCGCGACTTTGTTCTCCACCACGAGCCTGTACTTCTCGTACAGCAGCGAGCAGAACTGGTCGAACTCCATCTCCGTCCCCTGCGGGACGGTGGCAGATACCAGACCCTCAAGCATCGGGGGCTTCATGGTGAAGTGCCGGCGCCCGCCCGTTGCGTTCAGGGCTCCCACAGCGGCGAGGGTCCCACTGAAGAATGCTCGGGGCGAGTCGACCGCCTTGCCCGTCTCCTTGGTGAATCTTTCGTAGCGGCGCTTTCTGGCCTCGTCGCCTTCGCCTTCGGCTTCGGTGATCATCTCCCGAGCCTGGACGTTGATCGCGTTGACGATGTCGTTGCGGAAGTTAGTGAGGTTCTTCTGCGACTCTCTACGCAGCGGAGTTGCGTCGTTGCCGAAGTCCAACAGGAGCGACTCGCCATCGGTAGCGCCGAGCTTCCTGCGTGCGAGGTGCAGCTGGTGGCGCGCCAAGCAGTAGGGGACCCAGTGCATGAGGCTCTCGGTGCGCTTGGCCCTGGGTACCGTTGCAATTCGAGTGACGATGTTGCGGGTCCCATCCCTCAGCAGATCGGGCCACGGGCTGAGATCTTCGTACAGCTTGATTCCTGCGTCTGAGCCCTCCACCGGCACTTCGTCGTAGTCGAAGTCGTGCGCGCTGAGGGCTTTGGCAAGATTTCCCAGCGGGGTGCCGCTGTCCTGTACGAGGTCGGCAAGGCCCTGTTGGGTCGCTTCTTTGCGGTCAGGGTCAGGGTCGCTGCGTAGGACTTTGTAGGCCCATCCTCCACCATCGCGGAAGAGGTAACGCTCGATACTCGGAGCATTGATGCCAGCAGAGACCATATCGGCCTGCTTGCGCTTTTTGGGGCTCTTCTTGGAGATGGCATCGAGTTGCTTGATTCGTCGTTCGACTGCGTCGTAATGGATGAGTTCACCGACGAACGGATAGATGTGCGCGCCGAACCAACTGGGCTGGTTGCGACGCCCAGGGATCTCGACCAGCAGGGACGAGAACAGCGCGTGGAGCGTTTCCATTGTTTCGGGAGAGTCCAGATCGACGGCCTTGCTGAGTGCCTCGTCGCCCTCGACGATGCGGGCTTTGGTCGCGATCCGCCGGGCCAGGTCGTGCGAGGTCCTCTTGTAGGCCGTGCTGGCGCCGTTGTCCAGGAGTCCTGCGAACTCCTCCGGGTCCTCCTGATGTGCCAGGTAGACGCCGCGGGCTATCGCGAGCATCTCAAGAGGGACGTAGAAACCGCGGCCTTGCTGTTCGAGATTCACCCCGAAGAGACGAAGGACGACCTCTGCCTTGGAACGATCAGCCATCACGCACGCACCGATTTGATCTTGTCGCCGACGTCGATCATGAGCTTTCTCATGACGTTGCCCACCAGTACCTGGATCTCGTCGTCCTTGTTCAACGAGTCGGCCAGCTCTGCCAGGGACCCGCTAAGGCCGCGGATTTCTGCCTCGTGCTGGACATCGCTACGCAGCCCTGCAGCCCACCGGTTCAGCAGCTCGAAGCGCAGAAGGCTCGCTTCCACCGAGACTGCGTCCTGGTCAGGGGTAATGGCTGGGATACGGATGTAGATGGACCGGTTGAGCCACTCGACGGCGTTCTGCATCTCGGGGGCAAGGCCCGTGCGGCCTGCTTCTTGCCACTGGGTGACCTGGTCGACGACCTCGACGCCCTTGCTGGGCACTCGCCGGGAGATCACAGCCGCGCGGGCGCGGTGGGTGAAGAAGGCGGGGTCGAGTATGAAGAAGTCAGGGTTGCTCCCCGCCCGGTAGATGCCCTGGACTGCCTCCAAGCCCTTCAGGAAGCGGTCTCGCACCCTGGTATCTGCCCGATCCCGGTCCTTGTCCTGGACGCCGACGAAGTCGTCGCCGGCCTGCAGGCCCATACGGGCGAACCGGTCCTTATTGTCGCCGCTGTTGAAGAAGTCAGCTCGCCGTAGGAACGTGTACAGGCCTCGCAATTGTTCGGCCTGCTTCTGGACGTCCCGAGTCGTACGGACCCTCTGCAGGTAGCTGCTCGTGTCCGCGGGAGGGAAGACGCCAGCTGCATCCGGGTCCAGTCGGTCGTCAACCTGGCGGCGGGAGACTTTGCCCGGGTCCAGCTTTCGTAGCGCGAAAAAGGCAGGAACCAGATGACGCTGTTGCTGGGTCAACCGGTCACCGAAGAGCGCTTGATGGTACAAGTGAGGGGCTTGCCACGATCTGTTCGAGTGTGACCACTGATACTTGGCGTGGACGTCCTCGCAAGACAGCCCGCCGGTGAGCATGTAGCTGATCACTGACAGTGCCTGACGGGTCGTAATTACAGCCCCGGTGCGTTCAGCCGCCGCAAATACATCCCGGATCGCAGCCCGGCGCTGAGGCCCTTGGGCGGGATCGCTTAGCTCCTTGCGGTTGGCCAGGATTGGGCAGACATTCTGAGCATCACAGGTCTCACAGGACTTCCACCGCGACCACTGCGTCGTCCACTGCTTCAGCACCCACGGTACGAGCCCGCCGATAGTACTGTCGGCGGCCACGGACTGATAGTTGAGGTTGATAACAGTGACTGAGCCAGTGGGGTCGCTGACCTGCCCGCGGGCAATGCCTGCCGTGAGGGTCTCCACCAAAATTCTGGCGCGCCCGGTGCCGTCTTTGTCGAGATTGTCGTCTTTGGCGACGCACTTGCGTAGCTGGCCCTCGTTCGCGCAGAGGATCGCGACGCCCTCGTCCGGAGGGTCAAGCAGCTCCACGAGCTTGTGAGCGCCCGCCTGCAGGCTGAGCTCGCTGAGATCTCTGAGGATGTACAGCGGGCGTCCGCCACGGGTCCGCCCGATAGGGCGGCTGGCGTCGCCGGCCTCGGACAGCTCGCGGAAAACTGCCTTGCGCACGTCTGGTGTGACTGGCTCGGTGTCGACCTGCAGATTGGCCAGAAGACTGGCGCACAGGCTTGTCTTGCCATGCCCGGCGTCCCCCGTGAGGACGATCGTCTTCGTGGCCGGTCGCTCGATGGCCTTAAGCAGGTAGGTCAGAGTCACGACGGGGAACAGTGACTGGGTCCAGTCTTCCTGCAGCTCGTAGATCATCTCAGAGGTATCGACGTCGAACGGCTGGTAACGATGCATCCGTTGGACGTGTTTGTTGACCTCGAGCGGCATGCCTGCTGTCCTTCGTCGACCGAACCGGGAGCGCTGCGAAATTCTAGCTGTCAGCTCCCCTGACGGTAGATCAAATACGAATCCTGGGAGCTGAAGTTTGTCTGGTTCGCTAGCGTGTGGCTGTGTCGGGGATCTCAAGTGTCCGGTCGGCACAGCGGCGGCAGCAGATGTGGGACGAGTGCGGTCCGTGGGCCTTGGGGTCGCTTCCGAGGCTGAGACGAGAAACGCTTCGTTCAGTTGGAGGCGGAGCGAGTAAGGGGTCGGCCGCGCATGGTTGGGAGGGCCAGCGCTGGACCCTGAGCCGTGTGAAGACCGTGATCGGCCGACGCTTCCACCTGGCCTGCACGATCAAGGGCGTTCGGAATCTTCTGTTGAGCTATGGCTGGTTCTGCCGGGTCCCGGTCCGACGCACGATGGAGCGCGAGGACGAGGCGGTGGCCAGCTGGGTCAAGGAGGTGTGGCCCTACACGGAAGGTTTCCGGCCGTGAGCGGAGCTTGGCTCGTCTTCAAGGGCGAGGCCGGATTCTCCAGGACGCCGTCGCAGGAGGAGGCGGGGTTCGAGCGCGGCCGGACCTGGTGGTGAGGGTCGGTGGCCGTTCCCGCAGGCGAATATCCATCGCCGCGCTGACCTGCTACAAGCCTGGCCGCCTGTCTCGGATGATCTACCGGCCGCGCCGGGACGACGGCCGGCGCGACGGCTGCAAGAGCTTCTCCTGGCGCGACTGTCGCGATCTGCTGACCGCCGCCCACCAGCTGCTCGGTGGCCCGATCGTCCTCGTCTGGGACAACCTCAACGTTCACAAAGCCGCTGGCCTGCGGGAATGGACCGAGGTTCGGGACTGGCCGACCGTCTACTGCGTGCCGCCTACACACCCGACCTCAACCCCGTCGAAGGGATCTGGCCAATGCTTCGACGTAGCTGGCTCTCCACCCCGCCTTCTCCACGCCCGAACTGCTCATCCGGCGCATTCGAAGTGGCCTACGCCACATCCAGGATGGCGGTGACCTCACAGACGGCTACCTCGCCGAAACCGGCCTGGCCAACAGCCCCCTGATCAGCAGCACGGCATCACGAGTTCGACCTGAGCAGGTATCGGTCTACCACACGTGCCCACCCTTGATCGAGTACCATGACCGCTCGTTCCACCGGTTCTACAAGCAAGCGCAGATGGGGGTCACACGTGGGTGAGCGGTACCCCTTGCGGGCCAAGCGGCGGCCAAAGTTTGAGGAGGGCGCCAGCTCCCTGCGAGTCGTGGACCTCTTCGCTGGCTGCGGTGGCCTCACCCTCGGTATTGCCCAGGCAGCCCACAAGCATGACGTCTCGCTTGATGTTCGTCTTGCAGTTGACTTCGAGGCAGCTCCCACCAAGGTCTTCAAGGCCAATTTTCCCAAGGCTAACGTGCAAGAGGGAACTGTTGAGTCCTACTTCGACGGCGACCTTGGCGCGCCATTGACCGTTCAGGAGGCCGATACTCTTTCCCTAGCGGGTGAGGTGGGGCTCCTGATCGGCGGGCCGCCCTGTCAGGGGCACAGCAATCTCAACAATCACACTCGCCGGGATGATCCCAAGAATCGACTGTACCTGCGTATGGCCCGCGCAGCAGAGGTTCTGCGGCCCCGTGCAGTTGTCATCGAGAACGTGCTGGCTGTTGTCAACGACAAGCAGCAGGTGGTCTCCCGCACCATAGTTCACCTTAAGAAGCTTGGATACGATGTCGCCACCAGTCGTATCGACCTACTCAAGCTTGGGGTCGCCCAGACACGCAAGCGCCATATACTGCTGGCCGTCCACAAAGATGCGCTGCCTTTTGGCTTTTCGGCTGCTGACCTGCTGCAGATCGAAAACCACATTGGTGCGCCCCGTGATCTGCATTGGGCTATCGGCGACCTGCTCGACGTTCACCCGAAGTCATTCTTCGATGAAGCTGCGGTACCCAACGCGGATAACCAGCGGCGTATGAAGTATCTTTTTGAGAACGACGAGTATAATCTGCCGAACGAAGAGCGACCCGAGTGTCACCGGGGCGATCACAATTACACGTCAATGTATGGCCGGTTGTGGTGGGATCGGCCGTCTCAGACCATTACCAGCGGTTTCGCGACGATGGGGCGCGGGCGGTTTGTCCATCCTGGTGTCCCTCGATGTCTGACCGCTCACGAGGCCGCGCGTATCCAGGGCTTTCCGGACTATTTCAAGTTCGTCGATGAGAGGGTTAAGCCCCGCTACGAGCTGACTCGCACCGAGGTTCAGATCATCATTGGAAACGCCGTACCTCCGCCTCTGACCGAGGCACTGACCTCCAATCTCTTCGACGCTGGCGTTCTGCAGGTGGAGGACGACGAATCTCAACTTCTTGAGGGCGGCTATGCTGCCTCTACTGTCGACCTTGCCTGCTGAGCCTGCCACGGGCTGATTCAAGCTCGGGTACTTCGACCGGTCGGCGTACCTGGCTCAGTCGCCGCAGTTCTACAAACAGATGGCGGCATCGACCGGGTCTTCGAGATCGGGCCGGTGTTCCGGGCCGAGTCTTCGCTCACCTCCCGGCACGCGACCGAGTTCACCGGTGTGGATGTGGATCGACGGTGTCAATGCCCCGTCCGCGCCGCCCCCGAAGACCGCCACCTCCCTCGATCGCGACCGCGACGATCGAGAAGCGGAGATCGGCTTCCGGCGCGGCGACGTACGTGACCCGTCACTGGGCCAGGAGACGTTCGGCGAGTACGCGAGTCGCTGGTACGACGCCCAAGACCTGGCCGCGTCCACCATGCAGAACTACCGCCGCCACATCGAGGAGCACCTGCTCCCCGACTTCGAGGACAAGGCCCTCGCCGGCATCCTCCGCACCGACGTCGCGCTGTGGGAGAAGAAGGAACGGGCCTCCTACGCCGCCTCCAGCGTGAAGACCTGGCGGGCCACGCTCCACCTCATCCTCGCCGACGCCGTGGACGAGGGGCTCATCGACGCGAACCCCGCCGCCAAGCGCCGGGGGAGGGGCAAGCGGGCCGGCCGCTCCGCCGACCGCGGTCCGGAAAAGGTCGTCACGGACGCGCTCGGCGCACTCCTGATTGCCGAGCGGGCCGCCCTGCTCTCCGGCCGGGACGACGAGTTCGTCGCGGTGATCCTCAAGGCGTACACCGGCATGCGCTGGGGCGAAATTGTCGGCCTGGAGACCGAGTTCGCCCGTAGGGGCTCGGTCCGTGTCGAGTGGCAGCTGTACGAGCTCGACTCGGGTGTGATGGTCCGCTGCCCGCCCAAGGACGACAGCTACCGCACCATCGACACCCCCGACTGGCTCGCGGCCCTCGTGGCCGACCACGTCGCCCGGACCAAGCCCAAGCCGTGCCCGTGCCATGGCAGGACGTACGTCTTCCAAGGCCAGGGCACCGCCCGCACCGGAGGCCACCAGGGCGCGAAGCTGGTCGACGTAGCCCGCCGCGCCGGCGTCTCCACGGGCACGGTGTCCAACGTCCTGAACCACCCCGACCGCGTGCGCGAGGCCACCCGTACCCGCGTCGAACTCGCCATCGCCGAGCTGGGCTTCGTACGCGGCGGTGCGCCCTCGGAACACGCCGCCCACTGGCGCCGCAACGGCTTCGCCACCTGGCTCTTCCACCCGGCGACGACGGGCTGGTACCCGAAGAAGGCGCCGCAGGAGCCCCGTCCCGTTCCGCTCCTCGGCGACCCGTTCCCGGGCATACCGGTCCGGGGTCGCAACGCCCAGGGTCGCGCCGACGCCTGCTGGACGGACATCGCCAGGGGCCTCACCCCGCACGGCCTACGCCACTCCCACCGCACCCACATGGAGGACCTCGGCACGGAGAAGGTCCTCATGGACGAGCGCATGGGCCACATCGACGGCTCGGTCTCCGCCCGCTACGCCCACGTGACCTCGGGCATGCGCCAGCGCCTGCTCGCGGGCCTCACCCAGCAGTGGGAGGCAGTGCTCGATACCCGCCTGTCGATGACCGCGAGGTCCCCGGTGCGTGCGCTAGACACGCTTCTGCGAGCTCGATCGGCCGCACGATAGCCGGACGGGGCGCGTGCCGCGCCCGGCAGCACGTCAGTTGCGCAGGAGACGCCGGAGGTCGTCCAGCGGCAGGCGTGCTTCCCGAGAGGCGGCGCCCGCCTCGAAGTGGATGCCCTCGGTGCCGAGGACATCTGCGGGAGTTTCTGTGCGCGCCGGGTCGGGCCACTGGAAGCCGGAGCTAACGGCCCCCGACGTGGTGAGCACCCGCCAGGCGTTGGGGCACTTGCCGCAGGTTGCCAGGTGAGTGCCGACCGGGACGGCATGGCTCTCGATCACAGTCGCCACGTCCCCGTAGGTCGTCCATCGCCCGGACGGGATGGCTTCCAGGAGAGCGTGCAGACTCGACCAGTCCCTGCGGGTACCGCTGAGCTGCTTGGCCAGGTCCGCGAGGTGGCTGCCCGCCAGCGCGGCCCACTCGTCGGGGTCGACGGTGTCCGGGACGGGTTTGGCATCGACGTCCCACCAGGTGGTGCCCTGTATGCCGTCGGCCTTGCGGTCCGTCACGCTGGTGAAGATGTGGTTGGCGAGCCCGGTCGGTGTGTACGGCTTGCCGTCGGCTTCCCAGGTCAGCGGCTCGGTGGTGTTGTTGCTCCATGTGACGCTCGCGCGTCTGCTGTCCTCATCCACCCAGGCCTGGATGTCCTTGCGGATGGATTCCGGTGCGCCGTGTCTCGGTACCAGCCGCAGTCGTGCCCCGTCCGGCAGTAGTCCGGCGTCGACGAGGATGTGCACCGCGTTGCGGGCGCGTGAGCGTTCCTCCAGCTTCTGAGCTGCGGCCTTGGCTTCGATCCGGGCCGGAGCGAGTGTGAACTCCTCGACCTCCGGGGTGGGATAGACCTTGGTGAACCCGGCGACGAGCTGCCCCTGGACCTTCCAGAGGCCGACCTCGATGAGGTCGATGTCGAGGTTCATCTCGGACAGCCACACGACGGTGTGGGTGACCTGCTTGGGGAAGCTAGCCGCGATGATCACCTGCCGAGGGCGCTGGAGCAGCTCCGGACTCCAGTCTCCGTCCACGTGGTCCAAGAGCCGCTGGCGGCACTCGTCGAGGTCGAGGCTCTGGCCCCTGCCCTTCAGGAAGTCGCGGTGTGCCTGGGCCAAGGTGTCGAGGTCGAAGCGGGACACCAGGGCGGCGTAGGTGATCGCCTGGAGGTGTACGTCCCGGTCGGCGGTTCCTCGCTTCAGCTCGACCACCACGAGGCGCCCGGTGGCATCCAGGCCCAGGACGTCCAGTCGGTCTCGCGCCGGCACCCCGTCCGTGTCGGCCCACCGGTCGAACTCGGCGGTGATGACGAGCACCGATTCTCCGAGGACCTGAGGGTGCGCGATCACCCACTCCTGGAGGTGCTGTCGTTCGAGGAGTCCTTCCGCTGCGAGCGTGGTCGGTGGGACGGGCGTGGCCGAGGCCCCTTCGACGGTGAAGAGATGATCCACGCTGTCCCCCTGCTCCAGTCCGTCAGCCAGGCGCTCCCGCGCCGACCGCCCCGAGCCTACGTGCGGGTTGTGCCCCGGGGCAGTTGCTTCCGGCAGATCAGGGATGGGGTGGGGCCGAGTCCGAAGTCGGGTCCTGGGCGATGCCGGTGCCCCAACGTACGAAATCACCGTAGGATCGGGCGCCGATGGCTACCGCAACTTCTGCTTGTACCGCCTGGGATCAGACGGCGAAGGCTTGACCGCATACGAGGCAGTGATAGGGGCCCGACGTGTCCTCGGGTACCTTCACCGGCTCGTACGAGTGGCAAGGGGAGGTCACGATGACCATGTCATCGGGCTCGACAAGTGGCGAAGGTGTCTCTGGAGTGTCCACACTGCCCCGGAGATCGACCTTCACGTACTTGCTCCGTATCTGCTTGAGGGTGGCCTTCAGCTCCTGGTCCACCATCCGTGCTGCGGGTGGAGCCATCACGCCCTTGGCGTAGTCGATCTGTTCCCGTGTCCACCAGGAGTCCGGTCCAGCCGGCTGCCCGCACAGAGGGCAGTAGTAGGTCGTTGGCGACGGCTGCTGCTCGGCCTCCTCATTCGCTGGACCGTGGTGCCACTTGAACTGATCAACGCAGTGCGGGCATTCCCGGCGCAAGAAGCCGTCGTTGTCGAGAGGCAGGCGCATTGGAATCTCCACGTCACGCCCCATCCACGAACTCTTCGACCTCGATCGCCACACCGTCGACGGTCTTGCCCGACAGGACGACGTTGAAGTACGAACTTGCTCCCGACCACCCCAGGGAGCGAGAGGTGAGCAACCGAACAGACTTCCCGGCTGGCAGCTTGGGGACAGGGAAGTCGCCCTGGCTGCGAGTGATGAGCCCTTCCCCTTCGTCAGCTCTCACGTCTAGGTCGTAGACATCGCCGGGGCCGTGATTGGTGATCTGTACGGCCCCCATCTTCTTGGGGCCGTTGTCGACGTACCGAGCGCTGAGCCGGGGCGTACCCGCTGCCTGTGACGACGGTAGTTTCCGGCCCAGGGGGAGCCCGCCGCCCGGGGTGACAGGAGGGGTGAGGTCGCCCGCGTCGTGCCAATCTGTACCGGTCAGTCGCACGGCACACCCGGCAGTCTGTAGGCGCGTCGCGAGGTCCTGCCGCTTGCGCACGGAGCCGTCGAGGCGGATCACGTGTCTGCCGTGAATGTCACTGAAGACCTTCACCTGCCCGAGTTCCACGATCACGGTGCGGTTCTCGTCGCGGCCCATGGCCATCCCTGCCTCGAACAGGACATTCGGCCGGGGCTGCATCTGTGGGTTGCACTCGGGATCGCCGGCGTACGTCAGACTCTCGTGGAGGTAGGTGACGTCATCGGGCGTCTGCAGGACGACCACTGCTTGTGCACTGCTGAACGCCGTGTCGAGGACCTCGCCGATGTACGGGGACCCCTTGCCGGTCATCTGAATGGCCTCGGACCACTCGATTGGATCGAGGCCGATGGCGCGCAGAAACTCGAAGAGCCCCTTGCGAGCGAGCTCGTTTCGTCCGTGGATCACGAACACCTTGCGAGGATCTGTGCCGTCCTCGCCCACTCGGTCTGCCATGTCTTGCTCACCACTCACGGTCGAGAGGGAACTGTCTTCAGCGACGGTAGCGGCAGGCACCGACACGCAGGCCTGGATGCGGGGAGCCGGATTCGGAGGTCGGCTCCCCGTTGGCTCCCAAGACAGGGACAAACGCCAAACAGGGGCCTGATCCACTGAGTGGATCAGGCCCCTGACCTGGTCTTACGAAGTCGGGGTGGCGGGATTTGAACCCACGACCTCTTCGTCCCGAACGAAGCGCGCTGCCAAGCTGCGCTACACCCCGATCGCCGCCTTGCAGCAGCTGCTGTCCTGGCGACATCGATTACTTTAGCGGACCCTCGGCCGGAGACGAAATCCGGTTTTCGCGAGGGGGCCGCCCGGGGGCCTACGCCTTCGGGGTCAGCGTCAGCAGGGTGGCTTCCGGGGGGCAGGCGAAGCGGACCGGGGTGTAGCGGTTCGTGCCGCAGCCCGCCGAGACGTGCAGGTACGCGCGGTGCCCGTCCGCCTCGTGCGTGGAGAGCCCCTTCACCCGCTTCGTGTCCAGGTCGCAGTTGGTGACCAGCGCCCCGTAGAAGGGGATGCACAGCTGTCCGCCGTGCGTGTGCCCCGCCAGGATCAGCGGGTACCGGTCGGCCGTGAAGGACTCCAGGACCCGCAGGTACGGGGCGTGCACGACGGCCATCGAGAAGTCGGCGTCCGCCTCCGGCCCGCCCGCGACCCGCTCGTACCGGTCCCGCTTGATGTGCGGGTCGTCGAGCCCGGTGAAGGCCAGCTCCAGGCCGGGCAGTTTCAGGCGGCCGCGCGTGTTGGTGAGGTTGACCCAGCCCGCCGCGTCGAAGGCGTCCCGCATCTCCTCCCACGGGTTGTGCACGGCGCCGACCACCGGCTTGTTGCCGTTCAGCCCGTGCCGCCCCTGGACCTTCTCGATCAGGTAGCGCCCGGGATTGCGCAGCCGCGGCCCGTAGTAGTCGTTCGACCCGAAGACGTAGACCCCGGGGAAGGACATCAGCGGGCCCAGGGCGTCCAGTACCTCGGGGACGCCCTCCGTGTCGGAGAGGTTGTCGCCCGTGTTCACCACGAAGTCGGGCCGCAGGCCGGCCAGCGACTGGAGCCAGGCGCGCTTCTTGTGCTGCCCGCCGACCATGTGGATGTCGGAGACCTGGAGCACCCGAAGCGGCCGCATCCCGGCGGGGAGCACCGGCACGGTGATCCGGCGCAGCCGGAACGACCGCGCCTCGAAACCGGCGGCATAGGCCACACCGGCGGCCCCCGCCGCCGCGATCGACGCCGTGACCTTCAGGGGTACTCCGTAACGCGCACGCATGGCCCCATCGTCGCAGACGCGGAAAACCTGCGGGCGCCACCGCCCGTCCACCTGGCAGACTCAAGTCATGACCACGCTCAAGGCCAAGCTCCAGGAAGACCTCACCACCGCCATCAGGGCGCGCGACGAGCTGCACTCGTCCACGCTGCGCCTGACCCTCTCCGCCATCACCAAGGAGGAGGTCGCGGGCAAGGAGGCGCGCGTGCTCTCCGACGACGAGGTCCTCAAGGTGATCGCCAAGGAGGCGAAGAAGCGCCGCGAGGCCGCGGAGGCCTTCGCGCAGGGCGGTCGTCCCGAGCAGTCCGCGCGCGAGACGGCGGAGGGCGAGTTCCTCGACACCTACCTGCCCAAGCAGCTCAGCGACGACGAACTCGACGGACTCGTGGCGGAGGCCGTCGAGGAGGCCAGGGCCGCGGGTACCGAGGGGCCGCGGGCCATGGGCGCCGTCATGAAGATCGTGAACCCGAAGGTGGCCGGTCTGGCGGAGGGCGGCCGCGTCGCCGCCGCCGTCAAGAAGCACCTCGCGTAAGAGGACCACGCAGAGGGTACGCAGAGGTACGCAGAGGGCCCCGTCCGCGCATCGCGCGGGCGGGGCCCTCTCTCGTCACGTGCCGCCCGCTAGTCCTCCAGGCCGCCGATGATGCCGCCCGGGAACGGGTCGGTCGGGGTGTTGCCGCCCGTGGCGCCGCCCGTCTGACCGCCCGTGGCTCCCGCCGTCTGGCCGCCGGGGCGGCCTCCGGGCTTGTTGTCGCCACCCGGCTTGCCGGGCTTCCCCGGCTTGTTCGGGGTCGGGTTGGTGGGCCGGCCGCCGCCGGTCGGGGCGCCGGTGTCCGGGCCGAGGCCGACCGTGACGAAGCTCGGCGCCTCCCGGCCGTCCAGCGCCCCCGAGACCGCCTGCTTCCAGATCGGGCCGGGCAGCCCGCCGCCGTAGACCTTGTCGTAGTACTGGCCGCCGATGGTGATGTTCTCCATCGACACCTGCTTGGCGCCGCCCGAGCCGACCCAGGTCGCACCCGCCATGTTCGGCGTGTACCCGACGAACCAGGCGTTGTAGCGGCTGTCGGTGGTGCCGGTCTTGCCCGCGTTCTGCCGGTCGGTCAGACCCGCTGCCGTACCCGTACCGGAGTCGATCACGCCGAGCAGCAGCGTGTTGACGGTGTCGGCGGTCTTCTCGCTCATCACGCGGTCGCACTGCGACTTCGGCACGGCCAGCGCCTTGCCGTGCGCGTCCGTGATGGACTCCAGGGCGACGGGGGTGCAGTACACGCCGCGGTTGGCGAAGGTCGCGTACGCGTTCGCCATGGTCAGCGGGGACATGCCCTCGGTGCCGAGCGCGATCGCCGGGACCTCGGGCAGCTTCGTCCCGTCGGCCGGGATCACGCCGAGCTTCGTCGTCATCTCGGTCACGGGGCAGAGCCCGAGCGCGTTGTCGGAGATCATCTCCACGAAGTAGGTGTTGACCGACTTCGCCATCGCCTCCTGCATGCCGTACGGGCCGCGCTCGGACTCCGACTCGTTCTCCACCCGGTCGTGCGAGGTGTTGACCCAGGGCTTGTCGCCGCAGGTCTCCACCGGGCTCGGGTACTCCATGTCGTGCGGGGACGCGTACGTCTTGCCCGCGGGAACGCCCTTCTCCAGGGCCGCGGCCGCGACGAACGGCTTGAAGGTCGAACCGGTCGGGAAGCCGAAGTTCGAGCCGCCCATCCGCTTGTCGACCGAGAAGTTGATCTGCGTCTCGTTCTTCCCGAAGCCGTACGGCTTGGACTGCCCCATCCCGAGGACCCGGCCCGTGCCCGGCTGCACCAGGGTGACGGCCGTGGCGACCTTGTCGTCCTGGTTGACGTGGTCCTTGATCGACTCGTTGACGGACTCCTGCGACTGCGGGTCCAGCGTCGTCCGCACCGTCAGGCCGCCCTGGTTCCAGAGCTTGGCCCGCTCCTCGCGGGTCTTGCCGAACACCGGGTCGGTCAGGAACGTGTTGCGCACGTAGTCACAGAAGAAGCCCGCGCCCTTGACCGCGGTGATGCAGCCGTTCTTCGGCCGGGTCACCTTCAGGGTCACCGGCTTCTTCTTCGCCTCGTCCGCCTCGGCCTGCGAGACGTCCTTCATGTCGGCCATCCGCTGGAGGACGACGTTCCGGCGCTTCATCGCCTCCTGCGCGTCGTTCACCGGGTCGAACCGGCTCGGCGACTGCACGACGCCCGCCAGCAGCGCCGACTCGTCCAGGGTCAGGTCCTTGGCCGGCTTGCTGAAGTAGCGCTGGGCGGCGGATTCGATTCCGTATGCCTGCTGGCCGAAGTACGTGATGTTGAGGTAGTTCTCAAGGATCTTCTTCTTCCCGAGTTCCTCCTCGACCTGGATCGCGTACTTCAGCTCGCGGACCTTGCGGCCGAGGCTCTTCTCCTGCGCCTCGCGCACCTTGGTCTCGTCATCGCCGGCCTCTTCGACGAACACGTTCTTCACGTACTGCTGCGTGAGCGTGGAGGCGCCCTGTGAGGCTCCGCCCTCCTGCGCGTTGCGGTTGACCGCGCGCAGGATGCCCTTCGCGTCGATCGCGCCGTGCTCGTAGAAACGCGAGTCCTCGATCGCGACGATCGCCTTCTGCATGTACGGGGAGATGGCCGTCAGCGGCACCACCTGCCGGTCCCGTGAATAGACCGTGGCGATCAAGCCACCCTCGGCGTCCAGAATCGTCGTGCGCTGGCTCAGCGGCGGCGTCTTGAGATTGGCCGGGATCTCGTCGAATCCCTCGACCGTTCCCTTGGCGGCGAGCCCCAGGGCGCCTGCGCCCGGGATCGCGATGCCGGCCAGCACAACTCCGGAGAGAACGGACACCCCGAGGAACTTGGCGGCCTGCTGCGGCCCCGTGAGCCCGGCGCCCGAGCGCTTCTTTCCCATAGAGGGCAGCCTACGTTCTCATTCGCCGGACACGCGCGAATGCCTTGGCCTAAGCTGGCCCCAACTGTCACAGCAGTGCGGTGCGACATCAACCCCTCGGCTTGATTTTCACCCTTCCCGAATGGGGTGGACTTATGTCCGAATCTCGCCCGTCCTCCTGACGGTCGCCCGTCCGTGGTCCGCCGATTCCATCCGAATTGCCGGAATGGTCGGGCATGTCGCCGGATCACTCCGTCGGGTGATCTGCCGCTTACCCATAGTCCGTTCGGACCATTCAAGATTGGGCCCGTCGGGGGTGTTGCGCCGTGCCCACCTTCCGTAACGTCCTCAACTGGCAGCGGTGAATATGCCGCTACCGCCGTGGGGGAGCCTCGATTCGGGAGAGGACGGCGCCGGGATGGGCTGGGTTACCGACTGGAGTGCGCAGGCAGCCTGCCGCACTACCGATCCGGATGAACTGTTCGTTCAAGGAGCGGCACAGAACAGGGCCAAGGCGGTGTGCACCGGATGTCCGGTGCGGACCGAGTGCCTGGCCGACGCGCTCGACAATCGTGTCGAGTTCGGAGTATGGGGCGGAATGACCGAGCGGGAGCGCCGCGCACTGTTGCGCCGGCGTCCCACCGTCACCTCGTGGCGACGGCTGCTCGAAACCGCTCGCACGGAGTACGAGCGCAGTACGGGCATCCTCACCGTGGATGTCGACGCGGACATCGCGGACCTCGACGTCGCGTACGAGACGTACGCGGCAGCCGGGTAGGCCGCAGGCTTCTCGCGCGGTCCCGCGTACGACAGCCTCCATACCCGGAGGACCGCTTCCGCACCCGGAGGCACCGCTCGTACGCAGGCATCCGTCGTAGGCATCCGCCGTACGAACGCCTACGCTCCGGCCGGCACCCCGGCCGCGAGTCGCTCTCCGATGGCCCGTAGCCCGGCGAGGTCGTGCACATCGCCGGGCAGGGCGGCCACCTCGGCCACCGCCACCTCGGGGTGCAGTGAGGTGAAACGATCGCGTGTGCGCTGTTCACGCGCGATCACCTGCATCCGCTCGGCGTGCAGACGCAGCAGTCCAGCGGTGATCTCGTCCACTTCGGCGTCCGCGTCCGCGCCGGCGTTCACGTCGGCGTTCACGTCGGCGTTCACCTCGGTGTCCGCGCCGCCGTCCCGGGCCCCGGTGTCCGCCGCGTCGGCCTGCGCGGCCGAGTCACGAAGTCCAGCATTCCCGGACTCCTGATCGACAATGCCGCCTTCTTCAAGATTCTCTGCGGCGGCCAACGCCCGCTCCGCGGACAGCTGATCGGCCCCGCTGCCGTGCACCCGGTTCAGTACGAGCCCGGCCAGCGGCATGTTCTCCGCGGCCAGCCGCTCCACGAAGTACGCCGCCTCCCGCAGCGCGTCCGGCTCGGGCGCCGCGACCACCAGGAAGGCCGTACCCGGAGCCTGGAGCAGCCGGAACGTCGCGTCCGCGCGGGTGCGAAAGCCCCCGAACATCGTGTCCATCGCCGCCACGAACGTCTGTACGTCCTTCAGCAGCGAGGCGCCCATCAGCTTGCTCAGCGTGCCGGTCATCAGCGACATGCCGACGTTGAGGAACTTCATCCCCGCCCGGCCGCCCACCTTCGCCGGAGCCATCAGCACCCGGATGAACTTCCCGTCCAGGAAGGACCCGAGCCGCTTCGGCGCGTCGAGGAAGTCCAGCGCGGACCGGCTCGGAGGGGTGTCCACGACGATCAGGTCCCAGTCGTCGCGGGCCCGCAGCTGGCCCAGCTTCTCCATCGCCATGTACTCCTGCGTGCCCGCGAAGCCGGCCGACAGCGACTGGTAGAAGGGGTTGGCGAGGATCGCCTCGGCCCGCTCGGCGTCCGCGTGCCCCTCGACGATCTCGTCGAAGGTCCGCTTCATGTCCAGCATCATGGCGTGCAGTTCGCCGCCGTCCGCCCCGTCGACCCCCTTCACCCGGCGCGGGGTGTTGTCCAGCGAGTCGATCCCCATCGACTGCGCGAGCCGCCGCGCCGGGTCGATGGTCAGCACGACCACCTTCCGCCCGCGCTCCGCCGCCCGTACGCCCAGGGCCGCGGCCGTCGTGGTCTTGCCGACCCCGCCCGCGCCGCAGCAGACGACGATCCGCGTCCCGGGGTCGTCCAGCAGCCGGTCCACGGGCAGTCGCGGGGCGGCGTCCATGCGGGCGCCCGTCTTCGTTCCCGTCGTGGCCTCGGTCATTCCTCGCCCGCCTGCTTCCGCAGTTCCGCGGCCAGCTCGTAGAGCCCGGCCAGATCCATTCCCGCGCCGAGCAGGGGGAGTTCGTACGTCGCCACGTCCAGCTGCTCCAGTACGGTGCGCTGCGCGCGCTCCAGCTCCACCCGGCTCGCGTGCTCGGCGGCCTGCGCGAGCAGCGGGTCCACCAGCCGCTCCGCGACCCCGCCGCGGCGCGCTCCGCCCAGGCCCGCCCGCGACAGCGCCCTGGCCACGTCCGCCCGGCGCTCGGAGGCGGCGGCGCGCAGCGTGTCCTCGTCCAGATGGTGCGGCCGCACCATGTTGACGACGACCCGCCCCACGGGCAGTCCGGCCTCCTTCAGCTCGGCGATCCCGTCGGCGGTCTCCTGGACGGGCATCTCCTCCAGCAGCGTGACCAGGTGGACGGCGGTCTCCGGGGACTTGAGCACCTTCATGACGGCCTGCGCCTGGTTGTGGATCGGGCCGAACCGGGCCAGCCCCGCCACCTCGTCGTTGACGTTCAGGAAGCGGGTGATCCGCCCGGTCGGCGGGGCGTCCATGATCACGTGGTCGTAGACGTAGCGCCCGGCCTTGTCCTTGCGCCGGACCGCCTCGCACGCCTTGCCGGTCAGCAGCACGTCCCGCAGCCCCGGCGCGATGGTCGTCGCGAAGTCGATGGCGCCCAGCTTCTTCAGGGCACGGCCGGCGGAGCCCAGCTTGTAGAACATCTGGAGGTAGTCCAGGAGCGCCCGCTCGGCGTCGATGGCCAGCGCGAAGACCTCCCCGCCGCCCGAGGCGACGGCGATCTTGCGCTCCTCGTACGGGAGCGCCTCCGCACCGAAGAGCTGCGCGATCCCCTGCCTGCCCTCGACCTCGACCAGCAGCGTGCGTCTGCCCTCGCGCGCGAGGGCGAGCGCGAGTGCCGCGGCGACCGTGGTCTTTCCGGTTCCGCCCTTGCCGCTGACCACCTGGAGCCTGCTCACAGCGTCTGAGCCTAACCACTCGCCCCTCGGGCCGCGCATGAGCCCTCGGTCTCACGCGTTACGCTCGCCCCCATGACCAAGAAGTTCGAATACGCGACTGTCCCGCTGCTGGTCCACGCCACCAAGCAGATCCTGGACACCTGGGGCGAGGACGGCTGGGAGCTCGTCCAGGTCGTGCCCGGCCCCAACAACCCCGAGCAGCTCGTGGCCTACCTCAAGCGGGAGAAGGCATGAGCGGCGCCGTCGAGGCCAAGCTCGCCGAGCTCGGCCTGACCCTGCCGGACGTCGTCCCGCCGCTGGCGGCCTATCAGCCGGCCGTGCGGTCGGGCGCGTACGTGTTCACCGCGGGGCAGCTCCCGATGGTCGGCGGCAGCCTGCCGACCACCGGCAAGGTCGGGGCTGAGGTCTCCGCGGAGGAGGCCAAGAAGCTGGCCGCGGTCTGCGCGCTGAACGCCCTGGCCGCGGTCAAGTCCGTGATCGGCGACCTCGACAAGATCGAGCGCGTCGTGAAGGTCGTCGGTTTCGTGGCCTCGGCCCCGGACTTCACGGGTCAGCCGGGCGTGCTGAACGGCGCGAGCGAGCTGCTGGGCGAGGTGCTCGGCGACAAGGGCGTCCACGCCCGCAGCGCGGTCGGCGTGGCGGTCCTCCCGCTGGACGCCCCGGTCGAGGTCGAGCTCCAGGTCGAGGTCTCGTCTTCCTGACGCGCCCCTCGCTCCTCCCGGCCCTGGCGGGCCCCACCGGCCTCGCGCCGCTGCGCCGGACTCCGTCCGGCGGCCCGCCGGGGCCGTTGGCGTCGGGCCTCCGCCGCCGTTCGCGTCGGGCCGCCGGGGCCGTTCGCGTCGGGCCGCCGGGGCCGTTCGCGTCGGGCCTCCGGGCTGCCCGGTGAACCCGGCCCACCCCCGGTGGGCCCTCGAACATCGGGCCGGATACCCGTAGCATCCCGACATGCCGAATGGTCAGCACGGTCAGCAGCAGCCCCCCGCCGGAGGCCAGTGGTACCCGCCGGAGTGGCCCGACCGGATCCGCGCGCTCATGGACGGCTCCCTCGTC
Organism: Streptomyces sp. NPDC051582; assembly: GCF_040681715.1. NCBI lineage: Bacteria > Bacillati > Actinomycetota > Actinomycetes > Kitasatosporales > Streptomycetaceae > Streptomyces > Streptomyces sp. NPDC051582. The sequence continues at coordinate 271,900 of NZ_JBFAZJ010000004.1, forward strand.
CCGGTGGAACCGCGCCGCGCCGCCACCGTCATGCTGCTCCGCGACACCCCCGCCGGACCCGCCGTGCACATGCTGCGCCGCAAGACCTCCATGGCCTTCGCGGGCGGCGCGTACGCCTACCCCGGCGGCGGGGTCGACCCCCGCGACGAGGACCACCTCGTCGGCTGGGCCGGGCCGGACCGGGACGAATGGGCCGCACGCCTCGCCACCGACCCCCGTACCGCCCAGGCGATCGTCTGCGGCGCCGTCCGCGAGACCTTCGAGGAGGCCGGGGTCCTGCTCGCCGGCGAGTCACCCGACACCGTCGTCGGCGACACCACCGGCGACGACTGGGAGGCCGACCGGGCAGCCCTCGTGGCCCGCGAGCTCTCCTTCGCCGAGTTCCTCGACCGCCGCGGCCTGCTGCTGCGCTCCGACCTGCTCGGCGCCTGGGCCCGCTGGATCACCCCCGAGTTCGAGCCCCGCCGGTACGACACCTGGTTCTTCGTCGCCGCCCTCCCGGAGGGCCAGCGCACCCGCAACGCCTCCACCGAGGCCGACCGGACCGTCTGGATCCGCCCCGCGGACGCCGCCGCCGGCTACGACAGGGGCGAGCTGCTGATGATGCCGCCCACCATTTCCACGCTGCGCTCGCTGGAGCCGTACGGGAGCGCCGCGGGCGCCCTGGCCGCGGCGGCCGACCAGGACCTGACGCCCGTACTGGCGCAGGCCACGCTGGAGAACGGCGAGCTGGTGCTCAGCTGGCCCGGCCACGACGAGTTCACCAAGCACGTCCGCCCCGGAGGCACCCCGTGACCAGTGCGAGCGCCCTGCCCGGACAGCCCCGGGGAGTCGTTGCCTCGGGGCCCGCCACCGCCCGCGCGGTCAACATCCTGGCCCCCAACGCCTCCGCGATGACCCTGGACGGCACGAACACCTGGCTCGTATCGGAGCCCGACTCCGCGGAAGCCGTCGTCATCGACCCCGGCCCGCTGGACGAGGCGCACCTGCGCGCGGTCGTCGAGACCGCCGAGCGGGCCGGCAAGCGGATCGCGCTGACCCTCCTCACCCACGGCCACCCCGACCACGCCGAGGGCGCGGGCCGGTTCGCCGAACTCACCCGTACCAAGGTCCGCGCCCTGGACCCCGCCCTGCGCCTCGGCGACGAGGGGCTCGGCGCCGGGGACGTGATCCGTACCGGGGGCCTGGAGCTGCGGGTGGTCCCGACACCGGGCCACACCGCCGACTCGCTCTGCTTCCACCTGCCCGCCGACCGCGCCGTGCTGACCGGCGACACGATCCTCGGCCGCGGCACCACCGTCGTGGCCCACCCCGACGGCCGCCTCGGCGACTACCTCGACTCGCTGCGCCGGCTGCGCTCGCTGACGGTCGACGACGGCGTGCACACGGTGCTTCCGGGCCACGGCCCGGTCCTGGACGACGCCCAGGGCGCGGTGGAGTTCTACCTGGCCCACCGCGCGCACCGGCTCGCCCAGGTGGAGACCGCCGTCGAGGACGGGTACACGACGCCCGAGGCGGTCGTCGCCCACGTCTACGCGGACGTGGACCGCTCGCTGTGGCCGGCCGCGGAATGGTCCGTACGGGCGCAGCTGGAGTACCTTCAAGATCACGGACTGATCCCGGGGGGCCCCGAATGACCACGCTGTTCCTGCTGCTCGCGCTGATCGCCACGGCCGCGTGGATCACCTCGACGGTGTCCCTGCGCATGAAGGCCCTGGAACGGCGCTCGGAGCGGCTGGAGCGGCGCCTGGGCCTGCTCCTGGACCACTTCGGCATCGAGGAGCCGGAGCCGGCCGGGCTGGAAGAGGTACGGGCGCTCGTGCGCGACGGCCGCACGATCGAGGCCATCCGGGTCTACCGGCGCGTCACGGGGGCCGACCTGCTGGAGGCGAAGCAGGCGGTCGAGGCCCTGACGGACGTCTGAGCGCCGCGCCGGGAGGCGGGCGCACGGAGGACGGCCACGGCAGAGGCGGGCGCCGCATATGCCGAAGGGGCCCGCCCGACCGGGCAGGACCCCTCCACGCACATCCGCTGCGCGGCGGTCAGCGCGAGCGCTTCGCCAGCCGCTCCACGTCCAGCAGGATCACGGCGCGGGCCTCCAGGCGGAGCCAGCCGCGGCCCGCGAAGTCCGCGAGGGCCTTGTTGACCGTCTCGCGGGAGGCGCCGACCAGCTGGGCCAGCTCTTCCTGCGTGAGGTCGTGCACGACGTGGATGCCTTCCTCGGACTGCACGCCGAAGCGGCGCGACAGGTCCAGGAGGGCGCGGGCCACACGGCCCGGCACGTCGGAGAAGACCAGGTCGGACATCTGGTCGTTGGTCTTGCGCAGGCGCCGGGCCACCGCGCGCAGCAGCGCGGTCGCGACCTCGGGCCGGGCGTTGAGCCAGGGCTGCAGGTCGCCGTGGCCGAGGCCGAGCAGCTTGACCTCGGTCAGGGCGGTGGCGGTGGCGGTGCGCGGGCCCGGGTCGAACAGCGACAGCTCGCCGATCAGCTCACCGGGACCGAGGACGGCCAGCATGTTCTCGCGGCCGTCGGGGGAGGTGCGGTGGAGCTTCACCTTGCCCTCGGTCACGACATACAGCCGGTCACCGGGGTCGCCCTCGTGGAACAGGGCGTCACCGCGTGCGAGGGTCACCTCGCCCATGGAGGCGCGGAGCTCCGCGGCCTGCTCATCATCGAGCGCCGCGAAGAGCGGGGCGCGCCGCAGAACGTCGTCCACGAGTCTCTCTCCTATGTCGACCAGCTCAGGGGGACCTGGTCCCCTATTTTGCCGGACGGCTCAAACAGTGCGATCAATCACTACCAAGGATGCCGGACGTACGCGTGTGCTGTGCGGTGAGAGACCAATCAGGGTGGTGTTACCTGAGGTCCAGGCGGGTGTCAGCGCCCGGCCTTAGGCTGGCCGGGTGTCCAACAAGCCGGTGAGAGCACAGGCCAAGGGGTCCGCGGGAGTGACGGGCGGCCCCAATTCAGCTGTGGGCGAACAAGCCCCCGAGAAGGCGCCGGGGAAGCCCCGGACGGCCCTGCCGGGCCCCCAGGGCAAAGGTTCGGCCAAGAAACCGGAATCGCATCTGGCGATGGTGCGCCGGGCCCGCCGCATCAACCGGGAGCTGGCCGAGATCTATCCGTACGCCCACCCCGAGCTCGACTTCCGGAACCCTTTCGAGCTGCTGGTCGCCACGGTCCTCTCCGCGCAGACCACCGATCTGCGCGTGAACCAGACGACCCCGGCCCTCTTCGCCGCCTACCCGGCGCCCGAGGACATGGCGGCGGCCGTGCCCGAGGATCTGGAGGAGATCATCCGGCCGACCGGGTTCTTCCGGGCGAAGGCGCGCTCCCTCCTCGGTCTCTCGCAGGCCCTGGTGGACAACTTCGGGGGGAACGTTCCGGGCCGGATCGAGGACCTGGTGACGCTGCCCGGTGTCGGCCGCAAAACCGCCAACGTGGTCCTCGGCAATGCGTTCGGAGTCCCGGGGATCACCGTGGACACCCACTTCGGCCGGCTGGTGCGCCGCTGGAAGTGGACCGAGCAGGAGGATCCGGAGAAGGTCGAGGCGGAGATCTGCGCGATCTTCCCGAAGGGCGAGTGGACGATGCTCTCGCACCGCGTCGTGTTCCACGGCCGCCGGATCTGCCACTCCCGCAAGCCCGCCTGCGGCGCCTGCCCGATCGCCCCGCTGTGCCCGGCGTACGGGGAGGGCGAGACCGACCCGGAGAAGGCGAAGAAACTGCTCAAGTACGAGAAGGGCGGCCAGCCCGGCCAGCGGCTGAGCCCGCCGCCGGACTACCCGGGCCTCCCGGCCCCGTCGCCGGGGGCGACGGGAGCGGCCCCGGCCGGCGCCTGAGCGTGCCGGCCGCGGGGCACGCGGCGGCCGGCAGGCGGCGCACAGGGCAGCACGCACAGCACACACAGCACAGGCAGCACAGGCAGCACAGGCAGCACAGAACGTGCAGTACGCAGGGCGAACACGCAGCACGCAGCACAGAAGACGCGGTACGGCCGCGGGGCGCCGCCACAGGGCGGCCCGCGGCGGAACGAATCCGGCCCGGGGCTGCGTTGTCCCCGTATCGGGACGGCGACGGTGTCGGCGACGGCAGGGAGCAGGGGTGCCTATGACGCGCGGAGCGCGGGACGAGAGCGGGGTGGCCCAGGCGGCCGCGCCGCCGCAGCAGGGCGAGCCGCAGGCCCCGTACGAGGCCCCGCAGGAGGCCCCGTACGGGGCCCGGTTCGAGACCCCGTACGAGGACCCGGGCGCTCTGCGCGTGAGCAGCCAGGGCCTGCCCCGGTGGCTCGATCCCGTCGTCGAGGCAGCGGCGACGGTCCGGCCGACCCAGCTCAGCCGGTTCCTGCCGCCCGAGGACGGCCGCGGCCGTCAGTCCGCCGTGCTGGTCCTCTTCGGCGAGGGCCCCCGCGGCCCCGAGCTGCTGCTCATGGAGCGCGCCGGGACCCTGCGTTCGCACGCCGGCCAGCCCTCCTTCCCCGGCGGCGCCCTCGACCCCGAGGACGGCGATCCGCACACCACCGGCCCGCTGCGCGCCGCCCTGCGCGAGGCCGAGGAGGAGACCGGGCTCGACCCCTCCGGCGTCCAGCTCTTCGGCGTCCTGCCGCGCCTGTACATCCCGGTCAGCGAGTTCGTCGTGACCCCGGTCCTCGGCTGGTGGCGCGACCCCAGCCCCGTCGGCGCCGTGGACCCGGCCGAGACCGCCCGCGTCTTCACGGTTCCCGTGGCCGATCTCACGGATCCCGATCATCGGGTCATGGCCGTCCACCCGAAGGGCCACCTGGGCCCTGCTTTCACCGTCGAATCGGCTCTGGTCTGGGGTTTTACCGCCGGAGTGATCGACCGGATCCTGCATTTCGCAGGATGGGAGCGCCCCTGGGACCGATCGAGGCAGGTCCCGCTCGACTGGCGCGCATGAGACGGTGACCCTCGTGAACGTGCTGGACATCCTGTTGCTGGTCGCCGCCGTGTGGTTCGCGATCGTCGGCTACCGCCAGGGGTTCGTCGTCGGCATCCTGTCGGTGATCGGCTTCCTCGGCGGTGGTCTCATCGCCGTGTCCCTGCTCCCGCTGATATGGGACCGGGTGACCGACAACGGCACCCAGGTCTCGACCACGGTCGTGGTCATCGCCGTCGTAGTGATCATCGTCTGCGCTTCGATCGGGCAGGCCTTCACCACCCATCTGGGCAACCGCCTGCGCCGCCACATCACGTGGTCGCCCGCGCGCGCGCTCGACGCGACCGGCGGCGCCCTGGTCAACGTCGTCGCGATGCTGCTGGTGGCGTGGCTGATCGGCTCGGCCCTCGCCGGGACCTCACTTCCCACCCTGGGCAAGGAAGTGCGCAACTCCAAGGTGCTGCTGGGCGTCTCGCGGGTGTTGCCCGCACAGGCCAACACCTGGTTCTCGGACTTCAGCTCCACCCTCGCGCGCAGCGGCTTCCCGCAGGTCTTCAGCCCGTTCTCGAACGAGCCGATCACCGAGGTGAAGGCGCCCGACCCGGCGCTGGCCCGCAGCCCCGTCGCCGAGGCGGCCAAGCGCTCGATCGTGAAGGTCGTCGGTACCGCGCCGAGCTGCAGCAAGGTCCTGGAGGGCACCGGTTTCGTCTTCGCGCCCGGCAAGGTGATGACCAACGCGCACGTCGTCGGCGGGGTCGGCGAGCCGACCGTGCAGATCGGCGGCGAGGGCAAGCTCTACGACGGCAAGGTCGTGCTCTACGACTGGGAGCGCGACATCGCCGTCCTGGACGTGCCCAAGCTGAAGGCCCCCGCGCTGGAGTTCACCGACAAGGACGCGGCGAGCGGCAGCGACGCGATCGTCGCCGGCTTCCCGGAGAACGGCGCGTACGACGTCCGCGCCGCGCGCGTCCGCGGCCGGATCAACGCCAACGGCCCGGACATCTACCACCGCGGCACCGTCCGCCGCGACGTCTACTCGCTCTACGCGACCGTCCGCCAGGGCAACTCCGGCGGGCCGCTGCTGACGCCCGACGGCAAGGTGTACGGGGTCGTCTTCGCGAAGTCGCTCGACGACCCGAACACCGGGTACGCGCTGACGGCGGACGAGGTCCGCGACGACATCCGGATCGGGAAGGCCTCCGACCGGCGGGTCGACAGCCAGGGCTGCGCCCTCTGATCCGTACGGAGCCCTCTGATCCGTACGGAACGGGGCGCGGCTCCGGCTACGTCCGTGGATGCCGCAGGCGCGCCGAGACCCACCGGGCCCGGCGGCGCAGGATGCGCGGAATCCCGAGGCGGGGGTCGTGGCCGTCGCGGCCCGTCCCCCCGTGCGTGCCCGGCGTCGCTGCCGGGCGGCGTTCGCGTGCGGTGTGACCGTAGTCGTGCGTCCAGCCCATACAACGAGCTGTGCCCGGGCCCCAAGGTCGGTAATCCCGCCCGGGGCGGCCAATTGGCCTATGCGCCGGGCAATTGAATGTTCGTAAGACGATCGCACTGATGGTTGGTCAGCTGGGATCCCGTCGGGTCAGCGGTCCGGCTCGGGGTCCTTCAGCCAGTTCACCAGCTCGGTCGAGAAGGCCGCGGGGTCCTCCTCGTGGGGGAAGTGCCCGAGGCCGTCGAACAGCCGCCACCGGTACGGGGCTTCGACGTACTCACCGGATCCGGCCGCGCTGCGGGTCCGCATCACCGGGTCGAGCGAGCCGTGCAGGTGGAGGGTCGGTACGCGCACGGGCCGCTTCATCCGGCGGTTGAACTGGAGCCCGTCCGGCCGGGCCATCGACCGCATCATCCAGCGGTACGGCTCGATCGAGCAGTGCGCGGTGGAGGGGATGCACATCGCCCGCCGGTACACGTCGAGGTCCTCCTGCGCGGGCGGCAGCGGACCGGACCAGTCCCGGATCAGCTCGCCCACGAGCGCCCCGTCGTCGGCCACGAGCTGCCGCTCCGGGACGAACGGCCGCTGGAAGCCCCAGATGTGCGAACTCGCCCGGGTCTGACCGAAGTCGGACAGCATCGCCGAGCGCCAGCGCCGCGGATGCGGCATCGAGGAGACCACGAGCCGGCGCACCAGCTTGGGCCGCATCACGGCCGCGGTCCAGGCGAGGTAGCCGCCCAGGTCGTGCCCCACGAGGGCGGCGTCGGGCTCGCCGAGGGACCGTACGACCCCGGTGATGTCGAGCGCCAGGTTCGCGGGGTCGTAGCCGCGCGGGGTGCGGTCACTGCCGCCCACCCCGCGCAGGTCCATCGCGACCGCCCGGTACCCGGCGTCGGCGAGCGCGGTCAGCTGGTGCCGCCACGTCCACCAGAACTGCGGGAAGCCGTGCAGCAGCAGCACCAGCGGCCCGTCGCCCATCTCGGCGACGTGGAACCGGGCCCCGTTGGCCGCGACGTCCCGGTGGGTCACCGCTCGCCCGCCGGGCACGTCGATCCTGACCGCCGTCGCGGCGGTGGGCGGAGTGCTGGAGTCCGGTGAGGGCGCTGTCATGAGGACGAGCGTGCCACACCCACGGCCTGGTCACTCACCGGCCGAGGATGCGGCTTGACCGTACTGACGACCGCCGCGGTCTGCTTGACCGAGGCGATGGTCTTCTCCGGCGGCTTGACCTTCTTGAACTTCGAGACGGCGATCAGCGCCAGCAGCCCCGCGAGCACCAGGAACGCCACGCCGACGATGAGGAACGACCAGGCGAGCCCGAGCCCGAGGTTGTGGATCCCGTACGCCGCGGCGAAGCTCAGCACGGGCAGGGAGAACAGGGCGAACACCCCCGCGATGCCGATGGCGCTGCCACCGATGCCCACGCGCTTGACGTCCTGGCGGATCTCCGCCTTGGCGAGGGCGATCTCGTCGTGCACCAGGGCGGACATCTCGGCGGTGGCCGAGGCGACCAGCTGGCCGAGTGTGCGCTCGGCTCCTTGCGCCCCTTGGTCCACTGCGCTCATCGCTCTCTCCCTCTGTCATCTGCCGTCGTCTGCTGTCGACGCCGCGCGCGGCGGCGCCTGTCCTGCGCCCGTACCGCGCCCGTCACGGCGTCAGTTCAGATCATGCCGGACGGTCGCGCTCGGCGCTGGACCCGGTGGCCGCTTCGAGCGCGGCGGTCGTGGCCGCGTCGGCCCTGCGGCGGTGCTCCGCGGCCTTCGCCTCGTAGATCTTCGCCATCCGCAGGTGGTACTCCGGCTTGTCCTGCTCGTAGATGTCCGGGATGCCGTCGAGGTCCTCGTCGCGCTCCTCGTCCTCGGTGAGGGCCCGGTACTTGCGGTTGCGCAGCTTGAGCAGGACGCTCGCGAGGACGGCGGCGATGAGGGAGCCGAACAGGACGGCGGCCTTCACCTCGCCGGTGAGCGTCGGGTCGTCGGTGAAGGCGAGTTCGCCGATGAGGAGCGAGACGGTGAAGCCGATGCCGGCGAGGGAGGCCACGGCGAACACGTCCGGCCAGGCCAAGTCCTCGTTGAGCGAAGCGCGAGTGAAGCGGGCTGCCAGCCAGGTGCCGCCGAAGATGCCGACGGCCTTGCCGACGACCAGGCCGAGGACGACACCGAGGGTCTCGGGCCGGGTGAAGACCTGGGCGATGGCGTCGTCGGAGAGGGAGACCCCGGCCGAGAACAGTGCGAAGAGCGGGACGGCGAGGCCCGCCGAAATGGGCCGTACGAGGTGCTCGATGTGCTCGCCGGGGGAGGTGTCCTCGCCCTCCTTGCGGGAGCAGCGGAGCATCAGGCCCATGGCGACGCCGGCGATGGTGGCGTGGACGCCGCTGTTGTACATCAGGCCCCAGATGACCAGGGCGAGCGGGACGTACACGTACCAGCCGCGGACGCCCTTGCGGAGCAGGAGCCAGAAGACGACCAGGCCGAGGACCGCGCCGCCGAGGGCCAGGAAGTCGATCTCGCTGGTGAAGAACACCGCGATGATCATGATGGCGAAGAGGTCGTCGACGACGGCGAGGGTCAGCAGGAAGGCGCGCAGGGCGGACGGCAGCGAGGTGCCGATGACGGCCAGGACGGCGAGGGCGAAGGCGATGTCGGTGGCGGTCGGGACCGCCCAGCCGTCCATCGAGCCGCCGCCGGCCGCGTTGACCAGTACGTAGACCAGCGCGGGCACGGCCATGCCGCAGACGGCGGCGATCACCGGGAGGGCGGCCGCCTTCGGGTCGCGCAGGTCTCCCGCGACCAGCTCGCGCTTGAGCTCGATGCCGGCGACGAAGAAGAAGATCGCCAGCAGTCCGTCGGCCGCCCAGTGCTGGAGCGAGAGGTCCAGGCCGAGGGAGGCGGGGCCGATGTGGAAGTTACTGACGTCCGCGTAGCTGGCGGAGAGGGCGGGGATGTTCGCCCACATCAGGGCGGCGATGGCGGCCACGAGCAGGAGCACGCCGCCGACGGTCTCGGCGCGCAGGGCGTCGGCCACGAAGCGCCGCTCGGGCAGGGAGAGCCTGCCGAGGAACTTGCGGCCGTGGCGGTCGGTGGGGCTGGGCGCGGCCACGGGGGACACCTCCGGGTGGGTTGGACGGCATGGCGAAGCACATTGCCGACCAGACTTCCCGGCGCACCCTGTGGACTTGCATTCTTTACGCTTCTCGTACTTTACAGGGTCGCGCGAGAACGTATCCGGCGATCTTCACTTTATGCGCGAAAGGGGCATCCAGCGCGACGCGCCGGATGCCCCTTCTCACTCGGTCCGCGGGTCGGTGCGGCCCGTGATCAGTCCTCGCTGGCGGCGGACGGCAGCTTGTTCTGGATCAGGTCCATGACCGAGGAGTCGGCCAGGGTCGTGACGTCGCCGACCGCACGGTCCTCGGCGACATCGCGCAGCAGGCGCCGCATGATCTTGCCCGAACGGGTCTTCGGCAGCTCCTGGACGGGAACGATCCGCTTCGGCTTGGCGATCGGGCCCAGCGTGGCGCCCACGTGGTTGCGGAGCTCGCCGACCAGGGTGTCGGTCTCGGAGGCGCTGCCGCGCAGGATCACGAAGGCCACGATGGCCTGGCCGGTGGTCTCGTCCTTGGCGCCGACCACGGCCGCCTCGGCGACCGACGGGTGCGAGACGAGCGCCGACTCCACCTCGGTGGTCGAGATGTTGTGGCCGGACACCAGCATCACGTCGTCGACGCGGCCCAGCAGCCAGATGTCGCCGTCGTCGTCCTTCTTGGCGCCGTCGCCGGCGAAGTAGCGGCCCTCGAAGCGGGACCAGTAGGTGTCGATGAACCGCTGGTCGTCGCCCCAGATGGTGCGCAGCATCGACGGCCACGGCTCGGTGAGGACCAGGTAGCCGCCTCCGCCGTTCGGGACCTCGTGGCCCTCGTCGTCGACGACGGTGGCTCCGATGCCCGGCAGGGCGCGCTGGGCGGAGCCCGGCTTGGTCTCGGTGACGCCGGGCAGCGGGGAGATCATCATCGCGCCGGTCTCGGTCTGCCACCACGTGTCCACGATCGGGCAGCGGTCGCCGCCGATGTGCTTGCGGTACCAGATCCAGGCCTCGGGGTTGATCGGCTCGCCGACCGAGCCCAGCACGCGCAGGCTCGACAGGTCGAACTTCGCGGGGATGTCGTCGCCCCACTTCATGAACGTGCGGATCGCCGTGGGGGCGGTGTACAGGATGGTGACGCCGTACTTCTGCACGACCTCCCAGAACCGGCCCTGGTGCGGGGTGTCCGGCGTGCCCTCGTACATGACCTGGGTGGCGCCGTTGGCGAGGGGCCCGTAGACGATGTACGAGTGCCCGGTCACCCAGCCGATGTCGGCGGTGCACCAGTAGACGTCGGTCTCCGGCTTGAGGTCGAAGACGGCGTGGTGGGTGTACGCGGCCTGCGTGAGGTAGCCGCCGGAGGTGTGCAGGATGCCCTTGGGCTTACCCGTGGTCCCCGAGGTGTACAGGATGAACAGCGGGTGTTCGGCGTCGAAGGCCTGCGGGGTGTGCTCGGCGGACTGGCGTCCGACGATCTCGTCCCACCAGACGTCACGGCCCTCGGTGAACGCGGTGTCCTGGCCGGTGCGCCGTACGACGAGCACGTGCTCGACCTGCGGGCACTTGGCGACGGCCTCGTCGATGGCGGGCTTGAGGGCGCTGGGCTTGCCGCGGCGGTAGCCGCCGTCGGCGGTGATGACCAGCTTGGCGTCGGCGTCCTGGATGCGGGAGGCCACGGCGTCGGCGGAGAAGCCGCCGAAGACCACCGAGTGGGCGGCGCCGACGCGGGCGCACGCGAGCATCGCGACGACGGCCTCGGGGATCATCGGCAGGTAGACCGCGACGCGGTCGCCGGCCTGGACGCCCAGCTCGGTCAGGGCGTTGGCGGCCTTCGAGACCTCGTCCTTGAGCTCGGCGTAGGTGATCGCGCGGCTGTCGCCGGGCTCGCCCTCGAAGTGGATCGCGACGCGGTCGCCGTTGCCGGCCTCGACGTGCCGGTCCACGCAGTTGTACGCCACGTTCAGCTTGCCGTCCGCGAACCACTTGGCGAAGGGCGGGTTGGTCCAGTCGAGCGTCTCGGTCGGCTCGGTGTCCCAGGTCAGGCGGCGGGCCTGCTCGGCCCAGAAACCCAGCCGGTCCGCGTCGGCCTGTGCGTACGCAGCCCCTGTCACGTTGGCGGCGGCGGCCAGGTCGGCGGGAGGAGCGAATCGGCGCTCCTCCTTCAACAGGTTGGCCAGGCTTTCGTTGCTCACGACATCTCCCTTTCCCAGGGTGTCCGTTGTGTCCCCGGGCATAGCTCATCAGTCAGCGGCCCTGGTGACAAGGGGTAGCCGAAAATTGGTTTAGACCTATATCACGGTCGGGCGGACGTGCAGAGTGGCCCCCTCCCGCTGCAGGGTGCGGGAAGGGGCCACTGTGTGACACGGATACCGGAGGTTACCGGTTCGTCCGCGTCCATGATCCGGATCTGCCGACGACGGCGATTCGGTCATCATCCGGTCATCCGGTCATCCGGTCATCTTTCAGGCGTGCTGCCCCGCGTGCTCCGCGGCCTGGTGTCCGACGCTGTCGAAGACCCGGCAGTCGAAGAAGTCCTCGCCCTCCGACAGCAGGTACGCCTGGGCTTCGCCCACGTGGAAGTACATCCCGTGCAGCTCCAGCGTGCCCTCCGCGAGCCTGCGGGCCACCGATTCGTGCGCCCGCAGGTGCTCCAGCTGCTGCACCACGTTGGTCAGGCACAGCTGCTCCACCGCGTCGGCCGGGAGCCGGCCCGCGATCCGGGCCCAGGCGTGGTGGCGGCTGGCCATCCGCTCCAGGCTGGGCAGCCCGTGCCGCAGCCACCGGCGCAGCGGGGTCATCGGGGCCCCGGGCGCGGAGTTCAGCAGTGCCTGCATGGCCCCGCAGCCCGAGTGCCCGCACACCGTGATGCTGTCCACCTTGAGCACGTCCACCGCGTACTCGATGGCCGCCGCGACCGAGTCGTCCGTGGATTCGGCGCCCGGCAGGGGGACCAGGTTGCCGACGTTGCGGACCGTGAACAGGTCGCCGGGGCCGCTGGCCGTGATCATGCTGGTCACCAGGCGGGAGTCGGCGCAGGTCAGGAAGAGCTGCGAGGGCCGCTGCCCCTCCCGGGCCAACCGGGCCAGTTCCTCGCGGACGTGCGGCGCGGTGTCCCGCTGGAAGGCGCTGATCCCGCTGGCCAGTTGGCCGGCTCCGCGGCGGCGCGGGGCCGGGGGCGGGGCCGGGACCGACGCATCGATGGCCTCCATCGCGTCGGGAGCCGCGGCCGCGGCGGGGATCGTGGGCTCGGCCGCCGGGCGGTGGTCGCAGTGGTTCATCCACGGGGTCCAGGGGCGGCAGCACTGGTGCCCGCCGCGATGGGTCCCGCGGTGGGAGCGCTGATCGGCGCGATGGGCCGTGTGTGCTGAGTGGGCCGAGTGCGCCGAATGGGCCGAGTGTGCGGGGTGGGACTCGTGCGCCGCGTGGGTCCGGTCGGCGGTGCGGCCCGCCCCGGCCATCCGGGCGATGGAGCGGCCGGTGACCTCCAGCGAGCCCCCGTGCACCAGATGGGCGTGCTGCCAGTCCTGGAGGGTCTCGTACGCCGCGTGGTCCATGAACGAGCCGTCCAGCTCCACCACCACGCGTCCGCCGGGCGGGATCTGGTTCAGCACCCGGCTCAGCCTCGGCACCGCGAGGAAGGTCAACTGCCCGCGCGCCCACACCCGGTGGACCCCGTCCTGGACTTCCACGGTGATCCGGGTCCGGGCCAGCCGGTGCAGCGCGATCGCGACGGCCACCGCGATGCCGATGGCGACCCCCTCCAGGACCCCGCCGAGCACCACGGCCGCGATCGTCGTCACGTAGACCGCGATCTCGCGGTGCCGGGTGACCGTCCGCAGATGCGTCGCGTTCACCATCTGCACGCCCAGCGCCATCACCAGGGCGGCCAGCGCGGCGAGCGGGATCAGGTCGAGGACCGGGACGAGGAGGGCGGCGGCGAGCAGGATCCACAGCCCGTGCAGCATGACCGACCGGCGGCTGACGGCCCCGGACTTGACGTTGGCCACGCTGCGGACGGCACCGCCCGCGATCGGCAGTCCGCCCAGCAGGCCGGAGAGCACGTTCGCCGCGCCCTGGCCGCGCAGTTCGCGGTCGAGGTCGGCGCGCGGCGGACGCTTGCCCGTACGCCGCTGGGAGGCGATCAGCTTGTCCGTGGCGACCGCGGACAGCAGGGATTCCACACTGCCGACCAGGGTGACCGTCAGGACCGCCGCCATGATCCCGAGAACGGGGCCCTCGGGCAGCTCGGGCAGGGCGTGGCTGCGCCAGGACGGCAGGTCCACCCGGGGCAGGGTGAGCCCGGTCAGCGAGGCGAACGCCGTGGCCGTGGCGACGGCGGCCAGCGCGGCCGGCACCTTGCGCAGCGCGAGCCCGACCCGCCCGGGCAGCCGCGGCCAGCCGAGCAGGACGACCAGGGTCAGGACGCTGACGCCGAGCGCGGCCGGGTGCAGGTTCGCCAACTGGCCGGGGAGGCCCAGGACATTGGCGACGGCGGAACTCTGCGGGGTGCCGCCGAGGACGATGTGCAGCTGGGCCAGCGCGATCGTGACGCCGACGCCCGCGAGCATGCCGTGGACGATGGCCGGGCTGACCATGAGCGCGGAGCGCGCGGTGCGCAGCGCGGCGAGCCCGAGCTGACAGCAGCCGGCGAGCACGGTGATGGCGCAGGTGGTGCGCCATCCGTAGTGCTGGATCAACTCGGCGGTGACGACGGTCAGTCCGGTGGCGGGTCCGCTCACCAGGAGGGGGGTGCCGCCCAGGCGCCCGGCCACGATCCCGCCGACGGCCGCGGCCACCAGGCCCGCCTGGAGCGGGGCGCCGGTGGCGAGCGCGATGCCGAGGGAGAGCGGCAGGGCGATCAGGAACACGGTCAGGGATGCGGACAGGTCGGCATGGAGATCGGCTCGGTTGCCCTTGCCGGGCGCGCGGTCGACCTGGGGGGAGGTGGCTGTCATAGGTCCCGTCTCCTCTGCGGAGGGGTGAAGCGGCGGGAGTCTCAACACTCAGTAAATGAAAGGTAATGGAGAGTAAAGGATCGCGATAGGGAATGGGAGCAAATGGACTAGGAATTAGCACTCAGGGGTGATTAAGCATTTTGTACGGCTTGTCACATCATCTTCACGGCGGACCGCATGGGACGTTGCGGCACGGAAGACCCGCGATGGAACTGCGAGGAGAGGTGGACGGATGATCGCCGCCACGAAGAAGATCGCCGGCGGCCTGGTCGCCACGGCGCTGGTGCTGGGCGTCGCCGGGTGCAGCACCTCGGGACCCGCCAAACCCGCCGGCGGGCCGAACGCCAAGAAGGGCCCGCCCCCGGAGGCCGCCCCCGGCAGCGTGAACCGGCTCATCGGCGACGGCTCGACCGCGTACACGGGTGCGCAGCCGAACGTGCGGAAGCCGCAGAAGCTGAAGCCCGGTGAGAAGCCGCCGCAGTTCGTGGTGTTCTCGTGGGACGGGGCGGGAGAGGACAGCCAGAAGCTCTTCTCGCACTTCCGCGAGGTCGGCAAGAAGTACAACGCCCGGATGACGTACTTCCTCAGCGGCGTCTACATGCTTCCTGAGGAGAAACGTTCCCTCTATACGGCCCCGCAGCACGAGTCCGGCCGCTCGGACATCGGCTTCGGCGATCTCCAGGGCATCAAGGACACGGCCGCCCAGGTCCGCGGGGCCTGGCTCGAAGGCAACGAGATCGGCACCCACTTCAACGGACACTTCTGCGGCCCCGACGGCGGCGTCGGGACCTGGTCCGTGCCGGAGTGGAAGAGCGAGATCAACCAGGCCAAGTCGTTCGTCAAGGGCTGGAAGACCAACACGCCGGACCTCAAGAGCATGGACCCGCTCCCGTTCGACTACGACAAGGAGCTCATCGGCGCCCGCACCCCCTGCCTCGAAGGCCAGAAGAACTTCATGCTGGCCGCGAAGGACATGGGCTTCCGCTACGACTCCAGCGGGATCAGCAAGCAGATCTGGCCGAAGAAGACGGACGGGCTGTGGGACGTCCCGCTCCAGCTGGTGCCCATGCCGGGCCGCGCCTTCGACACGCTGAGCATGGACTACAACTACCTGGTCAACCAGTCCGGTACGACCACCCAGGGCGACCCCTCGCAGCACGCGTACTGGGGCGAGCAGATGCGCGAGGGCCTCCAGCAGGCCTTCGACCGGGTCTACGCGGGCAACCGCGCGCCGCTGATCATCGGCAACCACTTCGAGTCCTGGAACGGCGGCACGTACATGAAGGCCGTCGAGGACTCCATCGAGTCGATGTGCACGCAGAAGGAGGTCCGCTGCGTGCCGTTCCGCGAGCTGGTCGACTGGCTGGACGCCCAGGACCCGAAGGCCCTGGAGTGGATGCGCGGCCTCGACGTCGGCGAGGCGCCCAAGGAGGGCTGGACGAAGTTCCTGACGGCGGGGCCGCCGGCCAAGCCGGCCGCCCCCGCGGTCAAGCCGGCTGCGGAGCCGGCCGAAGAGGAGTCGGGAGAGGAGTAGGGAACTCCGGGCTCTCCCGCAGGACGAAATCGGGGTCGATCTGGGCAGCCAGGTCGGCCCCGGTCTTGGCGTTGCCCCAGCTCTCGGCGTTCCGCAGGTGGAAGTGGACCATCTGCGCGGTGTACCGCTCCCAGTCGCGGCCGGCGTAGGAGTCGTCGGCCGCGTCCTGGAGGGCTTGGAGGGCGAGCCGGTTGGTCGCCTCCAGCAGTTCGAACGCCGCCGGGCGGCCCTTCTCCATCGCCCGCACCCAGTCGGAGTGGCCGACGGTGACGAGCAGGTCCTCGCCGACCTCGTCCTGGAGGAATTCGATGTCGTCCGTGCCCTGCACCTTGTTGCCGATGACCTTGAGCGCGATCCCGAAGTCCCGCGCGTACTCCTTGTACTGGCGGTACACGGAGATGCCCTTGCGGGTGGGCTCCGCGACCAGGAAGGTCATGTCGAAGCGGGTGAACATGCCCGAGGCGAAGGAGTCGGAGCCGGCCGTCATGTCGACGACGACGTACTCGTCCGGGCCGTCGACCAGGTGGTTGAGGCAGAGTTCCACCGCGCCGACCTTGGAGTGGTAGCAGGCGACCCCCAGGTCCGACTCGGTGAACGGGCCGGTGGCCATCAGCCGCACGGGCTCCCCGTCGAGCAGCAGCGTGCGCGCGCAGGCCTCGTACACCGGGTTGTCCTCGGTGACCCGCAGCAGGCGCGATCCGGCGCCGGGCGGGGTGGTCTTGATCATGGTGTCGGCGGAGTCGATGCGCGGATTGGAGCCCCGCAGGTACTCCTTGATCAGGGGCAGGTGCGCGCCCAGCGCGGGCAGCGCGGAGGCCTCTTCCTCGCCGAGTCCGAGCGCGGCGCCGAGGTGCTGGTTGATGTCGGCGTCCACCGCGACGACAGGGGCTTCATTGGCTGCGAGGTGGCGGATGAAGAGGGAGGACAGGGTCGTCTTGCCGCTGCCGCCCTTTCCCACGAAAGCGATCTTCATGTTCACCAAGCGTAGTGGTGTTGTCGCTTTCCGTGGTGCCGGTACGTGAAGAAGACCACTCCAAGGAGGGGTCGGTGCCGGGCGCCCGCAGTGCGTAGGCTCCCTACTTATGAGTAGCGCTTCTGACCCGATGGCCGCCCTGGGCTCCCTCCCGGGCGTCGCCGAATCCGTGGATTCCGTACGCAAGGCCGTGGACCGGGTCTACGGGCACCGGGTCATGCGCCGGCGCAGCGGGGAGATCACCTCCGAGGCCGCGCTGCGCGGTGCGCGCGGGAGCGCGGCGCTGTCCGGGGCGGACTGGGCGCTGGAGGAGGTGCGCCGCCGCACCGACTTCGGGGCGGAGGCCGAGGCGCGCACGGTGGGCGCGGCGCTGCGCCTGACGGCGGAGGCCGGGCAGCTGCTGAGCATCTGGCGGCAGTCGCCGCTGCGGGTGCTGGCGCGCCTGCACCTGGTGGCGTCGGGGTCGACGGCGGAGGGCGATGTGGTGGGCCGCCCGCGGCTGGCGGGCGAGCCGGTCGACGAGCCCTTCGTGACCGCGCCGCTGCCGAGTGCGCAGGAGGTGGCGGGGCGGCTCGACGGCCTGTCCCGGCTGATCATCGCGGGCGGCTCGGCCCCGGCGCTGATCACGTCGGCGGTGGTGCACGGCGAGCTGCTGGCGCTGCGTCCGTTCGGCTCGTACAACGGGCTGGTCGCGCGGACGGCGGAGCGGATCGTGCTGATCAACAGCGGTTTGGACCCGAAGGCGATCTGTCCGGCGGAGGTCGGGCACGCGGAGCAGGGCCGGGACGCGTACCTGACGGCGTTCCAGGGCTACCTCTCGGGGACCGCGGAGGGGATGGCCGCCTGGATCGCGCATTGCGGCCGCGCGATCGAGCTCGGTGTCCGCGAGTCGACGGCGGTCTGCGAGGCGCTGCAGCGGGGCGCGGCGTAAGGCCCTGATCGCGGGGGCGCGGCGACGCGGGGTCGGGGCGAAGCGGCGTTCACGCGAGGCGGGGTTCACGCGAGGCGGGGTTCACGCGAGGCGGGGTCGGGGCGAAACGTGGTTGCGGCGACACCGTCTTGCTTTGGTGTCGCCGCTGGCACTCGCGCCCAGTTACCAAGCGTCCTCGATGGTTGCCCATCAGGCCGGGATCTTTGCCCGTCACCTGGTGCGGCTGGCCCGTAATCGACGGGTCGACGTCGCGTGGGTGCTCGGCGTTCATGCTTCGGTCCGTGGGCCTTACTGCGTTTTAAAGATGATCCTCTCGGATGTTCTTTGGTCTCGCGGGCCGTTGACTCCTTTGTACTCCGCTTCGCTGACAAGTGGAACCCCTGCCCACTTTTTTTACTTTCCAGGACACGGCGGGGCGAACCGGACAGCCCCTGATTTCGCAGGTCGGGGCGGTCCGGAGAGGCGGTCCGCCGGGTCTCCGAGGCACGGGGGACCGGGGGCGGAGCCCCCCCCGACCGGTCAGGCGGAAGCCGCGGCGGCCAATGCGCTCGCCCGTCGCCGGCTGGCGTACCAGACCAGCCCGGCGGTGGCGGCGGCCGCACCCACCGCCGCCGCGGCCACCAGCGCCGGCCGCGGCGGCATCGACAGTCCCGGCAGCCGCTGCTTCAAGCGCACCGGCCGGTTGAACACCAGCACCGGCCACTCCCGCGCCACCGCCTCCCGCCGCAGCGCCCGGTCGGGGTTGACGGCGTGCGGGTGTCCGACCGCCTCCAGCATCGGAATGTCCGTCACCGAGTCGCTGTACGCGTAGCACCGCGCCAGGTCGTACCCCTCGGACTCCGCGAGCTCGCGCACCGCCTCGGCCTTGGTCGGCCCGTACGCGTAGTACCCGATCTCGCCCGTGAAGCAGCCGTCCTCGCCGATGACCATGCGCGTGGCGACGACCCGGTCCGCGCCGAGCATCTCGCCGATCGGCTCGACGACTTCCGCGCCGGAGGTCGAGACGATCACCACGTCGCGGCCGGCCGTGTGGTGCGCCTCGATCAGGGACGCGGCCTCGTCGTAGATCAGCGGGTCGATCAGGTCGTGCAGGGTCTCGGCGACGATCTCCCGCACCTGCTGGACGTTCCACCCCTTGCAGAGGGAGGAGAGGTACTCACGCATCCGTTCCATCTGATCGTGGTCGGCTCCGCCGACCAGGTAGATGAACTGCGTGTAGGCGGTGCGCAGCACGGCTCGGCGGTTGATGAGGCCGCCCTGGTAGAAGGACTTGCTGAACGTCAGAGTGCTCGACTTCGCAATGACCGTCTTGTCCAGGTCGAAGAAGGCGGCGGTGCGGGGCGACGAGTGCGGCAAGGGCTGGATTTCCACGCCCCGAGCATATGCGCCCACCATTCGGCGTAAGGTGTGGCGCGTGGGTTTGCCTAAGAAGGCTCTCGGGTACACCATGGAAGTCACGGATCGTTCGCGACCGTGCTAACCCGGTCTGGCTCCTCCCCCCCCGAGTCGGACCGTGGGGACGACCCCCGCTCTCCCCCCCGGCGGGGGTCGTCGCATGTCCGGACGCGGTTTGCGTCCCTGCCTTCGGTCCCAAGTGACCATTCCCGCGGCCCTCCTTCCTCGGCGGGCCCTGCGCGGCGAAGGCCCTCTCCCCTCCAAACTCGTGACGCTGCGTAGTGGTTCCGCCGCGCTCTGGAACTCACCTGTTGGGGTGATGGAGTTATTCACAGGGTGTGAGTTGTCCACAGTTTTGGAGCAAGATCCACGTCTTTTTCGGGATGCCCCCACGGTGATTCCAGCCGCGAAGTCCGCGGTGCTGGGATTTGCAGTGAGAAGGGGGCGGAGATCGTGGCTGGATCGAAGTCGTGTGAAGTGCACGAGCGCGCGGAAGCAGGCGGAATCAGGCCATTGGGCGCTCCTGGTGGGGCAGCCCCTGGTGGCGGGCGGCCGCTGATCATCACCGAGGATCCGCTGCTGCTCGACGATCTGCTGCGGCTGTGCGCGGCGGCCGGCGCCGAACCGCATGTGCACCATGCGGTGCCCGAGCAAAGCGGAGGCGGTGGTGGCGGTGGTGCCGGGAGGGGCGAAAGCGGCTCCGGAGCCGCCCTGGAGACGGGCGGGGGGAGCGGATGGGAGTCCGCGCCGCTCGTGCTCGTCGGGGACGATGCCGCCCGCCGGGTGCGCGGAGCCCCGCGCCGGGCCGGCGTGCTGCTCGTCGGCCGGGACCTCGACGACCCCCTCGTGTGGCAGCGGGCGGTGGAGATCGGCGCCGAGGAGGTGCTCCGGCTCCCCGATGCCGAGAGCCGGCTCGTCGACCGCATCGCCGATGTGGTGGAGGGCGCCGGAAAACCCGCCCTCGCCGTCGGGGTGATCGGCGGCAGCGGCGGGGCCGGGGCCTCCACCCTCGCCTGCGCCCTCGCCCTGCGGGCGGCCCGCGCCGGGGAGCGGACCATCCTCATCGACGGTGACCCGCTCGGCGGCGGAATGGACGTATTGCTCGGCGGCGAGAGCGCCGAGGGGCTGCGCTGGCCGGACTTCGCGGGCTCGCGGGGCCGGGTGGGCGCCGGAGCGCTGGAGGAGTCCCTGCCGGAGCTGCACGCACTGCGGGTGCTCAGCTGGGACCGCGGGGACCGGGTGGCGGTGCCGCCCGCCGCGATGCGCTCGGTGCTGGCCGCCGCGCGCCGCCGGGGCGGGGTGGTGGTGGTCGACCTGCCCCGGCGGGTGGACGAAGCCGTGGCCGAGGCGCTGGCCCAGCTCGACCTGGTGCTGATGGTGGTGCCGGGCGAGTTGCGGGCGGTGGCCGCCGCGGGGCGGGTCGCGGCCGGGGTGCGGATGGTGGCCCGGGATGTCCGCGTGGTCGTACGGGGCCGCTGTCCGGGCGGGCTCGACGCCGAAGCCGTGGCCGGGCTGCTGGGGGTGCCGCTGGCCGGGGAGGTGCCGGTCGAGGTGGGGCTCCCGGGGCGGGTCGCCGAGGGCGAACCGCCGGGCGGGCAGGGCCGGGGAGCGCTGGCCCGGTTCTGCGACGGCTTCTGGCGGCGGGCGCTCGGCCCCGTCCAGGGGGTGGCGGTATGAGCGCCGTGCTCCTGGACGCGGTGCGGCGGCGGCTCGCCGAGAGCGGGGCGGAGCCGACCCCGGCCCGGGTGGCGGCGGCCCTGCGGGAACAGGGCCGGCTGCTGGGTGATGCGGAAGTGCTGGGGGTGGCCGCGGAGTTACGGTCGGAACTGGTCGGGGCCGGCCCGCTGGAGGCGCTGCTCGCCGACCCGGAGGTCACCGATGTCCTGGTGGCCGCCCCGGACCGGGTGTGGGTGGACCGTGGCGGCGGGCTGGAGCTGACCGGGGTGACCTTCGCCGACGTCGATGCCGTGCGCAGGCTCGCCCAGCGGCTGGCCGCCGTCGCGGGCCGGCGCCTGGACGACGCCCGGCCCTGGGTGGACGCCAGGATGCCCGACGGCACCCGCCTGCACGCCGTGCTGCCGCCGGTGGCGGTCGGCTCGGCCTGCCTGTCGCTGCGGGTGGTGCGGCCGAGGGCGTTCACGCTGGACGAGCTGGTCGAGGCGGGCACGCTCCCGCCCGGCGGGCAGCGCCTCCTCGGGGACATGGTCGAGGCCCGGCTGTCGTTCCTCGTCTCCGGCGGGACCGGCACCGGCAAGACCACCCTGCTCAGCGCCCTGCTGGGGCTGGTCGGCCCCGGCGAGCGGATCGTCCTGGCCGAGGATTCGGCCGAGCTGCGCCCCGACCATCCGCACGTGGTGCGCCTGGAGACCCGGCCGGCCAACCAGGAGGGGGCGGGCCTGGTCACCCTGGCGGACCTGGTCCGCCAGGCGCTGCGGATGCGGCCGGACCGGCTGGTCGTCGGCGAGGTCCGGGGCGCCGAAGTGGCCGACCTCCTGGCGGCTTTGAACACGGGCCACGAAGGCGGGTGCGGGACGGTCCATGCGAACGCCGCCGCGCACGTGCCGGCCCGGCTGGAGGCCCTCGGGACCTCCGCCGGGCTGGACCGGGCCGCTCTGCACAGCCAGCTGGCGGCCGCCCTGACCCTGGTGGTCCACCTGGTCCGGGACCGGGCCGGGCGCCGCCGGGTGGCCGAGGTGCACGTGCTGGAGCGCGACGCCGCCGGGCTGGTGGTCACCGTACCGGCGCTGCGCTGGTCCGCCCGGGGTTTTGCTCGGGAGCGGGGCTGGGAGCGGCTGCGTCCGCTGCTGCGGGGTGCGCGGTGAACGGCGTGGGCGCGGTGCCGGTGCCGCTGTTCGCCGGGGTGCTCTGCGCGGGGACGGCCGCCTGGGCGCTGGCCGGGGGAGACAGGGTGTCCCGGCGGGCCCGGGTGGTGCTGGCCGGGGGCGGGTCCGTGGTGCCCCGCGGGCCGCTGCACGGGGAGCGCCTGGTGGTCGCGGTACGGGTGAGGGCCGAGCGGTGGCGGGAGTGGTCCTGCCTCGGGATCGGGCTCGTGGTCGCGCTGCTCGGTGGGTCGGTGATCCCGCTGGTGGCGGGCGCGGGGGCGGTGCCGCTGGTGCGGAGGTGGCTGCGGGTCCGTCGGCGGGAGCGCGAGCGGGGCGCCCGGACCGAGGGAGTGATCGCGCTGTGCGGGGCGGCGGTGGGCGAGCTGCGGGCGGGGGCCCAGCCCGGACAGGCGCTGACGGCGGCGATGCGGCGGACGGCAGCGGGCCCGGGCGGTCCGGGCCCGGCGGAGGCGGCGGTACTGGCCGCCGCCGCGTTCGGCGGCGACGTCCCCGCGGCGTTGCGGCAAGCAGCGCGGGAGCCCGGCGCGGAAGGGCTGGCCGGGATGGCCGCCTGCTGGTCGATCTCGGTGGACGGGGGTGCGGGGCTCGCCGCCGGACTGGACCGGCTGGAAGGGGCGTTGCGGGCCGAGCGGGACCGACAGGAGTCCCTGCGGGCCCAGTTGGCGGGAGCCAGGTCGACGACGGTGGTCCTGGCCCTGCTGCCGCTCGTCGGCCTGCTGATCGGTACCGGACTCGGGGCGGATCCGCTGCGCGTGCTGCTGCACACCCCGGTCGGGTGGGGCTGCCTGTTGGCGGGCGGGGTGCTGGAGGCGCTGGGGCTGCTGTGGTGCAGGCGGATCGTACGGGCGGGGGAGCGGTGATGGGCGAGTTCGTGATCCACAGGCTGGGGATGGCGCTGTGCCTCGCGGTGGCGGCGCTGTGCACGGCTTCGGCGGTGGCGGCCCGGGTCCGGGCGCGGGCGGCCCGGCGCAGGATGGCGGTGCTGCTGTCGGCGCCGGCGGAGCGTCGGGCGCCGGTGTTCGGGTCCGGGATGCGGGTGGTGGCGACGGCGTGGGCCGGGCCGGTGGGGGCGCTGTTGGCGGCCTGGGTACTGGTCGGCGGGTGGCCGGGGGTGCTGGCCGGCTGCGGGGCGGCGATCGGGGTGTGGCGCTGGCTGCGGCGGGCGCGGCCGCCGGCCGGGGTGGATCCGCGGGAGGCGGAGCGCCAGCTGCCGTTCGCGGCCGATCTGTTGGCCGCCTGCCTGGCGGCGGGGGCGGCGCCCGTGGAGGCGGCCGAGGTGGTCGGCGAATCGCTGGGAGGTCCGGTCGGCGAGCGGCTGGCGCTGGCCGGGGCGGAGCTGCGGCTCGGTGGAGAACCGGGCGCCGCGTGGGGGAGGTTGGCGCAGATACCGGGCGCCCGGGCGCTCGCGGAATGCCTGGAGCGGGCCGCCCGGACGGGGGCTCCGGCCGCGGAGCCGGTCTCCCGGCTCGCGACGGCCCTGCGCGAGGACCGGGCCCGGCAGGCGGGTGCCCGGGCGCAGCGGGCGGCGGTCCTCGTCACCGCTCCGGTGGGGCTTTGTTTCCTCCCCGCGTTTCTCGCGGTCGGAGTGGCCCCGGTGGTGATCGGAATGGCCTCCGGCCTTCTCTCCTCCACCTGAAGTCACAGGGGAAACTCCGGCAACTCGGCTCACAACCAGGCGCCGAAAGAACCCACGGATCATCTCTGAGATCACGTCAAGAATCCGAATCAAACAGGAGGTTGTCATGAGGATCATCTGGTTTCGTCTGCGGTCGGCGCTGACCGGTCGTGCGGACGACGCGGGCATGTCCACTTCTGAATACGCCATGGGCACGACGGTTATCTAGGGTTGTCAAGTGTTTCAGCAGCTCAGACTCGTAAGGCTCGATGAGGCACGTGAGGGACGTGGCTCAACGACGACATGCTCCCGACG